>CAKTQE010000120.1 GCA_934593275.1 uncultured Oscillospiraceae bacterium | reverse complement strand
TTTGGCCAGCAGGTCGCAGATGGTTCCTTCCTCGACGATTCGCCCGTTCTCCAGCACGGCGGCGCGATCCGCCATACGCACGGTCGCCAGCCGGTGGGCGATGAGCACCACGGCGGCGTTTCCGCTCATGCTCTGAATCACCTTGCGGAAGGCCATTTCGCTCTCGTAATCCAGTGCGCTGGTGGCCTCGTCCAGCACGATCAAACTGGGACGTCCCAGCAGCACCCGCGCCAGCACGATGCGCTGCCTCTCGCCGCCGGAAAGCCGAATGCCCCGGTCGCCCAGCGCCGTGTCCAGACCCTCCGGCAGCTTCGATACGAACTCCCACGCCATCGCCGCCTTCAGCGCAGCAATCAGCGCCTCGTCGCTCGCGCCGGGATGGAACCGTGTCAGGTTTTCGCGGACGGAGGTGTTCAGAATCAGTGGATCCTGCGGCACATACCCCGCCTGTCTCCGCCATGCGCGGAGATTGCCCTCCGTGAGCGCTTCGCCGTCCACGGTAATCTTCCCCGACTGCGGCAGCAGAAAGCCCAGCAGCAGATTCACCGCCGTGGTCTTGCCCGCGCCGTTGCGACCCAGCAACGCCAGCGTCTCGCCCCGGCGCAGGGTCAGGTTCATATTCCGCAGCGTCGCGTCGTCCGAATCGCGGTAGGCGAAGCGCACGCCCTCGAACGCCGCCTCCCGCCAATGGGAAAAGTCCGCGCCTTCCTCCGCTGCTTCGCCCGTCTCCGGGCGCATCTCGGACAGCGCTTCGGTCAGCTTTTCATAGGCAGGTACGCAGCTGTTGATGAACTGCATCCGCCCCTGAAAGCCTGAAAAAAGCGGCCACAGCCGCGCGAACACATATACCAGCACTACCAGCCGGTCGGTCTCCACCCTCATTCCCAGCGTACACACCAGATACACCGCCGCGATCAGCAGCGCCGCCGCCACGGAGTAGACCACGCCGGGCGTGGCGCTCAGGCGCACGTAGCGCATCCGCGCATCCACAAAGGCGCGGTTGATTCTGCCGAAGGTCTCCGCGTGCTCCCTTTCCACACCGTAGGCGCGAACCTCCTTGACGCTGGACAGCTGGTTCTGCAGCTCGGCGTAGAACTCCCGGCTGATGCGGATCATCTCGTCCCCATAGTCCCGGGATTTCTTGCGCAGGGGCTTGAACACCGCCAGCATACACGCCCCCAGCAGGCACACCAAAAGCGTCACCGGCGCGCTCATCCAAAGCGCAATTCCCAGCTGAATGCCCGCGGACACAAGGCTTGCCAGCAGGTGAATCACCTCGCTGATGCCCGCGCTAACCTGCCCGCATTGGGACGTGAACAGGCTAATCGTGTCCGTATCCTTGCGCGCGGTCAGGCTCTCCCAGCTCGCGCCGGAAACAGCCGCGTACAGCTCGTCCCGCAGGCGCAGGCTGGTATTCTCGATGAACTCGCTCTCCCGAATGGACAGCCCCCGCGACAGCAGCGCCTTCACCGTCACCAGCGCCACATACGCCGCCAGCAGCGCGGCCACGCGCCAACCGTAGGGCAGGGCAAG
>CAKTQE010000119.1 GCA_934593275.1 uncultured Oscillospiraceae bacterium | reverse complement strand
AATTGTCCAAGGTGTTATAGTTTGTCTTTACGTTATTCAATTTACAAGATGCAGCCGTTCTCGCTTGCGCTTGAACTTTTTTATAATACCACGGAGCAAATCATTTGTCAAGAACTTTTTCTAAATTCTTTCAAATTTTTCTTTTCTGTAGGCTCTCCAGCCGCTTCATTTCTGCGCCCCGCCGAATAGCTTGCTTATATTACCATCGGAGCAACCGTTTGTCAAGAACTTTTTCAATATTTTACTTATTTTTACAAGCACCCCCTGCCTACCGAAAAACAGAAAGCTCCGGGGGTGCTTGATTTGTCTTCTTATGCGCAGAGCTTGGAAATCACCAGCGCATAGATGCAGGCGGTTTTTAGCAGCTGGCTGAGCCTAGCCCGCTCGTTGGCACCGTGGAGACGGGAATCAAAATCGTGTTCACCGGCACCGAACGCGACACCGCCGGGAATCTCGTGGACATAGGTGCCGCCGCCGATGGCCTCACAGTAGCCCTTTCGTCCGGTAAAGGTCTCGTAAGCGGAAAGCAGGTTCTTTACAAAATCCGACTCCCCGTCTACCACGTGGGCCGGAAGCATATCCCCCTTGCATTCCCAGCCCAGAGCGGCCATTTTTTCTTCCGTCACCCGGCAGAGATTTTCCTTGGTGGCGCACAGCGGTGCCCGGGAATCAAAACGGCCCTCAAAGCCGGTTTCCGTGAGACTTAGCAGAGTCAGAGATAGGGTCAGGGGGCCAGATTTCCGGTCTTCCATGGCAACGCCCAGGGCTGCTCCCCGGTTATCCCCATAGGGGAACAGGGTGTGCAGGGCTTTTACGCAGTTTTCGGCGGCACCATCTGCCAGGGGCAGCCGATCCAGGGCCTGCAGCACCGCCGTAATGGCGTTTTTGCCCTCATCCGGGGTGGAAGCGTGGGCCTGGATACCCGTTGCGGTAAGCAGAACGGCGTCCCCCTCCTGCCGGGCGGTCATGTTCACGCCGGTTTCCTGGGCGATCCCCTCAAGAATTTCTTCCAGCTGCCGCAAATCCACATGTTGCAGCACCGCCTTACAGTTGGCAGGGGCCACATTGGTGCGGATACCGCCCTCCATGGACAGAACCCGAACGCCGCTTCCCTGAGTTTTCTCCCAGCGGGCAGAGAATTTGGGGGCATAGTGGGCCTTTTCAATATTGGTCACCGGGAAATCCGCATCCGGGGACAGGGTGTAGGGGGCGAAAGGATGGGACTTATAATAGTATTCAATATCCCGGGAGCCGGTTTCTTCATCGGTACCCATAATGAGCCGGACATTTTTGGACAAGGGCAGCCCCAGCTCCCGGACGCAGCGCATGGCCAGCAGAACCGCCACCAGCGGGCCTTTATCGTCATCCGTCCCCCGTCCGTAAATCAGGTCCCCGTCCCGAACCAGGGTATAGGGGTCTGTATCCCAGCCGTCACCGGCCCCTACCACATCCAGGTGGGCCAGAACATGCAGCCCCTCCGGCTTGTCATTCAGGTCAGCAGTCCCTACATAGCCCTGGTGATTTTCCGTGGCAAAGCCCCA
>CAKTQE010000118.1 GCA_934593275.1 uncultured Oscillospiraceae bacterium | reverse complement strand
AAAAACATCCGCCTTGGTCCTTCTCTCCCGGCGTTTTTGTCCCCCAATATTCTGAACTTCCTGGTGGAAAACTATGGTATTGCACCTATTACTACACCAGAAGAAGACATGAACGCCCTTCTGAACCAGAAATAAAGCGAGGATTCCGCCACTCAAAGCACTTCCCCACACAAAGACACAGCCCGGCAAGTATCGAAACCTTGCCGGGCTTGTCTTTTATTCGTTAAGCACCGCATTCCGGTACATTTTTGCAGTCAAACAACTTAGATTCCAGTGCTTCATTTTTAGCTGTTCGATACTTTATTCGTGAATTTCCAAAGGAAGGTTGTCAGGGTCATAAAAGAATGTCATTCTTTTGCCTGTGTAAGCATCGATTCTGATTGGCTCCGTGATGATGCCCCTTTTGTTCAATTCTCTTACGGTATCATCCACCGAGTCCACCGCAAAGGCAAGATGCCGGAGACCGTAAGCCTCCGGATAACTGAGGCGTTTTGGGCAATTTTTAATGATAAAGAGTTCCAGTTCCAACCCATCGAGTTGAAGGTCAATTTTGTAATCGTCCCGTTCCGGTCTGTAGTTTTCCCGAACGATAGAAAAGCCTAACAGGTCCACATAAAAGTGCTTTGATTGCTGATAGTTGCTTCCAATAATGGCAATATGATGAACTTTTTCCAAATTCATGGCGCATTCACCTTTCCCCAACTTTCGGTTTGTTTCATTACGATCATGCTATAAACGGAGAGCTTTTTCGTATCCCACCGGAAGTCCATGCCGCAGCGTCTGCACAGCTCCGCCACGTCCACGCAATAGGCGGACATGCAGCTGAAACGCAGGTCCGGGTAGATGCAGCTTTCCCCGTTCTTCATCCGGCAGGGTGAACACAGACAGCAGCAGCTGCCGCCCACGCACAGGCCGTGCAGCGTCTCATTCAGCCGCAGCATGGCGCGGTTATGGGAAAGCTTCCCGTTTTTAATGGTCTTGGTATCCTCATAGCTCTCGATTGGCCACTGGGTTTTCAGCACCAGCGCAGTGGTTCCCGCGTAAATTTTTGCTGCCATGTCCTCCACCGTTCCGCAGGTGGGCGGGCAAGAGTAGTTTGCATGATACTGGCCGCAGCGGTTTTCCTCGCAGAAGTGCCGGAATTTACCGTCCGTAGGTACCTCCGAAGCAGGCAATACCGCTGCTTCAAATCCGAAACGCTCTGCCAGTTTCAAAAGTTCGTTTTCTTGCATTGGTGGTCCCTCCTGTTTTGATTATAGGCCATCTCCGGAAGATGTCAAGATTTCTATTCTATCCGATGTATTTTTTATCATCCACCTTAGTTGCGATAAGTCCACTTCCCGGTTATCAATCTTGCCGATGGCCACATCGCAGCCCCAGCGGAGCAGTTCGAACGATAACACGCCGCTTCCTCATCGTCAAGTTTGTTACATCAATGTAATAAACTTTTTTAGAATTTTGTTACACAGAAAGCAGTCTTTGCTCTTTATGCTGAAAACGCCCCGGTCTCAATCTATATGATACTTGCCGTTGCAGCCGCCCATTTCATTTACATGCACCTCTCTATACCACCGTCTTGTGTTCCAAAAAGCAGCCCCCATCGTGAGAATAGAT
>CAKTQE010000117.1 GCA_934593275.1 uncultured Oscillospiraceae bacterium | reverse complement strand
CAGTGGGGGCAGACAGGGAGCAGCTCCGTCGGGATTTTCATATCCTCCTGCCGCTCCATCATCTGCCGAATGACCGCCTCGTTGTCAAAGGTTTCCTGACAGCAGGGCTCACTGCACTGAAACAGGCCGTAATCCCCCTGGGTGTAGAACAGCCGCTTTTTATCAAAGCCCGCTTTCTGAAAGCAGTGGTCCACATTGGTGGTAATAACAAAATAGTCCTTGTCATGCACCAGCTTCAAAAGGCTTTCATAGACCGGCTTGGGGGCATCCATATAACGGTTGATGTAGATATACCGGCTCCAATACGCCCAATGCTCTTCCGGCGTGGCAAAGGGATAAAAGCCGCCGGAATACATATCCTGGATACCATACTTTGCCGCAAAATCGGAAAAGTATTTTTCAAACCGCTGGCCGGTGTAGGTGAAGCCCGCCGCCGTAGACAGTCCGGAACCGGCACCGATCACAACCGAGTCACAGTCCTGCAAAGCTGTTTGCAGCCGTTCAAGCTGCTCTGAGCAGCTTTTCGTAGATGGCTTTGTCCACATCCTTGAAAACATTAAAAATCACCTGCTTTACACTGGTTTTGTTTTTCAGAAATTCCTTGACGGTCTGCACGGCAATCTCCGCCGCTAAGTCATTGGGAAAATGAAATTCTCCCGTAGAAATGCAGCAGAATGCCACGCTTTCCACCCCCACCTCTGCCGCCAGTTCCAGACAGGAGCGGTAGCAAGAGGCCAACAGATCCCGGTCATGCTGTGTTACCCGCCCCTGTACAATGGGGCCCACGGTGTGCAGCACATAGCGGCAGGGCAGATTGAACGCCGGGGTGATTTTCGCCTGTCCGGTAGGTTCGGGATAGCCCTGCTGTTCCATCAGCTCCGCACAGGCAAGGCGCAGCTCCACACCCGCAAAGGTGTGAATGGCATTGTCGATGCAGCGGTGGTTGGGAATATAGCAGCCGGTAAGCCCGGAATTGGCGGCGTTGACAATGGCATCGCACTTGAGCGTCGTAATATCCCCCTGCCAGAGATACAAACCTGGCTGAATGGGTGTCAGTTTGGCAACATCGGTAATGCCCTTTGCGGCGGTCTCGTTTTGCAGATATTCGTCCTGCACTTGCAGGAACTCCGTGCCGATGTGCGCCGGTCTGCGGACATTCATCAGCCCCCGCAGTAAAATCTTCTGTCGCTCGGAATCTGCCGGGATGCTCTGCTTCTGGCAGGAGGGGCGCTCGTTCAAAAGAGACTGGATGAGAAACAGCCGTTTTTCACTTTGGTTCATAGCCTTTCCACCGCCTTTACCGGACAGTTTTCATAGCACGCACCGCAATGGAGGCAATGCTCCGGCTGGATGGTGTATTGTTCGCCGGGAACAATGCACTTCTGCGGGCAGTGATCCAGGCAGGTGCCGCAGCCGATGCAGGCATCGGTGATACGATAGCCCTTCTTCTCGGCTTCCGCCTGCCCAATCGTATAAACCTCACGGAAGATGGGCTTCACGCCCAAATTGAAGTATTCGATGCTGAAATCCCTCAGCTCAAAAATAATGCCGATATTCCGGGTGTCTCCGGGATATACATTGGCAAGATAGGGCTGCTCTGCAAAGATCGTGTTGATTTTTTCCTCCTGCCCCTCAGCGGGAACTGCCCTGCCGGACAGGCGAATCATTTCCTTGAACCGGGTATAAGCGAGAATCTGCACCCGCCCATCGGTCAGCAGCTCGTCACAAAACGCCTTGCC
>CAKTQE010000116.1 GCA_934593275.1 uncultured Oscillospiraceae bacterium | reverse complement strand
GACACCGGCATTACCCCCCAGTACGGCGACAAGATGATCTGCCTGTCCACCTGTGAATACACCCTGGACAATGGCCGTCTGGTCGTGGCCGCCGTCCGCATCAGCTGATTTTTGGCCTGACCCCCAAAAACTTGTCATTCCGACCGCAGCAAAGTGGCGTGGAGGAATCCACCCGGCAGGTTTGAGAAACCACCCTGTTTCATTTGATTTTCCCTTGGAACAGGCAAGGCAACAGAAAATGGACCCAAACCCCCGGAGCGGCGGTGGCCGTTCCGGGGCTTTTTTCAGGCTGTCAAAAATTATTCATCGTTTATCTCTTTACATTATGGCTAAAAAAGGCTATAATGCCCCCAAAGGAGCTGATTCCGTGCATCGTTTTTTTGAAGAATTAAAGGATTTCAAAATAAAAGGCGACTGGGTATTGCTGACCCTGGCCCTGGTCACCTCCGGCTTTGGCGTGATCGTCATGGCCAGTGCCACCAACGCCTCCAAATTCGGTACCAACAACATCAAATACATCATCATTCAGCTGGCCGCCGTGGCCATTGGCGTGATGATGTATGCCATTGTTTCCTCTATTGATGCCGATACCATGTCCGAAAACCGGGTGCTACTCACGGCGTTCAACCTGTGTTTGCTGCTGCTGCTGATCCCTTTCGGTACGGACAACAATACCGGTAACAGAAGCTGGCTGAATATCCCCCTGCTGCCCTTTATGATCCAGCCTGCCGAGATTTGTAAAATCGGCTATATTCTGGTCATGGCCTCGGTGATGTCGTCACACCAAAATGACATCTCCTCCATTCCGGCGGTCATGCAGATGGTGTTCCACCTGGGGCTTATCGTGGGACTCAACATGGTGCTGTCGGGAGACGCGGGTGTTTCCCTGATTTTCGTATTCATCTTTATCGGCATGGCCTTTGCCGGTGGTGTCGGCATGGGTTGGTTCGCCATTGCCATTGCGGCCATGGTGCCTTTGGGCTTTATCGCCTGGCCCCTGCTTGGTACTTACCAGCAGCAGCGTATTTTGGTACTGGTAGACCCCAGCTTTGATGCCGAGGGCCTGGGGGCCCGGTACCACAGTAAAATCAACCTCATGTCCCTGACCGGCGGCGGCCTGACAGGCCAGGGTCTGTTCAACGGCAACCGTACCCAGGCGGGTATGCTCTTTGCCCAGCATACGGACTACATCTTTTCCTCCGTGGGCGAGGAACTGGGCTTCTTCGGCTGCTGTGCCATTCTGATTCTGGAACTGCTGATCATTGCCCGGTGCATCCAGGTGGGCATTCGCTCCCAGGAATATATGCGGCGGCTGATCTGCTTCGGTGCCGCCTCCGCTCTGATGTTCCAGCTGATCATCAATGTGGGCATGTGCATCGGTGTTATGCCCGTTATCGGCCTGACCCTGCCCCTGATCAGCTACGGCGGCTCCTCCACCGTTACCATTTACGCCATGCTGGGCCTGGTCTCCGGCGTTCACGCCCGACCCCAACCTCTTAGCCACGAACGCTACATTCAGCCCTTCCGCTCCTACGGATTGGCCAAACACTAAAAGTTTCCCGCTGCCGATACAAACATTGGCAGCGGATTTTTGCATGGCCCCCAGGGGGTTCCTGGGGGTATTTTGTAGGATTTTACAAAATTGCGGCCCAAACCTGGGATTTTGCGCTCCCAAAAAGGGGGCTGGCACTTGTTTTCTTGTGTATCTTTTACAAAAACATCCCCCCAGGGGGTTGTTTTGCCTCTGAGAACCCCATCCCCCCGGGGGGCTTCCGCTCCCCAAAAAGCTATGCTAGAATAAAGCCACGGTTGATCCTTAAAAGATTTCTTTCCTATCCCATCCTATTCTAGGGCCTATCTGAAAACCGTCAACACGCCCAAACAGCGGGTCTTTTCCGCCTGCTGTGCGCCATTTTTCCTTGCAATACACAAAGTATTCCTGCGAAAAAATGGCTTCAT
>CAKTQE010000115.1 GCA_934593275.1 uncultured Oscillospiraceae bacterium | reverse complement strand
TGGATATAACGCTTGGTCTCTTCGGGGTAGATGGTGTCCAGCTTCTGGGCGGCGGACAGGGTATTCAGGGTGCAGATGGACAGCACCTGGGTCTGGCCACGGGTGAACAGGCCGCTGCCGTGAACTCTGGGCAGCACGCCAACCTCGGCATCCAGGGGACGAATTTCGTCCATGCCACGGCCATCCACACGCTTGCCTTGCAGCAGCCACTTCTTGACGACCTTCTTCTGCATCTTGTAGAGGCACACCTCGATATGGGTCTCAAAGTCCTCATACTTGTCGGCAAACTTCTCGGCAAAGTCCAGCCGGGCGGCGGTCAGCCGCTCTTCCCGGACGTTCTTGTCATCGGTATCCAGGGCGTACTCGATCTGGCCCAGGCCGTACTCCATCAAATCGTCCAGCAGCTCATGGTTGACGGCAGCCTTTTCAAAGGTGAACTTGGGCTTGCCGATTTCGGCCACGATGCCGTTGATGAACTTGACGATCTCCATGTTGGTCTCGTGGGCCAGACGAATGGCCTCCAGAACCACGGACTCCGGGGCCTCGTTGGCCTCGGTCTCGATCATGACCACCTTTTCAAAGGTGGAGGAAATGCAAACGAAGCAGTCACCGGCGGCCCGCTGCTCGGCGGAGGGGTTCACGATATACTCGCCGTTCAGATGGGTCACGTTGGTGGTGGCCACCGGCCCGTTCCAAGGCACATCGGAGGAAGCGATGGCAATGGACGCGCCCAGGGAGGCCACGATTTCTACGGGGTTGTCGTAGTCGTTGGCCAGGACGGTGCAGGTCACAACGGTGTCGTTGCGCAGCTCCTCGTCAAAGAGGGGGCGCATGGGCCGGTCAATGATCCGGCTGTTGAGGATGCCCCGCTCAGAGGGCTTGCCCTCCCGGCGGTTGAAAGAGCCGGGGATCCGGCCTACGGAGTACATCCGCTCTTCAAACTCGATGGTCAGCGGGAAGTAGTCAATACCGGCCTTGGGGATGGGGTTGGCGGTGCAGGTGGTGAGAACCACGGTGTCGCCATAACGGCAGATGCACTCGGCGTTGGCCAGCTCGGCCACCTTACCGGTCTCAACGGTAAAGGGACGGCCACCGATTTCCATTTCGTACACCTTATGATTGGGGAACTGCTTGTGGGTGATCATGGGAATACCTCCTGAAATTTTTTATTTTTTCCGGGAGGTTTAGCACTTGAAACTGACCTCTCTTACAAGACATCACTTTCAAACGCTAAAGGGACTCCCGGGATTTGAAAATGCGAAAACGGGGCGACGGAAGCCGTCGCCCCAAAAATATTACTTACGGATACCCAGCTTGGCGATCAGAGCGCGGTAACGGTTGATGTCCTTCTTTGCCAGATAGTCCAGCATGTTGCGACGCTTACCAACCATCATCAGCAGGCCACGGCGGGAGTGGTTGTCATGCTTGTGTACACGCAGGTGATCGGTCAGCTCGTTGATACGGGCAGTCAGAATGGCAACCTGAACCTCGGGGGAGCCGGTATCGCCTTCGTGAGTCGCGTTTTCCAGGATGACCTGGGTCTTCTTTTCCTTCTGGATCATTGTTATTTTCCACCTTTTTTAAAATTTACCCATTGGGCTAAGTATGGGGCCGGTGAAAACACCCATTGGGTTTTCTCCCGCAACCGAGCCGAGGGCAGTAACTATTCATCTCTGGCCGTAGCCAGCGGTCATATTCTAACATAAGTTTCCCCAAAAGTAAAGGGTTTCTTTCATGTTTTTCCCGGCCTTTTAGGGGATGAATTGACAATGGACAATTGACAATTGACAATTATTTTGAGATGGGGTAGGTGGTACCGTTCAACCCCACAGGTTATTATTGCCACGTGGCGGGCGGCAGGTTGCCGCCCCTACGTCAACGTACAGCGTTTTTTCCATTATTCGAAACGCAAAACCGACATTAGGCACGTAAAACATACGGTATTTGTAATAATTTTGATGTAGGGGCGGCAACCTGCCGCCCGCCACGTTGGGTGTTGAACCTGTGGGGGTGAATGGTATCACCCAATACACGGTA
>CAKTQE010000114.1 GCA_934593275.1 uncultured Oscillospiraceae bacterium | reverse complement strand
GTTCAGGTTTCCGATTCTTACACGTCCTCTTTTTTGGACGGTGTTTTCGCCGTTTTCAAAAATGAGGGCTTTTCTTTTCTCAATTCCCCCCGGTATTCCCTTTTCCCCGGCTTTTGTGACGTGCATGTGCATTTCAGAGAGCCGGGTTTTTCTTATAAGGAGACCGTGGTCTCCGGTGCCCGGGCGGCGGCCCGAGGGGGGTACACGGCGGTGTGCACCATGCCCAACCTGAACCCCGTGCCGGACAGCCTGGAGCATCTGGCCCCTCAGCTGGAAAAAATCAGGGAGGCTTCCATTGCGGTCTACCCCTACGGGGCCATTACCCAGGGCCAGCAGGGAGAAATCTTAGCGGACATGGAAGCCCTGGCCCCCTACGTGATTGCTTTCTCCGATGACGGCAGAGGCGTTCAGGACAAAGGCATGATGGAACAGGCCATGAGGCACGCCCGGGATTTGGGGAAGCTCATCGTTGCCCACTGCGAGGACAACAGTCTCCTGCGAGGGGGCTACATCCACGATGGAGACTACGCCAAGGCCCATGGCCACAGAGGCATCTGCTCGGAAAGCGAGTGGGGTCCCATTGCCCGGGACTTGGAGCTGGCGGCCAAAACCGGCTGCGGCTACCACGTGTGCCACATTTCTACCAAGGAAAGTGTGGACATCATTCGCCAGGCCAAAAAGTCCGGCGTCAACGTCACCTGCGAGACCGGTCCCCACTACCTGGTCATGGATGACAGCTTCTTGCAGGAGGATGGCCGCTTTAAGATGAATCCCCCTCTGCGCAGCCCTGAAGACCGGGAAGCCCTGGTAGAGGGACTGCAGGACGGCACCATCGATATGATTGCCACGGACCACGCCCCCCACAGTGCCGAAGAAAAGGCCCGGGGTCTGGAAAAAAGTGCTTTTGGTGTGGTAGGGCTTGAAACTGCCTTCCCCATCCTCTATACTTATCTTGTAAAGCCCGGCATTCTCTCTATGGAAGCCTTGCTTCAAAAGCTCACTACAAACCCCCGGCAGCGTTTTGGCATTCCCATGGGAAATGATTTTTCCCTCTGGGACTTAAACGCACAATACCAAGTTGATCCCAGCGAGTTCCTGTCTATGGGAAAAGCCTCGCCCTTTACCGGCTGGACCGTCCAGGGCAAATGTATGGCTACCTTCCATAACGGAAACGCTGTGTACCAGGCGGAACCGGATTCCGCCAACCTTTAATCCACATCCGCAGTATTTTGGAGGAAAACATTATGGCAAAGAGAACAGACATTAAAAAGATTTTGATCATCGGCTCCGGCCCCATCGTCATCGGCCAGGCGGCGGAGTTTGACTACGCCGGTACCCAGGCCTGTCTGGCACTGAAAGAAGAGGGCTATGAGGTGGTGCTGTGCAACTCCAACCCCGCCACCATCATGACCGATACCACCATTGCCGACAAGGTTTATATGGAGCCCCTGACCCTGGAATATGTGGCCAAGATCATCCGCTATGAGCGGCCCGACGCCATCGTCCCCGGCATCGGCGGCCAGACCGGCCTGAACCTGGCCATGCAGCTGGAAAAGAAGGGCGTTCTCAAGGAGTGCAACGTGAAGCTCCTGGGCACCTCCTCCACCTCCATTGAGCGGGCCGAGGACCGGGAGCTGTTCAAAGAGCTGTGCCAGTCCATCGGGGAGCCCGTCATTCCCTCCGAAATCACCTACTCCCTGGAAGAGGCCAAGGAGGCTGCCAAGCACATCGGCTACCCGGTGGTGCTCCGTCCCGCCTTCACCCTGGGCGGCACCGGCGGCGGCTTTGCCTACAATGAAGAAGAGCTGGAAGAGATCGGCCTCAACGCCTTTAAGCTCTCTCCGGTCCATCAGGTGCTGATTGAGAAGTCCGTGAAGGGCTATAAGGAAATCGAGTTTGAGGTCATGCGGGACTCCAATGATCACGCCATCACCATCTGCGGCATGGAAAACATTGACCCCGTGGGCGTGCACACCGGCGACAGCCTGGTGGTGGCCCCCATTATGACCCTTTCCGACCACGACCTGAAAATGCTCAATGATTCCGC
>CAKTQE010000113.1 GCA_934593275.1 uncultured Oscillospiraceae bacterium | reverse complement strand
TTTCACAACAGAGTCTGCTCGTATCAAGCTTGCTCATCTATATCCGGAAATAAAGTTTTAGTTTTAACAGACTACTAGTCCCCAGTTCTCATAAGCAGCCGATTTCAGTATGGATTACACTTCAAAAGCATACAAGATTTCAAAAAAATGGTAAAAACCCACCGGATATTGTCTCCAGTGGGTTTTTTATTTGGCGGAGAGAGTGGGATTCGAACCCACGGCGCGTTGCCGCGTCACTGGTTTTCAAGACCAGCTCCTTAAACCACTCGGACATCTCTCCGTAAACATATTGCCTGTTCTACTGAAAAAAGTAAAACAGGCAAATGGCGGAGTGAGAGGGATTTGAACCCTCGCGCGCTTTTTAGACGCCTACTCCCTTAGCAGGGGAGCCCCTTCGGCCTCTTGGGTATCACTCCGAATCAATAGCTATTCAGCTGACTGCCTGGATATACTAGCATATTCGCCAGGAAATGTCAAGGGAAATTTTTGGGGCAGCGTTCCCCCGCTGCCCCAGTGTGTTTACTGTTTGTTACGGAACACCAGGAGCTTGCTGCCCACGTAGTTGATGACGATGACCAGGACTTGGGTAATGAGCTTCCAGATATTGCCGTTTCCCCCCAGGGTATCTACGGCAATGAATAGGATGGCGGTTTCCAATACACCGGAGGAAATACGGGTGGCAACGAATTTTCCAAACTCCGGAATAACCGTAGCCATAGACCAGTCGTGGCTCCTAAATACAAAGGGCTTGTTGGTCACATAGGCAAACAGCACAGCCACCACCCAGGCAATGCAATTGCTGACCGCTGCGGACAGATGCAGCAAATTCAGACATGGCAGATAAATCACGTAATTGACCACTGTGGTCAAAACTCCAAAAAAGAGGTAAGAGATAATATCCCAGTGGGCCTTGATGAGATTCCGGATTTTATCGAGCATTCCAATCTGTCTCCTGTCTTTATAATCAAGGACATTATACTCTTTTTTTCCAAAAACGCAACCGCTGTTCTTCTATCCGTGATTGTTCACAAAAAGTCTAGCTTATTCTTGTATAGTTTTCCCTATTGCGTCAAAAATAAAGATGGGCGTAAAATACTATTGACAAAGCAGGAACTATTCGTTATTATTATATCGATAAACAAATACCGATGGAGGTAATGAACAATGAAAGTTGCATTTTTTGATACCAAACCCTATGATATTCCCGGTTTTGACCACTATTCCGCCAATTCTGATTTGCAGATCAAGTATTTTGAAACCCGTCTGAACGAGGATACGGTGTCTCTGGCCCAGGGCTATGATGCCGTGTGCGTATTTGTAAACGATACGGTTTCCGCTCCTGTGGTGGAAAAGCTCCATGAGATGGGCGTAAAGGTTCTGGTGCTGCGGTGCGCCGGTTTTAACAATGTTGATATCCGGGCTTGCCAGGGAAAGCTTCCCGTTTACCGCGTCCCCGCCTACTCCCCCTACGCTGTGGCCGAACATGCCATGGCACTGCTGCTGACCATCAACCGCCGGACTCACAAGGCCTATATCCGCACCCGGGACTTCAATTTCAGTCTCCAAGGGCTGGCTGGCTTTGACCTGCACGGAAAAACCGTGGGCATCATCGGCACCGGCAAAATTGGCCGTGTCTTTGCCGACATCTGCAAGGGCTTTGGCATGAACATTCTGGCCTATGACAAATTCCCCGCCAAAGACAGTGGCCTGCACTACGTGGAGCTGCCGGAGCTTTTTGAAAAGTCTGACATTATCTCCCTCCACTGCCCCCTGACCGAGGAAACCCGGCATATTATTGATGCCGCGTCCATCGCCAAAATGAAGAAGGGCGTTACAATCATCAATACCTCCCGTGGCGCACTGGTCAATACCGAGGATCTGATCAATGGCATCAAGGACAAGAAAGTGGGTGCCGCCTGTCTGGACGTTTACGAGGAGGAAGGCGACTTCTTCTATGAGGACTTCTCCGGCCATATCGTGCAGGATGACAAACTGGTGCGGCTCATTGCCATGCCCAATGTGATCGTCACCTCCCACCAGGCGTTCCTGACCCAGGAGGCTTTGGACAGCATCGCCAACACCACCATTGACAATCTGACCCGGTTCTTCCAGGGAAATCCCAACGAAACCACCGAGGTCCGCTATAATTCCTAACACAATTTTTTCCGGATTCGACAGGTTCCCCTTGTAAAAAAGCAGTCTGATTCGCTACTCTAGTCGATGGCAGACTTCCCCCAATTTTTATGCGACAGGTTTGCCAGAAGC
>CAKTQE010000112.1 GCA_934593275.1 uncultured Oscillospiraceae bacterium | reverse complement strand
ACAATCCCTCAGTCATGGCCTTCCGTGAGACGGCCATGCCATACACTATGGTATGACTGCCACCGGCAGTCATTTATATTTCAAATTCGCTGCGCGGAGCGCCACTCCCTTTACACAAGGGAGCCCTTGTCCCTCGTCCTTCCTGCATTCCATTCAACCGAATAGTTTTTGCCATTCAGACAGAAAACGCCCCCAGAGAGCCGTACCGGCCCTCTGGGGGTGATTATCATTTTATGGTGCTCTTTACTTGCTTTATAGAAGATATCTTTCAGCGAGAACAATGATTGGAATACCTATTTACGCTTCCATAATCCATAGATTCTGCTGATCGGCAAAATACAGGCTATACTTGCCTTGGAATTCAGTAGACCATCCACACATGCCATCCAGCGTGACCTTTGCGTCAGCCTCACAAGGAATTCCGTACAGAGGAAGCGGAAATTCAACTGGCCCAATGTCAATTCCGTCCATTGTCACATTCGCACGGATTGTACCATCCACAACCATATGTACGCCCTGCGGAACATTCAGGGCAAACGATCTCAAAAAGCCAAGGGAGATTGAAACGTGCAGAACGCCGGAATCGTATCTCTTGACCGAATAATTTTGGCCGATGTGAATATTATTCCATATTTCGTTAGCGTCCGGTTTGGAAAGGGTAATTTTTTCTCGGGCTTCTTCCAGCCTGACCTTTACATTATCCCGCTCCTCCTCAGCCTTTATCCGGTTTCCAGCGACAGAAACCGTTCCGCTCAAAACGTCCATAGAGGCCTTCCGCATTCCTTCGTTATACTTCGCAATCTCTCCATTTTTCTTCATGGTATCCCAGATAACGGCTGCACTCGCAACAGGACCTGCAATACCATTGGCAGCCCCGCCCAGAATTGCCCAATCACTTTCTTTTTTCTGGGCGCCTGTATATATCATTGCCAGCTGTTTCATTGCCTCTTCGCCGTCTTTCAGCTTCTGGATTTCCTCGCCATAGTCGCTAATAAGATCGGTCAGCATTTGTACACGCTTTTGGCATCCAGTCAGCCCGGCTACCGCAGACGAACGATGCATAAATATTGCCTCATAGGAATCGGCATCCGCTTCGCGGACTCGCTTTGATTCCTCCAGCTTCTTTTTCGCAGTTTGCTCTGCCTGAGACTTACCGGTTTCCAGGAGCTCTTGCAGCTTTCCTTTTGTCAGATAGCTTTGAAAATAGGATATGTCCACTTCTGGACACGCTTCCTGAATGAGCTGTTCCGCAATCATTTTAGCCTTTTTGAATCCATATTCATCGGAAGTATTAAGTACCTTTTGTTCAGTGCACTGCTGATAGAATTTTTCGGCAGGGAATACCCATGTACCATTTTGGGCTGATTGGCGAATTGCTTCACGCTTTTCGTTTTCACGCCTTGTTTTTTCCTCGCGTGCCTGGCGGTTCTTATTGCATATTGCGCGGAGTCGGAGATATATAAGAAGTATTGGGAGAGGAATGGCCATTACAAATCCAATAAGTGCTCCAATGCCGGAGCCATCATTATCTATACTCCAAAGTCCTATAAAAACACCACAAGACATGAGTGTCAGGATGAACCAGGTGAAGTCTGAGACGCCTGAATTATTGTTGCCCATAAGTTTTTTTCTCCTCAACAATTTAGTATAACAAGAAAAATGCTATTTGTTGCGTTTATCCCGTCCTTTCTCTGTAACAATGTAGAGGGAATAACCATCCTCATCTTTTCCATATTCCCGGATGAATCCGCTGCTTAGTGCTTCATCAATAACGCCCTTGACGCATTTCCGTTGAAGCGTCCGCGCGGAAACAGGACTTCCGTCGATGAAGTAATGCATCAGCAACGATGTGACAGTGCTAATCGGCATAAAGTCAACCTCCATATATTTTTCGTTTTTAGAAGAAAATCTGCATTCCACCCTCAAGCGGATAAATCCATTATAATTCTAAAATATTCTGCTGTCAAGTTGATTATTCCACTTATAAATTGTTCTTCTGTTCTTGGATAACTTGTACAATGACAGGCAGGAGGCGATTGTATGGAACTGGATTATTCGCAGATCGGAAAGCGCATTGCCGCCCGGCGGAAAGAGCTGGGCCTGAAGCAGACGGAGGTCTGCGAAAAAGCGGGGATCAATGACAAATATCTTTCCTGCATTGAGCGGGCCACTTCCATTCCTTCCTTGGAAGTCGTTATGCGTCTGGCTCTGGCTCTGGACACCACGCCGGATGCCTTTCTGGCGGGGAGCATCCGCTGCGAAAACGAGGCCTGGCGGGACGTTGCCCAGCTCCTGCGGGGCATGAACGGGAAGAAATTAGACCTTGCCAGAAGCTTTCTTTTATGGTTGACAGACCAAAATCTGTAAAATCAAAACTCAGTTGAAATATGCAAAAAAATCACAGCCACTTTTTTTCTCGTGGCTGTGATTTTTTCTCGTGACTGTGATTTTTTTGGTATTTCGGGTCAATACTGGGCGGCCTCGGTGCTTTTCAGCTGTAATTGGAGTTTGTCGGCAATCAGTGCGATGAACTCGGAATTGGTGGGTTTGCCCTTGGTGTTTGACACGGTGTAGCCGAAGAAGCGCTGCAAGGTGTCAAGATCCCCTCGATCCCAGGCGACCTCGATGGCGTGGCGGATGGCTCGCTCCACCCGGCTTGGCGTGGTGCCGAAGGCCTTGGCTACCTGGGGATAGAGCACCTTGGTGATGGCGTTGATCACATCCATGTCGTTCACCGCAATGATGATGGCTTCCCTCAG
>CAKTQE010000111.1 GCA_934593275.1 uncultured Oscillospiraceae bacterium | reverse complement strand
CCTTTTTTTGATTGTATTTATATTATAGCACATGAATTTAAAAAAGTAAAGTTTTTATGTTAACACTCTAGTAGGGGTGGTGCTTCGCGCAGCGAATTAAAATCTATTGATTGCCAGGAGCAATCACACCATAATTCCATCGGCAATCTGCCGCCCGCCACGTAACGAATATAACCTGTGCGGATGAATGGTACCACCCAATATACGGAACAATGTAGCGGCGTTGACCCAACGCCATCCAGCCCCGTCAGGGGCTGGCTCCGTTGCAAATTACAACCTGTTTCGTTGAACGGTATCACGCAATACAACGACAAACGTTTTTCCGTTGGACGTTACAAACACGAACGTACCACGATTCCGGCCTTGCGGCCGGTTGGCGGCAGATTGCCGCCGCTACAGTGGGGGTACCATATTTCGGGTTGTACCATTCACCCCCACAGGTTATACATCCAACGTGGCGGGCGGCTGGTAGCCGATGGAATTATGGTGTGATTGCCCCCGGCAATCATTTGATTTTGATTCGCTGCGCGAAGCACCACCCCTACAATACATCTGTTCCGCCCCACAAAAAACTGTCAACTGTCCACTGTCAACTGTCAACTTCTTTCCGCTTCCACCAGCATCGCCACCAAACACCCGTCCCACTCCCACACTCTGGGGTCATGCAGGTCAAAATGGGTGTGGTTGGGGAAGCCTTGCAGGCCCAGGCCGGTAAGCTTAGCCTGGGCTTCTTTCAATACCCAAAAGGTCAGCAATGCCCGGGGCTTATCCGGGGCGGCGGTGAATTGGAGGAATTCATCGGGGGAGAGAATGCGTTTGGCAAGACCCAGGCGTACCGGCCTGTCCAGCTCCTCGGCATCGATGCCTACGGGGTGGGTACCCAGGACGCAGAACGCGTGGCGGCGGGTATGGGTGATGGAGAACCGATAGGGGCTTCCGGGCAGGTAGGGCCTTCCGGTGGGAGAGTAATGGAGGGGGGGCAGGGGCTGCCCCGTCTCCTCCATATACAGCTGCCGCAAAAGGGCGCGACCCGCCTCATGGCCGCTGCGGCCCTCTAAACGGCAGCAAGCGTATCTCATTGGGCGTCAATAATGTTGTCGTCCCCGGAGGGCAGACCCCGGCCAAACTTCACCCGGTCTACAGCGGTGAGAATGCCTACCACGGTGACCAGAATGCCCAAAATCACCCAGATGGCCCGGGAGCTGGTCATGGGCAGGAGGATGAGCAGCGCGCCGATGATGCCGGAGAGCAGGGCATATTTCATGCCGCATTTCCAGCGGGTGGCGTTGATAATGTCCTGTACGGAGCGCAGGAGAATGAGGAGTCCCGCGATGCGCCCCAGAGCCGCCGCCAGACGCAGGGGATTGCGGATGAGCCACACCCCCAAAGCCAGGGCCACCACGGAAAACAGCACCCGGCCAGTGGTAATGTCCCGCACCGCCAAAGACTCCACCGCCATGGCAACACCTGCCAGGATAAAGACCCATCCCAGGATTTTTCCCACCAAAGCCGAAGCGGAGTCCGGTCTCAGGATCAGGGCAATGCCCAGAATGATCATCAGCACCGGGGTCAGCAGCAGCTTTCCCAGGGTTGCGGCATCGGATTTTTTCATAGAGATCACGCCTTTCAAATCATTGAAAATATGATACCCCTTTTTAGGGCCGGTGTCAACGATTTCCCGGGCATAGTCCTGAGAAAAGCTTCATAGAATGCTAAGGAAACTCTGAATAAATCGTCTGCGGCTGAGCGGCGAATCTTTTGCCCCCAGACTGCGGTTTGAAAAATGGGAAATACACAAAGTATTCCCTCATTTTCCAAACCTTGCCTGGAACCAAAATCTTTCGCCGTCAGCTCTTGCCGGTTTAATCAGAGCTTCCTTGTGAAATCAAAAGGAAAGCGGGGCATGGCGCAATGATTCAGGAGGCCCATACGCTGCGGCTGATAGAGCGAAAGAGCCTGCATGTGACGGCGGTCACGGAGGTGGTGCATTTTGAGGAGACCCAGGTGGTCTTGCAGACGGAGCTTGGAACGCTTACGGTGCTGGGAGAGGACTTGAAGCTCAAAGAACTCAGCGCGGATGGGGGCAATGTGGCGGTGGAGGGAAGCATCAGTGCCTTGAGTTATAACGAGCAGCGGGCCGGAAGCTTCTGGGGGAGGATGTTCGGTTGATCCCCCCGAGGGATGCCCTGAAAGAACTGCTGTGGGGCGGCCTGTTGGGGGCGGTTCTGGGCATCTTTTGGGGCTTTTTGCGGCCATTGGGCCGGCGGCACAACCACCTGCGGGACGGCCTTTTTGTGCTGGCCACGGGGGCCGCTCTTTGCTATTTAGGCTTCGGCATCTGCGGCGGGGACCTGCGGCTGCCCTGCGCCCTGGCGGCACTACTGGGAGGGCTAATAGAAGAGGCCACCCTGGGCAGACTTTTGAGGCCGGCGTTTTATGGCTTTTGGTCCATTTTGGCTGGGATTTACAGGGCGGTTTTGGCATTTTGGAAAAAATTTTTCAAAACCGCAAAAAATATGTTTGCATCTGCCGGAAAATGGGGTACAATAGGACGGAAGAACTGTTTGGAAGCCAGACATCATCCCGGAGGTAGCACCAATGACAGAGTCCACTGTAAAAATCGGAAATACAAGAGTGGTTTTCAAAAACAGCACCATGCTTTTGAAGATTTTGATTCTGACCCTGCTGGTGTTTTCCATGCTGGCCCTGGCGGCCCTTAGCTGGGTCCGGGTCCGGGTCCAGACACAGACCCAGGATCTGCAATCCCAGATCGCCCAGGAATCCGGCATCAACCGCCAGCTTTCGGACCGGCTGAAAGATATGAACTCTGATGAAGCCGTCCAGGAGATCGCGGAGCAGGAGCTGGGCCTGGTAAAACCAAACACGGTGCTGATCACACCGAACACGACCAATTGACAATCTATTTTGGAGGAAACATAGCATCTATGGAGTTAACCGTCGGAGCCGTTTTAGAGGGAAAAGTCAAATCCATTACCAACTTTGGCGCATTTATCGCCCTGCCGGAAAATAAGACCGGAATGGTACATATTTCGGAGGTGGCCAACGCCTACGTCAGCGATATTCGCCAGCACCTGACCGAAGGGCAGGATGT
>CAKTQE010000110.1 GCA_934593275.1 uncultured Oscillospiraceae bacterium | reverse complement strand
AGCCGGCGTTCCTGTTTGGTCAGTTCGGCACGGCGCTCTTTGACTTCTCTGTCGTGTTCTGTGCGGGATTTATGGATCTCGTCTTTGGCTTCCAGCAGCATTTCCTTCTTCCGGTTTTCACCGTTTCGGATGGCTTCGTTGATCAGGCGGGTCGCCTCTGCCTCGGCAGAACCGATTTCCCGCTCGGCGATTTTCTTCCGGTACATGATCCCCCCGAAAAACGCCACCGCAGCGGCCGCAAGAACGCCTAGAACGATTGCTAAAATCGAATACCATTCCATAATTCCACAACGCACCTCCTTCCGTAAAATTGGCGCAGGAGGGCTGCGGATCGTTCCATGTGAAATTGAGCTTATTTTGGCAAAAGCCAATCTATCGCAAAACGCCACAAGGCGCAAAACGCAAACCCGGCTCACGCGCCGGTAAGGGAGCAACTCACAAAGAGCCGCTCACGTCTCACCTTATTGTATCGGTCAGAACAGGAATTGTCAAGTAAAATTCCCCAAAAATAATTGTGCGCGCCCCATGAATTTCACACATACCTAACAGAGGAATTCCGTATCTTCCCCTGCCCCGTCTTGCATTTTCGGGAAATATGCTGTATAGTAGGCCTAAAGCGAATTAGAAAGGGCTTTCTTTGTATGAACAAAAACAAATTATGGGTCAAGGCGTTCCGCTGTGTGGACTTTCTGATCCTTTCCATTCTTGTGGGCGTCTTGCTGATGACGGCGGTTTACGTTCTGCCGGTGGGCCGGATGCACACCCAGGTAGACGCAAGCCGACCTTTATTCGAAAATGAGGGTCACGGTTTTTACTGGTGTCCCCCGGATGATGTCACCACTCGGTTAGACGGCTATACCGACTGCATCATGCTCCAAAGTGCCATCTACAAAGGCACCGGAAATCCCTTGAAAGATGCCATGCTCCACGCCCGGGTGGAGTTTTACCCGGAACGGTGGAACCCCAGCGAGTCCCTCATCCGCTATGTTTACGGGGAATATGACGGCCCGGTGCTGTCCTACGCCCGGTACTGGGGAGGGTATCTGCTGTTTTTAAAGCCCTTACTACTGTTTTTCACCCTGCCCCAGATTCGGGCCATGGATGCCTGTTTTCAGCTGTTTCTGGCCCTTGCGGTGCTGCTGCTGGCCTATCGGAAAGGCGGTCTGCGACTGGCCATTCCCATGTCCCTGATGATGATCAGTCTCAACCCCATTACCACTGCCATGAGCCTACAGTATACCAGCATGTATCTGATCACCCTGGGGGGTGTTCTTGTAATGCTGGCCTTTGAAACCTGGGATAAAGACTGGGGGTACCTGGTGTTTTTGTTCCTGGGCATTGCCACCGCCTTTTTTGATTTCCTCACCTACCCCGCCGCGGCGGTGGGCGTGTGCCTGACCCTCCAAGTCCTCCTGGGCCGCAAAAAAGGGACGAACGCCCTACTGGGCTGCATCGGCTCCGGGGCTGCCTGGGCCTTTGGCTACGGCGGCATGTGGAGCGGCAAATGGCTGGTGGCCAATGTGCTGACAGGCCAGAATGTGCTTTCCGATGCCATGACCCAGGTCCAGTACCGGTCCAACAGCCAGCTATCCGGCAACGAGGGGGCCGAGCAGGTGGGTCTTATCCAGGTGATCCTTAAAAACCTCTCTGCCTACCGGACCCCTGCCTATATTCTTTTGGCCCTGTGCCTGGTAGCCGCGGTTTTGTGGCTGCTGCTCAAAAAACGCCGGGTTTTTCGGGTGGACAAGGGTCTTGTGGCCCCGCTGCTCCTTTGCTTTCTGGTTCCCTTTGTCTGGTACGCCCTGGTGCGCAACCACTCTGCCGTCCACTACTGGATGACCCATCGGAACCTCAGTGCCGCCATACTGGCCCTTTCCGGCTTCATTGCCTATTCGCTTCATCGCCCTCAGGAGGAAACTTCCCATGGATAAAATCGCCGTACTGATTCCCTGCTATAACGAGGAAAAAACCGTAGAAAAAGTGGTCTCAGACTTTAAGCGGGTGCTGCCTGAGGCAGTGGTCTACGTTTACAACAACAATTCTTCTGACCGCACCGCGGAACTGGCGGCAAAGGCCGGGGCGGTGGTCCGCAATGAGTACATGCAGGGCAAGGGCAACGTCATTCGCCGGATGTTCCGGGAAATCGATGCCCAGTGCTACATCATGGCCGACGGTGACGACACCTACCCCGCGGAGGATGCCCCGGAAATGGCCCGGCTGGTGCTGGAGCAGCAAGCGGACATGGTGGTAGGTGACCGACTCTCCTCCACCTATTTTACGGAGAACACCCGGCCTTTCCACAATCTGGGCAACCGCCTGGTCCGGGGCAGCATCCAGCTGCTCTTCCGCAACAACATCAAGGACATTATGACGGGCTACCGGGCTTTCAGCTATGAGTTTGTAAAGACCTTCCCGGTGATTTCCAAGGGCTTTGAAATCGAGACGGAAATGAGCATCCACGCCGTCAACGCCAATATGCACCTGGAAAACGTGATCATCGGCTACCGGGACCGGCCCGAGGGCAGCGTTTCCAAGCTGAATACCTATTCCGACGGCTTCAAGGTCCTCAGGACCATCGCCAGGCTCTACCGGGTCTACAAACCCCTGGGCTTCTTCAGTATCATTGCGGCCATACTCTTTGCGCTGGCGGCCCTGTTCTTTATTCCCGTGCTGAACACCTACGCCCAGACCGGCCTGGTGCCCAACTTCCCCACCCTGATCGTCTGCGGCTTTACGGTGATGGCCAGCCTCCAAGCCCTGTTTTCCGGCCTGATTCTGGAGACCATCCGGCAGAAGAACCGGCAGGATTTTGAAATCAACCTGATCCGCGCCGCCAATGAAAAGGCGGAAAAACTCAGAAACCTCTAATATAATACCGCCCCGGCTCAAAAAACCGGGGCGGAATCTTTATACGTTATTGAAGTTTGGTGGGGTCCGGCATGTAGACGTTGATGTCCACGTCTCCGGCGATGCCGGGGACACGTCCGGTGCAGGTGTATTGCCACATTTCCACCCGAAAGGGATAGGTCATGCGGTTCTGATAGAAGGCCAACCAGAAGGGATAGTCCTCCAGTTCCTGAAGATACAGGGTGTTGTCCGCCAGATGCCAGTTAAAATACACCATGGGGCTGTAGCCAAAATCCACCATGGTCTTGCAGAAGTGCTTCTGCATTTCCGTCAGGGTCCGGGCATCCA
>CAKTQE010000109.1 GCA_934593275.1 uncultured Oscillospiraceae bacterium | reverse complement strand
GTCAACTGTCAACTGTCAACTGTCAACTGTCAACTGTCAACTGTCAACTGTCAACTGTCAACTGTCAACTGTCAACTGTCAACTTTTTCCGTTCTTTTTTCCGCCGGTACATTTCCCGGTCGGCGGTGTCTTTGACGGTCAGGACGTCATCGCCGGCAAAGGCGGCGGTGCCGTAGGAGACTTGGGGGAGGTAGGGGATGGCTTTTTGGCTTTCTTTCAGGGCGTCTTCCAGGTTTTGGGCGCAGAGGTCTGCCTTGGTGCCGTTTTTTAGCAGGACGCAGAATTCGTCACCGCCGGTGCGGTAGCAGTAGCCCCAGGGGGCGTAGGCTTTTTTGATGCAGGCGGCGATTTCTGCCAGGCATTCATCGCCTTTCAGGTGGCCGTAGCAGTCGTTGATGTGCTTGAAATTATCCACGTCAAAGACCACCAGCACCCCGCCGTGCTTCATTTCTGCGGTGCGGTTTAAGTAGCTGTTCTGGTTCAGCAGGCCCGTTAGGGCGTCCAGCTGGTTCCACATTTCGTTGCAGTAGATGAAATACAGCACCGACAGCAAGGTGACGCACAGCCAGGTCACGTGGTACCGGGGCAGGGACACCTGGATGACGGTTTCCGCGATGAGAAACAGCATCAAAGGGTAAATCAGGCCCTTGCTCCGGTTCTGGAACGACCGGGCGGTGATCACCGTGGACAGGGACAGATATATAATCGCCCCACAGTACATGGCCACATAGCAGAAAAACCAGGGGCCACGGGCGTAAACATTGTCCTGGCTCACGGAGAAGACCAGGCCACTGGGAATGGACAGGGCCAGAAGAATCATATAGGCCAGCTGGCACCACAAGGCGGCCTTAAAGCCCCGGCGCATGGCAGTTTTCTTATCCAGCACGTAAACCAGGCACAGGCACACCCCAGGAGACAGGCCGAAGCCTAGGTAGTTTGCCATGATGTTCAGCCAGCGGTAGCCACCGGGCCGCCGGTCTACCAGCAACGTTACCACTTCCAGAACGGAAATCAGGGCGATGAGGGCAAAGGCCAGGAAAAATCCGTGCTTTTGCTTTTTGTTCAGGGATTCGCTGAGCTGTGTCAGGATGCACATAAAGCCCAGCACAAACAGGTCAATGGCCGTTAAAACACAAAAATACCCATCCATGGCATCCTCTTTACAGCCGCTTTAACGGCTCGGACTCGTCCTGGGCCAGCAGCAGATCCGTGATGATGTCGTTGGAGACCAGGAAGCCCCGGGGGGTCAGATACCAGCGGCCATCTTCTCCCTGGGCGGTGCGGTAGTAGACCCGGTGCTTTAAAAGCACTTCTTCCAGAGGGGCAAAGGGCAGCATGAACGTCCGCTCGTATTCCTCCGCCACAATACCGGCGGTGGTCCGCAGACGGAGCATCAGGTATTCTCCCGCCCGCTCCCGCAGGGGGATCTCCTGCACGTCTTCCATGATGTTGCCGCCGGTCTGGATGCCCCGGATGTAGGCTTGCAGATCCCGGACCATGGTAAAGCGTTTTCCGGCAAAGTCCGAGCTGGCACTGGGTCCGAAGCCCAGGTATTCCCCGCCGGTCCAATACTTGGTGTTGTGCCGGGAGTACAGGCCCTTGCGGCAGAAATTGGAGATTTCATACTGCCGGAAGCCATGGGCGCGGAGGGACTCAATGGCCGCCATATACATATCCGCCTGGGTGTCATCGTCCGCAAGACCTGCAAAGTCCTTGATGTCATAAAGGGGGGTACCCTCCTCCACTTTCAGGCCATAGCAGCTGATATGCTCCGGGTTCAGCCGCAGCACGTTTTCCAGGGTCTCCTGCCAGTCCCGCAGGCTCTGGCCCGGAAGACCGTACATTAAATCCAGAGAAACATTCCGGAAGCCCGCCTTGCGGATGCGTTGGTAGGCGGTAACGGCCTGGGCATAGGTATGGGGTCTGCCCAGTTTTTTGAGAATTTCATCGTTGTCACACTGCACCCCCAGGCTCACCCGGTTGAAGCCCTCGGCCTTGAGCCGGTGGAGCAGCTTGTCGGTGACGGAATCCGGGTTTGCCTCAAAGGTGATCTCCGCGTCCGAGGCCACGTCAAAGTTCCGCCGCAGGGTGGTCAGCAGAATGGCCAGGGCATCCGGCCCAAAATAGCTGGGGGTGCCGCCGCCAAAATACACCGTATCCACCCGATACCCGGGACACAGTGCCCCGGCTTCCTTCAAATGGGCGCAAACCGCGTCCAGATACCCGTCCATCAGCTTGTCATCCTTACAGGGCAAGGAGTAGAAGTCACAATACTGACACTTGCTGCGACAGAATGGAATGTGGATGTAGATACCCAAAGGGGTTTTGTTGTTGCGTCTGGTTAATATTGCCATATGAGCCTCCGTACAAATTGACAATTGACAATTGACAATTGACAATTAGGGAAGTCGAAAGGCTTCCGCAATTGAACTGTCAGGTCATTGTTCTGAGGGTTTTGTGGATTTTAGAATGGATGTCAAAAGTCGTTCCAGTTCTTTACACTGGACGATCATGGTCCTGTATTCGGTTTCCGACAGATAGTCGGTGGCCCGCAAAAGGCGGAGCCAATAATTGGTTTCGCTGGCTTCTTTTAATGCGATACAGAGCTTGGAGATGAAATCCGGTCTGCTCTGGGCCTGCTGCGATTCCGCAATATTTGCGCCGATGCTGGTCCCCGCCCGAAGAAGCTGCTTGGACAAGATAAACTCCTTTTTCTCGTCACGAAGATACCTGCAAAGCTTTACTACGCGTACAGCAAACTGAAAGCTCTTTTCTTCAATAGTATTGTTCATAATCAAAATTTGTAGACGTTTCCTGACCGCAAAAATTGTCAATTGTCCATTGTCAATTGTCAATTTCCACACTGTCAACTGTCAATTGTCAACTGTCAACTGTCAACTGTCAACTGATCATCATTCGTCGTCTAATTTGAGGACTGCCATAAACGCTTCCGAGGGGACGGAGACGGAGCCGAAGCTGCGCATACGTTTTTTGCCCTCTTTCTGCTTTTCCAGGAGCTTTTTCTTTCTGGTGATGTCGCCGCCGTAGCATTTGGCCAGAACGTCTTTCCGCAGGGCCTTGATGGTCTCCCGGGCGATGATTTTTCCGCCGATGGCGGCCTGGACGGGGATTTCAAACTGCGCTCTGGGGATGTTGTCTTTCAGCTTTTCGCAGATTTTTCTGGCTCTGGGGTAGGCGTTGTCCGCAAAGAGGATGAAGCTCAGGGCATCCACCACCTCGCCGTTGAGCAGGATGTCCAGCTTCACCAGGCGGCTGGGCCGGTAGCCCAGGAAGGTGTAGTCCAG
>CAKTQE010000108.1 GCA_934593275.1 uncultured Oscillospiraceae bacterium | reverse complement strand
AAATGCCCCTGTATCCCATGCTGGATGACCGGGATACGGAAAGCTCCCGGGACAACCACGGGAAGGTCTGGAACACCTGGAAAAACCACCTTGCCTGGAAGCTCTACCTCCGCGGAACCCCAAAGGCACAGGTGTCCCCCTATGCCGCTCCCGCAAGGGCGCAGGACTTTTCCGGTCTGCCTCCGGCCTATACGTTCGTTGGAGACGGAGAACCCTTTTACACGGAAACGCTTTGCTATATTGAAAGCCTGAACCGTGCGGGCATCCCAGCAAAAGTGGATGTTTACCACACGGATATCCACGCCTTTGATATGATGCAGCCGGAATTGGAGATCAGCAGGATCGCCGCGGAGAAGTTCAATCAGATATTCGCTTATGCCAAGGAGCATTATTTTGCGGAGAATCTGTAAAATCGCCGTCCAAAACAGGGCAGATCTTTTGACTGCAATACCCTATTCGTGAATTTCCAAAGGAAGACCGTCAGGGTCATAAAAGAATGTCATTCTTTTGCCCGTGTAAGCATCGATTCTGATTGGCTCCGTGATGATGCCCCTTTTATTCAGTTCTCTTACGGTATCATCCACCGAGTCTACAGCAAAGGCAAGATGCCGCAGACCGTAAGCCTCCGGATAACTGGGGCGTTTCGGACAATTTTTAATGATAAAGAGTTCCAGTTCCATCCCATCGAGTTGAAGATCGATTTTGTAATCATCCCGTTCCGGTCTGTAGTTTTCCCGAACGATAGAAAAGCCTAACAGGTCCACATAAAAGTGCTTTGATTGCTGATAGTTGCTTCCAATAATGGCAATATGATGAACTTTTTTCAAATTCATGATGTATTCACCTCCCCCCAACTTTCGGTTTATTTCACTTAGAAATGATCAGTCCAAAATCAGGACACCTGCGCAATCGGACATTTGCGTAAATGAAAGGCCCGGAAAATCTTTTCTCAGCTCCTCCACGACAAAATCTCCCTACAGCACGATCATGCTATAAACGGAAAGCTTTTTCGTATCCCACCGGAAGTCCATGCCGCAGCGTCTGCACAGCTCCGCCACGTCCACGCAATAGGCGGACATGCAGCTGAAACGCAGGTCTGGGTAGATGCAGCTTTCCCCGTTCTTCATCCGACAGGGCGAACACAGACAGCAACAGCTGCCACCCACGCACAGGCCGTGCAGCGTCTCATTCAGCCGCAGCATGGCGCGGTTATGGGAAAGCTTTCCGTCTTTGATGGCCTTGGTATCCTCATAGCTCTCAATAGGCCACTCGGTTTTCAGCACCAGTGCCGTGGTTCCCGCATAAATTTTCGCTGCCATGTCCTCCACCGTTCCACAGGTGGGCGGGCAGGAGTAGTTTGCATGATACTGGCCGCAGCGGTTTTCCTCGCAGAAGTGCCGGAATTTTCCATCCGTTGGTACCTCCGAAGCAGGCAATACCGCTGCTTCAAATCCGAAACGCCCTGCCAGTTTCAAAAGCTCGTTTTCTTGCATTGGTGATCCCTCCTGTTTTGATTATAGGCCATCTCCGGAAGATGTCAAGATTTCAATTTTTATCCATGTCCATGGCTCTGTTTATGGATAGCCTCTGCCACATCAAAAGCAGATAGCCTATTGCCATTACCGCGGGAATAAAGATTTTGGTGACAAAAAATTTGCTTTTTTCTGCCAAAAATGCTATAATCGGTATATACTGAAAACAGGCAAAGGAACGTGTCCATGCCAGAACCGCAAGTCGATACATTCTGCCCCCACGGATGCAAGGATACCGAGCCAACACAGAAAAATCAAGCAAAAATTGCAAAGGAGATCCCGTCATGAGAATTGCGGTTGCCTATGAAAACGGTCAGATTTTTCAGCATTGGGGCCACACCTGCAGTGACCACGGCTGCGGCAAGCATCGCTGCCATTGATATGGAACCTACACTGACACAACTTCCGTTCTGGCCATCCTTGACCGAACACGAAATGGAAACGCTCCGCCAAACTGCCTTTGTCCGTCATTATGAAAAGGGTGCATTCGTACACAGCGGCGACAACGACTGTCTCGGAATGCTGTTCGTCCTTTCCGGCGAGATCCGCACCTATCTTCTCTCCGAGGAGGGGCGGGAGGTAACGCTGTTCCGGCTGTATCCGGGTGAACTTTGCGTGCTTTCTGCCTCCTGCGTGATCAGTCAAATCACCTTTGATACGCAAATGACCGCAGGAATGGATACGGAGGTTCTGATTATCCCTGCAAATGTCATTGCCTCGCTCAAGGAGAAAAATCTATATGTCCGCTGCTTCCTCTATGAGTTGGCAACGAAGCGGTTTTCTGATGTGATGTGGGCGATGCAGCAGATCATGTTCAAGGGATTGGATCGGCGGCTGGCAGAATTTCTCCTAGCCGAAGCGGAGCGCACCGGCTCTGACACCATCCGCATGACCCATGAGCAGATTGCCCAGCACATCAGTTCGGCGCGGGAGGCGGTGGCACGGATGCTCAAAAGCTTCTCGGAGGACGGGCTTGTGGAGCTAAGGCGAGGCGCGATTACACTGCGGGATACAGACGGATTGAATCTCTTAAAATGAAAATATGGTTTTTACCACAAATCCGTGTAATAATATGAGCAAAAAAGCTGAAAGGAGCATCAATCATGAAAGAAACGAAATACGCAGGAACCCAGACCGAGAAAAACCTCATGGCTGCCTTTGCCGGTGAGTCCGAGGCACGCAACAAGTACACCTATTTTGCATCCAAGGCCAAGAAAGAAGGCTACGAGCAGATCGCGGCATTGTTCCTCAAAACCGCCGACAACGAAAAGGAGCATGCGAAGCTGTGGTTCAAAGAACTGAACGGCATTGGCAATACCTCTGAAAATCTTCTCTCCGCCGCTGAGGGTGAGAACTACGAGTGGACGGATATGTACAACGGCTTTGCCAAAACCGCCGACGAAGAGGGCTTCCATGAGTTGGCGCAGCGGTTCCGTCTGGTCGCCGCCATCGAAAAGCACCACGAGGAGCGATACCGCGCCCTACTGCGCAATGTAGAAATGGCGCAGGTCTTTGCCAAGAGCGAGGTCAAGGTGTGGGAGTGCCGCAACTGCGGTCACATCGTCGTGGGTGAGAAAGCCCCGGAGGTTTGTCCCGCCTGCAACCATCCCCAGAGCTACTTTGAAATTCATGCGGAGAATTATTAAAGAATACGTCTACCGCAACCTCCACAGTCTGTGGGAAGTGTCATTCACCAACTTAAAGGGGCTGTCTCAAAACGATTTTTCAAAATCGTTCGAGGCAGCCCCTCTTTTTAGCACATGCCAAGAAAAAAGCG
>CAKTQE010000107.1 GCA_934593275.1 uncultured Oscillospiraceae bacterium | reverse complement strand
ACAATGGTGCCGGGCTTTACCTTCAGGTATCCCAGTTCCTGGGCAACTTTCAGCATGTTTTCCATACTGCGCCCGGTAACGGCCACCTTCCGACCGTACCGCTGGGCAGTGGCGATGACACTCTGGATCCGGTGCATGTTGGAGGCGAAAGTGGTGATGATGATCCGCTGGTCGCAGTTGCGGAACTGCCGGTCCAGGCTCTCCGCTACCACGTTTTCACTGGGGGTATAACCGGCACGCTCGACGTTGGTAGAGTCTGCCAGCAGGGCCAGAACACCCTGGTTGCCCAACTCGCCCAGCCGGGCCAGATTCATCATGCCGTCAGCGGAGGTGGGGTCAATTTTGAAGTCACCGGTCATGATCACGGTACCCACAGGGGTTTTAATGGCAAAGGCCACCGCATCGGCAATGGAATGGTTTACGTGAATGAACTCCACGCTGAAACATCCAGCTTTTACCACGTCACCGGGTTTGTGGGTCACCAGCTTGACGGTGTCTGCCAGGTGATGCTCCTCCAGCTTCAGCTTGATCAGGCCATTGGTCATGGCGGTGCCGTGGATGGGGCAGTTCACCTGGCGCATGCAGTAGGGGATAGAGCCAATATGGTCTTCGTGGCCATGGGTGATGAACATCCCACGGAGCTTCTTCTGGTTGGCCACCAGATAAGAAAAGTCGGGGATCACCAGGTCAACGCCGTACATATCTTCTTCCGGGAAGCCCACGCCGCAGTCCACCACGATCATGTCTTTTCCGTATTCCAGAACGGTAATGTTTTTACCGATTTCATCCAGTCCACCCAGGGGGATAATTTTCAATTTTTCAGCCAATTTGTTCAATAACTCCTTTCAAAATATCAATACTCTTAAAAATTACATAGCAAACAAAGCAGCCGTGTCGGGAAAAGATGGCCCTGTAACGCCGTTTTTCTCCGAGAAACGCCTGCATATATTCCAAATAAAGTTACCCCTGCCGTATGGACAGGCATTTTTCATTCCGGTCTGTCCGCCTGGGTGCCCGGGGGCAATTGCGGGGAACCAAAAGAAAAGGGGCTTCTTTGGGACACAAAAGTGCCGTTCTGTTTTGTCTGCCGGGTCTGCCTACCCGCGCAATTCGTCAGGTATTATAGCACAGCTTCCTCGAAAAGTATACATTTATTTTTGAAAACTTTTTTAGAAGCGAAAAAGCGCAGAAAAACAGTTGCCAATAGGTCGCTTGTTTGCTATAATAAAATAACCTATCATTGCATACAGGAAAGGGGCCGGACAATGGAGAAGAAGCTGGAGCGACTGCTGAAACCCGGAAAGGGTATCTATTTTATAATACTGTTTGGCTTTTGCGCCCTTGCTTTTTTGACGGGAAAAACATGGATCGGCGTGGGGGAACTGGTGGTCGCACTGTTGACCCTGGCGTTTTACCTGGTGGAGCGGCAGTACCGGAAGCGGGCCTTGCAGCAGTATCTGCAATCGGACCCGGATTCCATGGAGAGTGTCTGCAAAGGGGATGGCCCTCTGCCAGCCCTGATGGTACAGATGGACGACGGAACCGTTGTCTGGGAGAATTATCGCTTCTCCCAGCTTAGCGGCGGCTTGAAAGCACTGTCCGATGAAAAGCTGGGGGATGTGCTGCCCGGTATTACCTTGGATTTTCTGACAGCGGGAAAAAATGAAGCCCCCCAGGACGTGATGCTGGGCAAGGGCCGTTACCGGGTTTACGGGACCATGCTCCGCTCTGCCGGAAGCAGACTGGCGGTTTTGTACCTCAGTGATTTAACGGAAATGTACCAGGTGCGGGATGAATATATCCGCTCCCGTCCTGTGGTTGCCATTATTCTCATTGATAACTACGAGGAAATGACCCAGAACCTGACGGAAAGTGCCATTTCCAAACTGAATGCCAATCTGAACGACACCATTACCCAGTGGACAGAGGATTACCGGGGCCTTTTGCGCCGATTGGAGCGAAACCGGTTCCTGTTTATTTTTGAAAAACGGGATTTGGAGCGGGCCAAGGCGGATAAATTCTCTCTGCTGGAAAAAATTCATAAAATCGCCAGCCCCTCCGGCCTGGCCGCCTCCATCTCCATTGGCTTGGGCGTAGACGGTGCGGATTTTGAAGAGGGCTACAGCTTTGCGGCACTGAGTATTGAAATGGCCTTGAGCCGGGGCGGTGACCAGGCGGTCATCAAGGACCGGTTCAACTTTGATTTTTACGGCGGACGCAGCAAAGAAACCGAATACCGCAGCAAGGTCCGTTCCAGGGTGACAGCCAATTCTTTGATGGAACTGATTGCCCAAAGTGACCATGTATTTGTGATGGGCCACCGAAGCGCGGACCTGGATTCTCTGGGTGCTGCCGTGGGCATCAACTGTCTGTGCCGGAAAAAGGGCAAGAAAGCCAGCATCGTCATTGATTTGGAAAATAACGCCTGTCCCAGACTTCTGGAAGAACTTCGGAATGTGCCGGAGTATCGGGATGTGTTTATTTCCGGACAGGATGCCCTGCTTGCCTGTGACAATAAGAGCATTCTGATCGTGGTGGACACCAATCGGCCAGATCAGGTGGAGTTTAAGCCCCTGCTGGAAGCCATTTCCAAGGTCTGTGTGGTGGATCATCACCGTCGGGCCGCGGACTATATCAATCCTGTGGTGGTCAACCTCCATGAGACCTACGCCTCCTCCGCTTCGGAGCTTGTAACGGAGCTTGTGACCTATGCGGTGGAGAGCCGGGATGTGCTGCCCATTGAGGCAAAGAGTTTGATGGCGGGCATCTGCCTGGATACCAAGTTCTTTAACGTCCGGACCGGCGAACGGACCTTTGAAGCGGCAGCTGTGCTGCGGCGTCTGGGTGCGGATACTACGGAAGTAAAGCTGCTGCTGCAAAACGACTTCCATGACACGCTGGAAAAATACCAGATCATCAAAGAAGCCAAGCTTTATCGGGATGAACTGGCCATTGCGGCTTTGGAGCAGACTACAAGCAGAATTCTGGCTGCCCAGGCGGCAGATGAACTGCTGAATATTTCCGGTATCACTGCTTCCTTTGTATTGTACCCCGATGGAGATGTGACCATCATTTCTGCCCGCAGCATTGGCTCTGCCAACGTGCAGATGATTCTGGAACCCCTGGGCGGCGGTGGAAACGCCGCTACCGCAGGCGCGCAGATGCAGGGTGTCAGTGTGAAGGATGCGTTGGATAAACTGATTGCGTCAATTGACGCTTTCTATGAAGAATAAGGAGAAATTGAAAATGAAAGTTATTTTACTGCAAGATGTTCGTGGAAAGGGCAAGAAGGGCCAGATGCTGGAGGTTTCCGATGGCTACGCCCGGAACTATATGCTGCCCAGAAAAATCGCCATTGAGGCCACTGCCGATGCGGTGAACACCATGCGCAT
>CAKTQE010000106.1 GCA_934593275.1 uncultured Oscillospiraceae bacterium | reverse complement strand
TAAATGAATGGGGAGCGGTCATATGGCAGAGGATGCACGCGTTCGGAAAACAAAACAAAAATTATCGGCAGCTCTTGTCGAGCTGCTCCAGGAGAAGGGCTTTAACGACATTACGCCTGCACAGATTTGTGAAAAGGCTGGAATCAATCGTTCAACTTTCTATCGGAACTACAAAAACACCACTCAGCTGAAAAATGAGATGGAAAACAAGATTCTGAACGGAATTTTGTGGAGCGAACCTGTAGAAAATGGTGCGCAATGCCGGAAACGGATTCTGGAACAGCTCAATTATCTGCGGGAAAACCGAGAAATGTTCCTGGCTCTTTCTTCTGCGGGGTTCCGGGAGGATATTTTCGATAAGATTCGGGATCAGTCTATTGACCTGGCTCTGGAGCATTATACCCGTTATCACGGTCAGGTGACCCAGAATGACTACAATAATCGCAGTACATTCTGCGTTTGTGGTGTGCTGGAACTGGTTCGGCATTGGTTTATGGGTGGTATGATTCAGAATCCGGAGATTCTGGCAGACTTCCTGACGGAAAAAGTGATGCAGACTCTTGCATCCATCCAAGGCGAATAACAAAAAACACCCGGATTTTTCCGGGTGTTTTTTTGTAGCGGAAAAAATAGGACGATTGCACGTTCGTTGACTTTCGGAAACGAACGTGCAATGGATATTTGGGCGTATTTTGTATGAAAAAACGGCGCGCCGGGGATACGGCGCGCCGGAATTTTTACTTGGCAAATACTCTCTTCAAATGAACAAAACGGGGCAGGCCGTCTTCCTTGACCATGTCGGTCTCACCCTGGATGAGGGGCAGGCAGTAGTCGATGAAGCCCTGGTTTACACCGTTGCCCTCGGCGTTGATCCACTCCAGAGGAACCTTCTTCTCGGTGTTGGCAACCAAACTCAGGTCGAAGAGCTTCGGCTCGCAGTGGTAGCCATTAGCATCCCGGGTGCATTCGAAGCCAACCATCTTGTCGGTGATGCCGGAAACGGCGGACTCTACGGCCACCTTGCCGGACATGAAGGACTCGGCCATATCGGTGCCGGAGGCGCAGTGGGCGGCGCAACGCTGCAGCAGGCTCAGCTCGATGGGACGAACCTTGGCACCGGTAGCGGCCTTTACAACGTCAGCCAGTCTGGCAGCCAGACCGCCCAGCTGGGCGTGACCGAAGCCGTCAGTGCCGGAGGTCTTGGCCTCGGAAACGAAGGTGCCGTCAGCATAGTGGATGCCCTCGGAAACGGCAACCAGGCAGTTCTTCTTCTCGGCGTAGATGCGCTTCACATCGGCCAGGAACTTGTCCATGTCGAAGTCCACCTCAGGCAGGTAAACCAGGTCAGGACCGTCGTTTTTGATACCGGCCAGAGCGGCAGCGGCGGTCAGCCAGCCGGCGTGACGGCCCATGCACTCTACGATGGTCACCATGCCGGTGTCGTATACCTTGCTGTCACGGGAAACTTCCATGAAAGAGGTGGCGATGTACTTGGCAGCGGAAGCGAAGCCGGGGCAGTGGTCAGTACCGGCCAGGTCGTTGTCGATGGTCTTGGGAACGCCCATGACCCGGCACTCATAGCCAACCTTGGCCATGTACTTGGAGATCTTGTTGCAGGTATCCATGGAGTCGTTGCCGCCGTTGTAGAAGAAGTAGCGGACGTTGTACTTCTTGAAGATCTCCAGGATGCGCTTGTAGTCGGTATCGTCTACGTCAGGATCGGCGATCTTATACCGGCAGGAGCCCAGGGCAGAGGAAGGAGTGTGCATCATGTTGGCCAGCTCCTTGGGGTCTTCCTCGTCCATGATCATCAGCTGGTCGTTCAGAACGCCCTTGATGCCGTGGAAAGCACCGTAAACCTTGGTGATGTTGGGGTTCTCCAGACCGGTCTTGATAACACCGTAGGCGGAGCAGTTGATGACGGAAGAAGGACCGCCGGACTGACCGATGATCAGGGAACCTACCAGATTTTTTTCAGACATTTGCGTTACCTCCAGATAGGAATTCATAAAAAATTTGTGGAATGTGCCATAAATGAGTCCTTAAAAACCCATACGTTCCACATTATAGCATGAAAGGATTGGTTTGGCAAATATTATTATTGAAATCTTTTGAAATTGTGGTATAATGTTCACGGAACACCGGAGGGCTTTGGCCCTCTATATATGAAAGGAATGATTCCAATGGCTCTTGTAACAACAACCGAAATGTTCAAGAAAGCTTATGACGGCGGTTACGCCATCGGTGCTTTCAACGTCAACAACATGGAGATCGTTCAGGGCATCACTGAGGCTGCCGGCGAGCTGAAGTCTCCCGTCATCCTGCAGGTTTCCAAGGGCGCGCGTGCCTACGCCAACCACACCTACCTGGTAAAGCTGGTGGAAGCTGCTGTCATTGAAAACCCCGAAATTCCCATCGCCCTGCACCTGGACCATGGCGACAGCTTTGAGCTGTGCAAGAACTGCATTGACGGTGGCTTTACCTCCGTTATGATCGATGCTTCCTCCAAGTCCTTTGAGGAAAACATCGCCCTGACCAAGCAGGTCGTCGAGTACGCCCATGACCACGGTGTTGTGGTTGAGGCCGAGCTGGGCACCCTGGCCGGTGTGGAAGACGAAGTTGCCGTGGAACACGGCAAGGAAAGCTACACCCGTCCTGAGGAAGTTGAAGAGTTTGTTTCCCGTACCGGCTGTGACTCCCTGGCCATCGCCATCGGCACCAGCCACGGTGCTTACAAGTTCAAGGCTTCCCAGTGCACCCGGAATGCTGACGGCGTTCTGGTTCCCCCTCCCCTGCGTTTTGACGTTCTGGAGGAGTGCATCAAGCGTCTGCCCGGCTTCCCCATCGTTCTGCACGGCTCTTCTTCCGTTCCCCAGGAATTCGTGAAGATGGTCAATACCTACGGCGGCAACATGCCCGATGCCATCGGCATCCCCGAGGATCAGCTGCGTGAGGCCGCAAAGCTGGCTGTCTGCAAGATCAACATCGACTCCGACATCCGTCTGGCCATGACCGGCAACATCCGGAAGTACTTTGCGGAGCATCCCGATCACTTCGATCCCCGCCAGTACCTGAAGCCCGCCCGTCAGGCTGTGAAGGACATGGTGGCCCACAAGATTGTGAACGTCTTGGGTTCCGACGGCAAGGCCTAACTGTATCCCATTTGATCCCGCAGGAGTTTTCCTGCGGGATTTTTTATGGGCAAAAATCCGAAAGCCCGGTTCTTTTGGAAGAACCTCTGGAAAAATCCGGGTTTTTATGCTATAGTGTTTCTGATTTTGATAGAGGGAAACTCCGAATAAATCGTCTGCGGCTGAGCGGCGAATCTTTTGCCCCCAGACTGCGGTTTGAAAAATGGGAAATACATACAGTATTCCCTCATTTTCCAAACCTTGTCTGGAAACAAAATCTTTCGCCGTCAGCTCTTGCCGATTTAATC
>CAKTQE010000105.1 GCA_934593275.1 uncultured Oscillospiraceae bacterium | reverse complement strand
AGTGAACAAGTAAAAATCGGCAAGCCCCAAGTGGTGCTTGCCGATTTTTGGTGACCCGCCGGGGATTCGAACCCCGGACCCACTGCTTAAAAGGCAGTTGCTCTGCCAACTGAGCTAGCGGATCAGATTTGGCTGGGATGGCCGGATTTGAACCGACGAATGCCAGAGTCAAAGTCTGGTGCCTTACCGCTTGGCGACATCCCAATATTTGACCGGGCACACTGGGCATTATAGCATAGAAGACTTAAAAAAGCAATCCTTTTTTTCATGGAAATTTGGATTTTTTGGATTCTTCCCATTGCTACCCCTTGACGTGGGGGCTTTGGGGGCATATAATAGGTGTGTATGTTGGGTTTGTATGGCCTGACGCAGAATAACCACCCGGACCTCGGGGCGACCCGGAGGACATCATTAGGAGAGAATATGACGAATTACGACGTATTGATCATCGGCGCGGGACCCGGCGGCATTTTTTCCGCTTATGAGCTGATCCTGCGGAACCCCCAGCTGAAAATCGGCGTTTTTGAAGCCGGTCACCCTCTGAACAAGCGTTCCTGCCCCATCAACGGCACCACCGTCAAAAGCTGCATCGGCTGCAAAAGCTGCTCTATTATGAGCGGTTTCGGCGGCGCAGGCGCGTTTTCTGACGGAAAATACAACATTACCAATGATTTTGGCGGCACCCTCTATGAATACATCGGCAAAAAGCGGGCCTTGGAGCTGATGAAATATGTGGACGAGATCAATATGGCCTACGGCGGCGAAGGCACCAAGCTCTACTCCACCTCCGGCACCAAATTCAAGACCATCTGCATCCAGAATGACCTGCACCTGCTGGATGCCTCCGTCCGGCATCTGGGTACGGACATCAACTATGTGGTGCTGGAAAACCTGTATAACCACCTGAAAGACAAGGTGGAGTTCCACTTTGAGACCCCCGTCCGGGCCATCCACGTGGCAGAAGAGGGCTATGAAGTCCAGTGCGACAAGGAAACCTACCATTGCAGCCAGTGCGTGGTCTCCGTAGGCCGCAGCGGCAGCAAATGGATGGAGACCATCTGCCAGGATTTGGACATCCCCACCCAGTCCAACCGGGTGGACATCGGCGTCCGGGTGGAGCTGCCCGCGGTGGTATTCTCCCACCTGACGGACGAGCTTTACGAAAGCAAAATCGTCTACAGAACTCAGAAATATGAGGACAAGGTCCGCACCTTCTGCATGAACCCCAAGGGTGCCGTGGTCAACGAAAACACCAACGGCATCATCACCGTCAACGGCCACAGCTACGAAGACCCGGCCAAGCAGACGGAAAACACCAACTTTGCCCTGCTGGTTGCCAAGCACTTCTCCGAGCCGTTCAAGGATTCCAACGGCTACGGCGAGTCCATTGCCCGGCTGAGCAATATGCTGGGCGGCGGTGTCATCGTCCAGCGGTTCGGTGACCTGATCCGGGGCCAGCGTTCCACCCCCAAGCGGATGGAAGAAAGCTTCGTCACCCCCACCCTCAACGCCACCCCCGGCGATTTGAGCTTGGTACTGCCCAAGCGGATTCTGGACGGCATCATCGAAATGCTCTACGCCCTGGACAAAATCGCCCCGGGCACCGCCAATGACGACACCCTGCTCTACGGTGTCGAGGTCAAATTCTACAACATGGAAGTCACCGTAGACGACCACCTGGAAACCAAGTACCCGGGCCTGTACATCATCGGTGACGGCAGCGGCATCACCCATTCTTTGTCCCACGCCTCCGCCAGCGGCGTCCACGTAGCCCGCCGCATCACCGGCTACGAGGGATAATTTTGAACGAACCCCCCCGGAATGTCAGGGAACCACCCTGCGTTCCGGGGGATTTTTTCATATTTGGGGGACGCAAATTTCCAATAGGTATGTCAAATAGACGGTATTTGTAACAATTTTGACGTAGGGGCGGCAATCTCGCCCGCCACGTATCGATTACAACCTGTACGGTTGAATGGTATGACCCGATATATGGAACCAAATGTAGCGGCGATGATTCATCGCCACTCCAGCCCCGCCAGGGGCTGGCACCGTTGCAAATTACAACCTGTTTCGTTGAACGGTATCACGCAATACAACGACAAACGTTTTTCCGTTGGACGTTACAAATGTAAACGTACCACGATTCCGGCCCTCCGGGCCGGTTGGCGGCAGATTGCCGCCGCTACAGTGGGGTGTACCATATTTGGGGTCATACCATTCACCCCCACAGGTTAAACATCCAACGTGGCAGGCGGCAGGTTGCCGATGAAATCATGGTGTGATTGCCCCCGGCAATCAATGGATTATGATTCGCTGCGCGAAGCACCGCCCCTACATACTTTAACGGATGGGTCGAAATGAACAACGTTGGTCGCTCCAATAATTGTCAATTGTCCATTGTCAATTGTCAATTTCAACCGTAAAAAACGCCCCCCGGTTTTATTTCCGGGGGGCGATTATTTACTTGCCTTCCATTTCTTTCAGGGCGTCCTTGCGGCTGAAATTGGCGCGGCCTTTTTCGTCGAAGCCCATGAACTTGACCCAGGTCATGTCGCCCAGGTTCAGGACGTCTTCGACTTTTTCCACACGGCGGTTTTCCAGCTTGGAAATGTGGACCATGCCGTCGTGGCCCGGGGCGATTTCCACGAAAGCACCGATGGGCAGGATGCGGACCACCTTGCCGTAGTAGAGCTTGCCCACCTCGGGAACGAAGCAGATATCGTCCACCATCTTCTTGGCGGCGTAGGCAGCGGCAGCGTCCACAGCGGAGATAAAGACGGAACCGTCGTCATCGATGTCCACCTTGGCACCGGTGTCGGCGCAGATCTTCTGGATGGTCTTTCCGCCGGAGCCGATGACCTCCCGGATCTTCTCAACGGGGATCTTCAGGCTCAGCATCTTGGGGGCGTACTCGCTGACCTCGGCCCGGGGTTCGGGGATGCAGGGGAGCATGATCTCATTGAGGATCTCCAGACGGGCCTTCCGGCAGCGCTCCAGAGCGTCGGCAATGATTTCCATGGTCAGGCCCTTGTTTTTCAGGTCCATCTGAATGGCGGTAATGCCCTCGGTGGTACCGGCCACCTTGAAGTCCATTTCGCCGTGGAAGTCTTCCACGCCCTGGATGTCGGTAAAGGTTCTCCATTCGCCGGTCTCCTGGTCGGAGATCAGGCCGCAGGAAATACCGGCAACAGGCCGCTTGATGGGTACACCGGCATCCATCAGGGCCAGGGTAGAGCCGCAGATGGAACCCTGAGAGGTGGAGCCGTTGGAGGACAGCACCTCGGAAACCACCCGGATGGCGTAGGGGAACTCCTCCACGCTGGGGATCACAGGCAGCAGGGCCTTTTCAGCCAGCGCGCCGTGGCCGATCTCCCGGCGGGAGGTGGAACGGGCGGCACGGGCCTCACCGGTGGAGTAGGCAGGGAAATTATAGTGGTGGATATAACGCTTGGTCTCTTCGGGGTAGATGGTGTCCAGCTTCTGGGCGGCGGACAGGGTATTCAGGGTGCAGAT
>CAKTQE010000104.1 GCA_934593275.1 uncultured Oscillospiraceae bacterium | reverse complement strand
ATCATGGGCAACCAGCACCTGTACGATGTGATGAAAGAAAAGGACGCCATCTACGAAAAGCCGGACTTTACCGATGAGGACGGTCTGCGGGCGGCGGACCTGGAAGCGGAGTTTGCGGAATTGGGTGGCTGGGAAGCCGAGTCTGACGCTTCCCGTCTGCTGCAGGGTCTGGGCATCGGCACAGAGCTGCACTACGACCAGATGTCAAGCGTTGACCCCCGTCTCAAGGTGAAAGTGCTGCTGGCCCAGGCCCTGTTCGGCAACCCCGACATCGTCATGCTGGACGAGCCTACCAACAACCTGGATATTGAGGCCATCAACTGGCTGGAAGACTTCCTGCTGGACTTCCCCGGCATGGTCATTGCCGTTTCCCATGACCGGCATTTCTTAAACACCGTCTGCACCCATACCGTGGATATTGACTACGGCAAAATCAAGATGTACGTGGGCAACTACGACTTCTGGTATGAGTCCTCCCAGATGGTTCAGGCCATGATCCGGAATAAGAACAAGAAGAACCAGGAAAAAATTGAGGAATTGCAGCTGTTTATCCAGCGTTTCTCCGCCAACAAGGCCAAGGCCAAACAGGCCACCGCCAGAAGAAAACTGTTGGACAAGCTGAGCGTGGAAGAAATGCCCTCCTCCACCCGCCGCTATCCCTTTGTGGGCTTCCAGCAGGAGCGGGAACTGGGCAAGGACGTGCTGACCGTCAAGGACGTTTCCGTCACCGTAGACGGAGTGAAGCTGCTGGACAAGGTCTACTTCTCCGTGGGCCGTACCGATAAAATCGCCTTCGTGGGTGAAAACGAGCTGGCCCAGACCGCCCTGTTCAAAATCCTTATGGGAGAACTGGAACCGGAGGAAGGCAGTGTCAAGTGGGGCGTTTCCACCATCCGCAGCTACCTGCCCAAGGACAACAGCCCCTATTTTGAGGGCAACGAGGAGGAGCTGGTAGACTGGCTCCGGCAGTATTCCGCCAAAAAGGACGATGTGTACCTCCGGGGCTTCCTGGGCCGGATGCTGTTCTCCAATGAAGATGTGTTCAAGCATGTAAACGTCCTCTCCGGCGGCGAAAAGGTCCGGTGTATGCTGAGCAAAATGATGCTCTCCGGCGCGAACGTGCTGCTGCTGGACCAGCCCACCAACCACCTGGATATGGAATCCATTCAGGCGGTGAACAAGGGTCTGGAAGCCTTCCAGGGCGTGGTGCTGCTGGCCTCCCACGACCATGAGCTGCTGACCTCCACCTGTAACCGGGTCATTGCCTTCCAGCCCGACGGCACCATCGTAGACCGCTACGGCACCTATGACGATTACCTCAACTGGCTGGCCGAACAGAAAAAGGACTGAGGAGGGATTTTTCGTGGAAAAGATTCTGGATATTATCACCGAGAAAATGCAGGCGGCCTTTGAACAGGCGGGCTATGACCGTTCCTTTGGCCGGGTCACCGTGTCCAACCGGCCGGATTTGTGCGAATACCAGTGCAACGGTGCTCTGTCTGCCGCCAAGCAGTACAAGTGCGCCCCCATTCAAATCGCCAAGGCCGTGGTGGAGCAGCTGAACGCCCAGGACTACAGCCTGGTAGAGGCGGTCATGCCCGGCTTCATCAACTTAAAACTCTCCGGCAGCTTCCTGGCAAGCTACTTGGAAGCCATGCGCACCGCCCCCAAATACGGTGTGGACCAGCCCGGTGCCGGGAAAACCATCGTGGTGGACTACGGCGGGGCCAACGTGGCCAAGCCTTTGCACATCGGCCACCTGCGGCCCGCCATCATCGGGGAAAGCCTGAAGCGGCTGTACAATTACCTGGGCTACAACACCATCGGAGACGTGCACCTGGGGGACTGGGGTCTGCAAATGGGCCTGATCATTGCGGAACTGCACCAGCGGCAGCCGGAACTTCCCTACTTTGATTCGGATTTCCAGGGGGAATACCCCAAGGAAGCCCCCTTTACCGTAACAGACCTGGAAGAAATCTACCCCACCGCCTCTGCCAAAAAGGCTGACCCGGAATTCTCTCACCAGGCCCACCAGGCCACCCTGGAACTGCAGCAGGGCCGCCGGGGCTACCGTGCGCTGTGGCAGCACATTATGAACGTTTCCGTAGCCGATCTGCGGAAAAACTACGACAACCTGGATGTCCACTTTGAAAAGTGGCTGGGTGAATCCGATGCCGACCCCTATATCCCCGCCATGGTAGAGGACATGAAAGCCCGGGGCATTGCCGTCCAGTCCCAGGGTGCCTGGGTCATTCCCGTGGCCCAGGAGGGGGACAAGAAAGAAATCCCCCCCTGCATTCTGGTAAAGTCCGACGGCTCCTCCATCTATGCCACCACGGACCTGGCCACTCTGGTCCAGCGGATGCAGGACTGGCACCCGGACAAGGTACTCTACGTCACCGACAAGCGGCAGAATCTGCACTTTGAGCAGGTCTTCCGGGCCGCCCGGAAAGCGGGCATCGTGCCTCCCACCACCGAGCTGGAACACGTGGGCTTCGGCACCATGAACGGCAGTGACGGCAAGCCCTTTAAGACCAGAGACGGCGGTGTTCTCCGTCTGGAAACCCTGATTTCCGACATGACGGATTTTGTCCGCACCAAGGTTGTAGAAAACAAAATCGTAGAGGACAGTGAGGTGGAAGCCACCACCGAAAAAATTGCCATGGCCGCTCTTAAATACGGCGACCTGAGCAACCAGCCCACCAAGGACTACAATTTCGATATGGAGCGGTTCGCCGCCTTTGAGGGCAACACCGGTCCCTATATTCTCTATACCATCGTCCGTATCAAGAGCATTCTGGCCCGCTACGGTGCCTGGGAGAATCTGCCCATTCAGAAACCCGCCAACGACTACGCCAAGGATCTGATGCTCTCCGTAACCAAGCTTGGCCCCACCCTGGAACAGGCCCTCAAGACTTCCAGCCCCAACCTGATCTGCTCCTACATCTATGAGCTTTCCGGCTGCGTCAACAAGTTCTACCATGAGACCCGGATCCTCAGCGAGGAGGACGAAACCCTGAAAGCCGGTTACATTGCCCTCATCGGCCTGTGCAAAAACATTCTGGAAACCTGTATCCATCTACTGGGCTTCTCCGCCCCGGAAAAAATGTAAGAGGTCTTATTATGAATTTTCTGGAAATCGCCCAAACCCGACAGTCCTGCCGGAACTATGCCCAGACCCCTGTGGAGCAGGAAAAGCTGGATGCGGTGCTGGAAGCCCTGCGTCTGGCTCCCTCTGCCTGTAACGGCCAGCCCTATTTCGTCACCGTTTGCCGGGGCGACACCGCCAAGGCCGTGGCTGCTGCCTGCCAGGGCATGGGAATGAACAAGTTTGCTTCCCAGGCACCGGTGGTACTGGTGCTGTCGGAAAAAGCCTATGTCAAAACAGCCGCCGTAGGCTCCAAGGTCAAGCATAACGACTACCGCTCCATTGACATCGGCATTGCCGCCGCCTATATGACCGCTGAGGCCACGGCCCAGGGGCTTGGCAGCTGCATTCTGGGTTGGCTGGATGATGAAAAAATCCGGAAAATCTGCGA
>CAKTQE010000103.1 GCA_934593275.1 uncultured Oscillospiraceae bacterium | reverse complement strand
TCCCGGAGAATTCTTGCGGAAAAGAACACCGTCACATAGGGGGTAATGGCATTAAAAACGCAGTACAATGTCAGTACCGGGAAAAACCGGGGGGTGACCCGGTGTAAAACCCGGATGGCCCGCAGGTTCAGAGCGACGGTTTTTTGAAGATTTTCTGTTGCTTTCATCCTTAAAACTCCTTCCCTTCCTGATAATACCGGCTTTGGACTTCAAAAAGCCCGGCGTATGCCCCACCCAAGGCCAGCAGACTTTCGTGGGTACCCTCCTCCCGGATGTCCCCATCGGCAAGGAAAATAATGCGGTCACAAAACCTGGTGGAGGCCAGGCGGTGGGAAATAAAGACAGAGGTTTTCCCGGCGGTCATGGCACCGTATTTCTCATAAATGTCATTTTCCGCCAGGGGGTCCAGGGCGGCTGTGGGTTCGTCCAGCAGCAGAATAGGGCCGCCCTTGTATAAGGCCCGGGCCAGCATCAGCCGCTGGGTCTGGCCGCCGGAGAACAGCACCCCGTCTAAATACACGTCCCGGCCCATGTGGGTCTGCAAGCCCTGGGGCAGCTTCTCAATAAATGCGGTAAGACCCGCCTTTTGAACGCAATCCGCAATACGCGCAGGGTCAATGCCGTCTCTACTTTGGGCAATTTGCTCCGCCACGGTCACATCCAGCAAAGAAAACTCCTGGAAAACCGCACTGAACAGAGCATAATACTGCTTTCGGTTCAAGGCCCGGATGTCCTGGCCGTTCAGCAGCACTGCTCCTTTCGTGGGGTCTAACAGCCCGCACAGAAGCTTTACCAGGGTGGTTTTACCGGCACCGTTCAGGCCCACAATGGCAAGCTTTTCCCCGGGGTGAACCGTCAGGGTCAAATTGTGAACGGTGTCTTTCTCCGCCCCAGGATAGCGGTAGGAAACGTTCTGAAGCCGCAGTTCATACGCTGCCGCCTTGGGAACATCCGCCCCATCGGCAAAGTGAAAGGGTTCCGGGTAGTCCAGGAATTCCCGGACACAGGAAATATCCAGACTCTCCTTGTGCAGGGTACTTAGCTCTTTGAGAATGCCCATCACCCATTGGGTAAAGGTGGATACCGCCGTAAAGTACAGCAAGAATTCTGGCACGGAAAGGCCCTCCCCCAGGGCCATGTGAATGAGATACACATAGGCGATGCCGTTGCGGGCCATGGTCAGCAGGACCTCTGTCAGGTCCGCCAGCACCTCTGCCCGCTCACAACGGAGGCTGAAATCCAGGTACAAATCATGAATCTGGTCCAGCAGCTCTTTCAGCCAGTTTTGCAGGCCAAAAATGCGAATATCCTTGGCAAGCTCCAAAGACTCCGCCTTGTTGCGGATGTACCGCTTCTTCTGGAAGTAGGTTTCTTCCTCCTCCCGGTGCTGATAACGCCAGTTATTGGCGTATCTGGAAACCAGGTAGCCCAAAACACAGGTAAAAATAACCACCAGCAGGAGGACCGGGTCTATCCGGGACAGAATGGTCAGATATACCAGAAAGCCTCCGATGTTTTTTAGCAGCATGGTCAGGGTCTGCCAGATATGCTCGGTTGCCTCGTTGTTTCCCTGGCAGCTCTGGTATGCCTTGGACCGAAGCTTTGTAAAGGCCTCGCTGAGTGTATTGGGATAGGAGGTTTCATTGCACTTGGCCGCCACCTTGCCGATGATGGCGGAGCGGACATCCACCCTGGCAAACATGGTGTTTTCCTGGATGTACGCCATGGCCCCCCGGATCAGGAACAGGGCGGCGGTAAAGCCCCCGATGGTTCCAAGCAATTGGGAGACGGACACCCGCCGCTCCACCTGGGCCAGCACCTGCGGCGCAATATACAGCTGCACCACATTCAGAAGCACTTCCAGTGTGGCCGTCAGCAGACAGAACAGCAATGTGCGTTTTCTGCTGCCCCAGGCGGTTTTGATCATCCAACCCACATTTTGAGGGACACTGTATTCAGGTCTTTTGTTTTCATTCATGTTTCCTCACCTCGCAAGCATACTCTATCACAAAAATTCGTCCCCGGAGCAATCTGGGGACGAACGGTTCTTTTGGGGGGATGAACTGCAAAACCATTATACCTGGGGCAGGAGAATTTCTGTAGTAAAGGCACCGTCCTCGCTGCCCCGGCTGATGTAGCCCTCCAACCGCTCCACAATGGCATCGATGCGGACAAGTCCAAAGCCGTGGCCTGCCCCCTTGGTGCTGCGGAAAAGCGTTCCCTCTTTGGGAAGCTTCTTTCCGGCGGTAAAATTGGTAAAGGAGATGTAGAGCTGGGTGTTTTTCATATCCATATACACCCGAATGCGCCGTTTCTCCTCCGGCAGCTTCATACTGGCCTCAATGGCATTGTCAAAAAGGTTGCCGATGATGCAGCACAAATCGATTTCCGAGGATTTGAGCTTCACCGGGATATGGGCATCCGCCACCACCTCAATGCCCTTGGCCTTGGCCAGGGAGATTTTGGAATTCAGAATGGCATCGGTCATGGGGTTGCCGGTTTTGATCACCGTATCCACGGTGGTCAGGTCCTGGTCCAGCAAGTCTAAATAATGGCAGATGGCCTGCCAGTCTTCCTGGGCGGCATAGGCTTTCATGGTCTGGATGTGGTTGCGGTAATCGTGCCGCCAGCCACGAATCTGGCGGTACATATTGTCCACTTCCCGGTAATGGGTCTCGATCAGCTCCTGCTGATAGGCGGCGATCTGCCGCTGGATTCTTTTATTGAATAGTCCCATGGTCTTACCCCATTTGAATGATGGCACGGTTCACGCCCTCATAGGACCCTCGGGGCAGGGCCAGGGCGGTGCCGTCATTGAGTTTGATTTCTGTTTTGGTGACCCGGCTGATTCGTGTCAGGTTGACGATGGCGGACCGCCCCACACGGTAAAACCGGTCATCCAGCTGTTTTTCCAGCTCCCCCAGGGTCATTTTCACGGTCACATCCCGGCGGCCATGGATGGTCACGTAGTTCCCGGATACATCCGCATAGCGAATTTCATAAATGGGAATACGCTCCATTTCGCCCCCAAAGGCAAAGGTCAATACCTTTTCGTTCTTGGAAAGCTTGGCAGCCGCCCGGTCCAGCACGGAGCGGAGCTTTTCTTCTTTCACAGGCTTTACCAGATAGTGCAGTGCCGCCACCTCGTAGCCCTCGGAAATGTAATCGGAGTAGCCGGTGATGAAAACGATTTGCACCGTATCGTTGTCCCTGCGGAGTTTCTTGGCCATGGTCACGCCGTCCATGGCCCCCATTTCAATGTCCAAAAGGAGGATGTCATAGTCCCGTTCCTGGACATAGTGAAAAAGAAAGCTTTCGGCAGAGGGAAAGAGGTCTGTCTGTATTTCATGAAAGGATGCGGCAGCCCAGCCCTTTACCATATTCAAAACATACTGCCGGTCCCCGTCAGAGTCATCGCAGATGGCAATTTTATACTTCATGTTTGGCTCCCTCCTGCCTAGGGAAGCTCCGATTAAATCGGCAAGAGCTGACGGCGAAAGATTTTGTTTCCAGACAAGGTTTGGAAAATGAGGGAATACTGTATGTA
>CAKTQE010000102.1 GCA_934593275.1 uncultured Oscillospiraceae bacterium | reverse complement strand
TCACCCCCGAAAAGGATCGAGGGGGAACCGCCTACCGGGGTACTGGTAGCACCAACGACAGCATAACACATCATGCAGCGGATTACAAGCATATTTGCCTAAAAAAATCCCTCACACCAACAAAAGCGGTGTGAGGGATTTTTGATGCGCAATGAATCCTTCTTTTTGGGAGCGACACGATTGATTCAGAGGTGCCTTAGTCCAGCTTTTCGGCCAGGTCGGCATACCGGGATTCCAGGGGGTTCTTTTTGGTGGCGTTCTTCATGGCCTGGGCGATGGCCTTGTTGGCTTCCGCTACGGGGAGGATGGTACCGGCACCGGCGACGCAGCCGCCGGGGCAGGCCATGCCTTCCAGAAGATAGCCATTGTACTTGCCCACCTTGGCCATGTTCATGAGCTTCCGGCACTCCCGGAGGCCCTGGGCGTTGGCCACTTTGATGTCCATATCCGGGTGGGTCTCGTGAACCACGTCCACCACGGCCTGGGCAACGCCACCGGCCACCGCAAAGCCACGGCCCGCGGCGGTACCCTCGTCCAGGGAACCAACCTCCGGCAGGGTTTCAAAGTCCACTTCCTTGGCTTCAAACATGCCCTGCAGTTCCTCAAAGGTCAGCACGAAATCCACATCGGAGCGGATGTTCTCCCGAATGGCTTCCAGCTTCTTGGCGGCGCAGGGTCCTACGAAGACGATTTTGGCACCCGGGTGGTCTTTCTTCACCATGCGGGCGGTGTAGACCATGGGGGTCAGGGTCATGGAGATGTTCTTGGCCTGAGCGGGGAACAGCTTGTGAACCATGGCGTGCCAGGCGGGGCAGCAGGAGGTGGCCATATAGGGCTGCTCCGCAGGAACCTTTTCCACAAAGTCCCGGGCTTCTTCCACGGTGCAGATGTCCGCGCCTACGGCTACTTCCACCATGTCCTTAAAGCCCAGGGCCTGGATGGCGGCCCGGAGACGGCCTACGGTCACATCCTTGCCAAACTGGCTGGCAAAGGCCGGGGCGGCAATGGCGTAAACTTCTTCCCCCTCCATAATGGAGCGGACCACCTGGTAGATCTGGCCCTTGTCCACAATGGCACCAAAGGGACAGGACACCAGGCACTGGCCGCAGGAAACGCACTTGTCCTGGTTGATCAGGGCCTTGCCGTTTTCGTCCATGCCGATGGCATCCATGCCACAGGCCGCCTGGCAGGGCCGCTCCAGGTGGATGATGGCATTGTAATCACAGGCCTGGGCGCACTTGCCGCACTTGATGCACTTGCCGGGGTCAATGAAGCTTTTGCCGTTGACAAAGCGGATGGCATCCCGGGGGCAGACCTGCTGGCAGGAGGCTGCCAGACAGTTCTGGCAGTTTTCCGTAACCTTGTACTGGTTGGTGGGGCAGGCGTGGCAGGCGTAGGGGATGATGTTGATAAGGGGCGGCTCATAATACTGCTGGGCAATGGCGGCATGGTCCATGCCCTCGGTCAGCAGAGACCGGGTCTGCACAGACCGGACGGACAGGCCCATGGCCAGACGCACCCGCTCACCGGCAATGGCCCGTTCCAGGAACACAGACTCCCGGTGCAGGGGCTGGTCACCGGGGACGATGACATAGGGCAGGTCCTCGGCCTTGGTATAGTCGTTTCCGGCATAGGCCATGCGGGCCACTTCCGTAAAAACCTTTTTGCGGATGTCAGTGATCAGGGACGGGATTCCTCGCATAAATTTTCTTCCTCCAAAATCGGTAGTTTTTCCGGTACCACCGGTAATTTTGAAGTTATTATAACAAAATTGACATCATACTTCAAGGCCGTTTCCCATACAAAAAATTGATAGATGTATTAGAAATTCTTACGTGTGCATATGCTTTCCCAGGAATGCGGGAGGGGATGGCTCTATGAAACGAATCGCGGTGTTGCTGATGCTGGTTTTGGTTCTTCCGGCACTTATTTCAGGCGTTTCCGGGGAGGGGCTGGATGTGCCGGTCAAAAGCGCGGTGCTGATGGATGTGGCCACGGGAACGGTGCTGTACGAAAAGAACGCCCATGAGGCCCTGGCCCCTGCCAGTGTGACCAAGGTCATGACCATGCTGCTCATTATGGAGGCAATTGACTCCGGCACCTTGGGCTACGGAGACATTGTGACCACCTCCGAAGCCGCCGCCAGAAAAGGGGGCAGTCAGGTGTACCTCAAGGTGGGGGAGCAAATGCGCGTGGAAGAAATGCTCAAGTCCATTGCCGTGTCCTCGGCCAACGACTGCGCCTGTGCCATGGCGGAACACTTATCCGGCAGCGAGGAGGCCTTTGTGGAGCGGATGAACCAAAAAGCCAAAGAGCTTTCCATGGAGAACACCCATTTTGTCAACTGCACCGGTCTGGATGACAGCCCGGAAGCCAAAAACCACAAAACCAGTGCCTATGACGTGGCCCTCATGTCCCGGGAGCTGCTGGGAAAGCACCCGGACATCCGGAAATTCACCACCATCTGGATGGACACCATCCGGAACGGCACCTTTGGCCTGTCCAATACCAACAAGCTCGTAAGGTTTTACCCCGGGGCCACGGGATTAAAAACCGGGTTTACATCCGGTGCCGGGTACTGCCTGTCTGCCAGCGCCCGGCGGGAGAATTTAGAGCTCATCGCCGTGACCATGGGGGCCGAGAGCAGCAAGATCCGGAATGCCGCCTGTAAGGCGATGCTGGACTACGGATTTGCGGGCTTTGCGTTGGTATGCCCCAGTTTGGAGGAATCTATCCAGGTCCCGGTGCGGCTGGGGACGGAGGCCGGGGTAGACGTGGCATTACAGGGAGACGCTTCTGTTCTGATCCCCAAGGCCCAGAAGGCCGGGCTCACCACCAAGCTGACCCTGGAAGAGTTTTGCACAGCCCCTGTGGAAAAAGGGGCCAGGCTGGGCACTCTGACCGTCCGCTCCGGGGAGGAGACCCTGCTGGAGGTGCCCTTGGTTGCCGCCCGGGAAGTAAAACGAAAAACCTTCCGGGACTGGCTTTTGCTGGTCCTGCGGAAGGCTTCTATGGCGAAAACGTAATTAGTTTTTTATTCCAATGGTTTCCCCATACAGCACCCGGGTCTCCAGGCCCTGTTGGGAATTGCTGATAATTTTTTCGTCCAGTGCCAGCCGGTCTTTTCCCACCAGCAGCACCACCGTGGAGCCGCCGAACTGGAAATAGCCCTTTTCCTGGCCCCTTAAAACCCGGGCCGCCCCGTGGTGGTTCACGATTTTTCCCACCATCAGCGCCCCCACCTCCATCATGAGGATGGGGCCCCAGTCCTCCGTCTGTAAAACGGAATACTCCCGGGCGTTTTCCTTGTAAATGGGGTAATGATCACAGGCAATGGGGTTTACCGTGTGGAGCACCCCGGGAAGGACCACGTTCTCCCCCTTTTCGCCGTCGGCCACATAGCAGTATCGGTGGTAATCGTCCACGCAGAGCCTGAAAATCAGGCACCAGCCCCCGGCAAATTGCTGCCCCAAATCCGGGTCTCGCAGCAGCGATTCCAGGGTATAGGTGCTTCCCTTCAGGAAAAACCGCTGCTCCGGGGTAATGGGCAGGGCCGTCAGGCGGCTGTCGCAGGGGCTGATGAATTGGTTCCGATCCGTAGAAAGGGGCCGGAGCTCCGGCCGGATCTTCCGGCAGAAAAAGTCATTGTAGCTTTTATAGGGTGCCCCCAGGAAGTCCTCCATAGGGATGCCCGCCCGGCGGACAAAGGGCTTTATGAATACCCGGGAGGCCCTGGT
>CAKTQE010000101.1 GCA_934593275.1 uncultured Oscillospiraceae bacterium | reverse complement strand
TCCAGCAGGGCCTGGGTACCCTCATACAAAGGCTCCTGCATTTCCGGGTCCTGGGCTGGGAGGGTCACAGGGGTCACCGTGTCGGTGGCTGAATAGCCCATGGTGGCGAGAAAATCGTCACCGCTGTTTAGCGGGGAGCGGAAGCTCTCTTTGGACAGATTCACCCAGTTTTCATGGAACGCCGCCAAGGGCATCCAGTAGGACAGATACCGCTCCGGGTTCCGGCCAAAGCACTGGCGCAGATAGGTCAGTTTCCCGGAAAACCAGGGAATGGCCCGGGTGTAGTAGATTTCCCCGTCCATGTTCATATCCAGCTTCATGCCATTGACGTGAAAGGTATCCACCAGCACCACCCGGGGCTTCTGGGTCCGCAGGGCATCCTTGACAAAGAGCAACGTGGTGTTCAGTTCCTGCCAGTTGCAGCCGTAGTTGTAGCCGCCAATGCCCTGGGATTCATACAGCTCCATGGCATCCAGGCCCAGCCACATATGACTGGAACCGAAGCCTATGACTTCCAGACTGTTTTGGGGCATTTGGTGAAAGGTATGGACGGCGTTGACCGGGGAATCTGTATCCACAGGCCGCAGAAGCACGCCCAAAAAGTGGACACCCAGCCCCACCAGCAGCGTTACCACCAGAAAGCCCACAAAAAAGCTTGTATTCTTTTTCATCGGCTGCCCTCCTAAAACTGAAAATAGATAAAGCTGGCCTGGTCAAAGCCCGGACCCCATTTGCCGAATACCAGCAGGGCCAGAATGGCCGCCGCCGTAAGAAGCCACCGCAGCCATGGGTCTTGGCGCAACAGGAGCTGGCTCAAAGGATGTCCCCGGCGTTTGCACAGGTCGGCCAGGGTCAGCAGTCCCATCGCCACCACCAAAAGGCCAAAGTTTCTTGCATCCAGTCCGCAGGAATAGAGAGAGGTGTCAAAAAGGATCCAGGGGTTGGAGGCCGTAAAAATGGAGGTAATGATTTCTTTGGCCTGGGCAAAACAGGATGCCCGGAAGAAGATCCAGGAGAAATCCACCAGCAAAAAGGTAACGAGTCCCTGAACGCACCGGTGGCCCAGGGTCTCCCGGTGCAGCCCCAGGGCCTGACAGCTTTTTCTCCGGAAAGGCTCCAGCAGTTCCCCCAGCACCTGATACAGCCCATTCAGGCCGCCCCAGATCACAAAGCTCAAATCCGCCCCATGCCACAGGCCGGAAACCAGAAAGACGATCATTTTGTTCAGCTGCTTCCGGGCCTTTCCCTTTCGGCTGCCGCCCAGAGGGATGTACAGGTAGTCTTTAAACCAGGAGGTCAGGGAAATATGCCATCTGCGCCAGAACTGGGCAACGGAGGTGGAAAGATAGGGCGCTTCAAAATTCTCCATCAGGTGAATGCCCAGAATCTGGGCAGCACCAATGGCAATGGTGGAATAGCCCCCAAAGTCGCAGTATATCTGCACGGCAAAGAGCACCGTGGCCACGATCAAAAACCAACCGGGATAAGTTTCCGGCGCGCCGTAGACCGTATCTACAAAAATGGCGATCCGGTCTGCCAGTACGATTTTCAAAAAATACCCCCAGAGCATTTTAAGAACCCCCTCCCTGGCCCCTGCCGGGTCAAAGGGCCGGGGTGTTTCCAATTGGGACAGGAGATTCCCGGACCGCTCAATGGGTCCGGCCACCAGCTGGGGGAAAAAGGATACAAAGAGGGCGTAGCGGAAGAAATTCTTTTCCGCCGGAATGGTTCCCCGGTAGACATCCATGGTATAGCCCAGAGCCTGGAACGTGAAAAAGGAAATGCCCACAGGCAGCAGAATGTCAAAATGCCGCTGAGGAATCCCGATGCCAAAAATCCCAAGAACCTGCGCCCAGGTGTCCAGAAAGAAATTCACATACTTGAAGTAGAACAGAATGCCCAGATTCAGCAGAAACGACCCGGCCACCACCCATTTTTTAAGGGGAATGGAACGGGAACCATCTTCAATTCGTTGCAGCAGCAGCCCGCTGACGTAGGTGATGGCGGTGGAGCCAAAAAGCAGCACCACATACTTGGGGTTCCAGCCCATGTAGAACACATAGCTGACGGCCAACAGCCAGTACATCCGGACTTTTTTCGGCAGGACGAAGTAAAAATAAGTCACTACCGGGAAGAAAATCAGAAATTTCAGGGAGTTAAACAGCATTTAGCCTTCCTCTCGGTCCCAGGGGAAGCCAGAGAAGACGGGCTTGCCTGTATAGGTATGAGCCTGTTTCTCCCCCCGAAGGACCTCCAGAACCGCGTCAGCCATGGCCTCCTGCTCGCATTCTCCGGGGTATACGGAGATTGGGGCCATCCAGCCGCAGCGTTTTTCAACGCTCTGCCGAATGTCGTCATAGCGCATGAGACCGCCGGTGAGCAGAATGCCGTCGATTTTTCCCTCCATTACCGCTGCCATGCCGCCGATGGCCTTGCAGAGCTGATAAACCATAGCGTTCCAGACCGTCAGGGCCTTGGGGTCCCCCTGCTCTACCAATGCGTGGACTTTGGCCGCGTCAGAGGTGCCGAAATGGCTGACAAAGCCGCCGGACCGGGAGAGCATGGCCCGCATTTCGGCGGTGCTGTGGCCCTGGTCCAGGTATTGCAGCACCTCCATCACAGGAATGGAGCCAAGGCGGGTGGGGGTAAAGGCCCCGTCACCGCCGGCACCCTCGGTGCTGTCGATCATCCGGCCCTTTTGGTGGGCGGTAACGGTAATGCCCCCGTCCACATGGCAGATGATCAGGTTCATGTCCTCGTATTTTTTCCCCAGCTTCCCGGCGTGAATGGCTCCGATGCCCTTTTGGTTCAGCACATGGGTCTGCGCCCGGCGGTAAAGTCCGGCGATGCCTGTGAGCCTTGCATAGTCGCAGAGTTCATCCACGTTGGTGGGGTTTACGGTGTACATTTTTCCCCCGTAGGTCTTACACAGGTCATAGGCCAGCATGACCCCCAGCTTGGCCGGGTGGTCGCTGCCCCCCAAATCCCGGGCGGTGTCCGCAACCAATTGCTCATCAATGGCCATGACCCCGGAGGGCTGAGAATAGGCGCAGCCCCCACGGCCCACGAACACATCCATATCCCCGGGGTTCATGCCGTGTTCCTCCAAAAAATGCAGCAGCACCTGCCGCCGCATAGGCAGCTGGTCGTTGGTGGTGGGGTATTTCAGCAGTTCCGGGGCATCGTGGAAGATGCTCTCGGTAAACACATTTTTCTCATTTTCAAAGTAGCTCACCTTGGTAGAGGTCGAGCCGGGGTTGATGACCAGCATTTTGTAAACCATGGGGTAAAATCTCCTTTTTTCTCGTTTTTTCTATATGGACCTCCCAAAAACAGGGAGAAAAGCCGCCGAAAGGAATAGTAAGTTTTGTGCTGTAATATCGTCATTTTAACGTTCTTATTCCTATATTGCGTTCTGAATAAGCAAAAAACGTGGTACATTATTGTAGGGGTGGTGCTTCGCGCAGCGAATCAAAATCTATTGATTGCCGGGGGCAATCACACCATAATTCCATCGGCAACCTGCCGCCCGCCACGTTTCGGCTTTTGAGCCGTATCATAAAACGGTATAACATCGGACGAATCCGGTGTAGCGGCGGCAATCTGCCGCCATCCGGCCCGCAGGGCCGGAACCGTGGTACGTTCGAATTTGTAACGCTTAATGCAAAAAACGTCTGTCATTCCGACCGCAGCGTCAGCGGAGTGGAGGAATCCACCACGTTGGATAATGAACTACCACAAGATAAAAATTGCCACATGGGAAGATTCCTCGACTGTAAAATGGTACAGTATCTTGGACAAAAATTCTAAAAATTAAATGACAGTCACGCAGCAAGTGGAGCAGCGTACCCCA
>CAKTQE010000100.1 GCA_934593275.1 uncultured Oscillospiraceae bacterium | reverse complement strand
CTGGCCAAGCTTCCCTATGTAAAAAGTGTTAGAATTGGAATAAAACTACCGGATACGGTTAATATTGAGATTGTGGAAGACGATGTGGCCTACGCCATCCAGTCCAATACGGGCATCTGGTGGCTGATGAACTCCCAGGGCAAGGTCACGGAAATGGTCAATAATTCCATTGCCAAAAACTACACCCAGGTGTTGGGCGTGACCCTGACGGACCCGGCGGTGGGAGCCGTGGGCATTGCAACGGAGCTGACGGCAGACCAGACGGCCACAGTCCAGGAAACCACGGCAGGGGAGACCGTACCGGAGGAGACCACCGCACCGCTGCCCACGGTGACTACCACCGCCGTGACCGGGGCGCAAAGACTCTCTGCCGCCCTGGAAATCCTCACCGCCATGGAAGACGATGACATCGTTGGTGCCGTGGCCAGCGTAGACGTTTCCCAGCTGGATGACATCGTTTTGTGGTATGGCACCCAGTACCAGGTGAACCTGGGAGATGCCAACGACCCTGTGCATCCGCTGAGCTACAAGGTGGCCTGTATGTACGATGCCATCCTGCAAATGACGGACTACACGGCGGGAATTCTGGATGTAAGCTTCACAACCTGGGAAAATCAGGTGGCCCTGACCCCCTTTAGCTGAGGAAGAGGGACATCCGCCAAAGAAAATCGTGAAATTTTTGTGGTTTTCTCAGAATTTCTATTGACCAATCTGAAAATACAAGCTAAAATAGAAAGGCACGATTAAAATACTATGGCGAAGCGTTCTCGCAAAAGCTGCGAAAAGATACATAGGAGGAAAGAATGTATGTCTGAAACCATTCAGGATCGCGTTGTCAAGATCAAGGTGATCGGTGTTGGCGGCGCTGGTAATAATGTTATCAACCGGATGATCGAGTCCGGTGTGAACGGTGTGGATTTTGTTGTCGTCAATACGGATAAGCAGGACCTGAACAAGTCCACCTGCAAGAACAAGGTCCAGATCGGTGAAAAGCTGACCGGCGGTATGGGTGCCGGCTCCAAGCCGGAGGTGGGCAGAAAGTCCGCTGAGGAAAGCCGCGCCGCCATTGCCCAGATCCTGGAAGGTACGGATATGGTGTTCATCACCGCCGGTATGGGCGGCGGTACCGGTACCGGTGCTGCCCCTGTGGTGGCAGAGCTGGCCCACGAGGCCGGGATCCTGACCGTTGGCGTTGTGACCAAGCCTTTCAAGTTTGAGGGTGCCAACCGGATGCGTCAGGCCGAGCAGGGTATCAGCGACCTGAAAGGAAAGGTGGACTCCCTGATCATCATCCCCAATGACCGGCTCAAGTATGTAACGGACCAGAAGATCACCTTTGCCAACGCTTTCGGCATTGCCGATGATGTGCTGAAGCAGGCCGTGACCTCCATTTCCGAGCTGGTGGGCTTCTCCAAGAACGTGATCATCAACCTGGACTTTGCCGACGTTTCCGCCGTTATGCGGGAGGCCGGTCGGGCGCATATGGGCGTGGGTACCGCTTCCGGCCGGGAGAAAGCCGAGAACGCCGCTACCGCTGCCGTTTCCAGCCCCCTTTTGGAGACCTCTATCAACGGTGCTACCGGCGTGCTGATCAACATCACCGGTTCCTCCGAAATGACCCTGGACGATGTAGAGACCGCTGCCGGTATCGTTCAGGAGGCCGCCAACCCCGATGCCAACATCATCTTCGGTGCCACTTCTACGGATTCCTGCCAGGATGAAATGCGGGTCACCGTTATTGCCACTGGCTTTGAGAACGCCGAGGGCGGCTACATGCCCAAGGCCAAGGCCGGTGCCGTGAACCCCGCCGATGACATTGGCGCACCGCTGGCCGGAACCCAGAAGCCGGTCAAGTCCGGGGATATCAGCGATATTGACGAGATTTTCAGCATTTTTAAGAGATAACACAAGAAGCATCCCGACCCCTGGGGGCGGGATGCTTTTTCTTGGAGGTATTATGGGAGCATATGAGGCACTGGCCGTCAGCTATGACCGACTGACAAACGATGTAGACTATGCCGCCACCGTGGCCTTTTACTGGGAAATTCTGGCAAGAGAGGGGGTCACTCCCCGGTCTGCTGTGGATCTGGCCTGCGGCACCGGCTCTATTACCGCCCTGCTTTGCCAAAGGGGGATCCCCACCCTGGGGGTGGACCTGTCAGAGGAAATGCTCACCGTGGCCCAGCAAAAAACCATGGATTTAAACCCCCGGCCTTTCTTTTCCTGTCAGCCTTTGGAAGAGCTGCGGCTTCCCAGAGGCGTGGATTTGGCGGTCTGCGCCCTGGACAGCCTGGATTACATTACAGACCCCCAGGCCTGTCAGGAGGCCATTCGGCGGGTCTACCGGGTGCTGAATCCCGGCGGCGTTTTTATTTTCGATGTCAATACCCCGGAGAAGCTTCGGACCATGGACGGCCAGGTATTTTTGGACGAGGACGAGGATGTATACTGCGTCTGGCGGGGAGAATTTGACCAGGAAACCAACATCTGCTCCTATGGTATGGATTTGTTTCAGCACCAGGGAACGCTCTGGCACCGCTCCTTTGAGGAACACCGGGAGTATGCTTACTCTGCGGAGCAGTTGAAGACCTACTTAAAACAGGCGGGCTTTACCCATATCGGGGTCTACGCCGACCGGAAATTGGAAGACCCGGCACCGGGTGAACAGAGAATTTATTTCAAAGCGAGAAAGGGAATTCGAAAATGAGCGATTATTTGGTTCGTGGCATGAGTATGGATGGCTTTGTGAAGGTCTGTGCCATCTGCTCTACGGAGTTGGTTCGCCGGGGAGCGGAGATCCAGAAAACCACCCCCAACGCCACAGCGGCCTTTGGACGGGCTTTAACGGCGGCTTCTATGATGGGCAATATGCAGAAAGTGGAAAACGGCTCCATGACCCTGCAAATCCGGGGCGGCGGACCCATCGGCACCATTACTGTGGTATCCGATGCCACCGGTAACGTTCGTGGCTGCGTTACAGAGCCGAAAGTACCTTTGGTGGAGAAATGCCCCGGCAAGCTGGACGTGGGGGCCACCGTAGGGACGGACGGCACCCTGACGGTGATCCGGGACCTCCAGATGAAAGAACCCTACATTGGCTCTGTGGAGCTGGTCACCGGGGAAATCGGTGACGATGTGACAGCCTACTTTGCCCAGAGCGAGCAGGTACCTACAGCCTGTGGCCTGGGGGTACTGGTGGACCGGGACCATTCCGTAAAGGTAGCAGGCGGATACATTCTCCAGCTGCTGCCCGGTGCCCCGGAGGAGACCATCAGTAAACTGGAAATGGGCATCCGCCGGGCAGGTGCGGTGACCCCTATGCTGGAGGCGGGCCTTACCCCGGAGGATATTCTGGGCCAGGTCTGCGGGGATCTGGGTGTCGTGTTTATGGAAACGGTGCCTGTTGAATACAAGTGCTATTGCAGCCGGGAGCGGGTGGAGCAGGCCCTCATCAGCCTGGGAAAACAGGAATTGGAGGAGATCGCCCAGGAGGGAAAGTCTTTCCCGGTGGAGTGCCAGTTTTGTGACACGGTTTATGACTTCACCCCGGAGGAAATTCAGGAACTGCTGAAAAAAATCTAGAATCATATCAGAAAGCCCGGTTATTTCCGGGCTTTCTGAATCAAAAAGTTTTTTGAAAAAATTAGCATTTTTTGCTTGACAAAGTGGTGCTATTCGTGTATAATGTGCCATGTCGCTGGTGAGCGGCTGAAAAACAGCCACTTACAAGACGTTGGGAGCATAGCTCAGCTGGGAGAGCATCTGCCTTACAAGCAGGAGGTCATAGGTTCGAGCCCTATTGTTCCCACCAATTTGGCCCGGTGGTGCAGTCGGTTAGCACGCCAGCCTGTCACGCTGGAGGTCGACGGTTCGAGTCCGTTCCGGGTCGCCAATTTCATTTTTCTTCGCATCTGCGCAAAGCCGTTTGCGCAAGACGCCTCTGTAGCTCAGTAGGTAGAGCAGCGGACTGAAAATCCGCGTGTCGTTGGTTCGATTCCGAC
>CAKTQE010000099.1 GCA_934593275.1 uncultured Oscillospiraceae bacterium | reverse complement strand
TCAAAGCTTCGCAGTCTTTTTGAATGTCTGTTCCTTTCAATGAACATAGCGTATTCCAGAATTTTTCGCGTTCCTGGGAATCCATACTTTTACCTCCTTTGCTTCTCTGCTTTCAACTCGATCAGGATGCCTGGAAGTCCCTTTTTCCTGGGCTTCAACTGAAATCTCCGCTAAAGGCAGAGGCTTGCCGCTCGGTGATATTCCAGGACGAGGCGGCTCATTTCTGGTATAAGAGGTTCCTCCAAATCATTCATACACTTAGTATACCTGTCAAAAAGAATAATTTCAATCATCATTCGGAATTATTTCGGTTAATGTAAAGGAAGTGGGGGAAATTCAAAGAAACCGGTGTTATATCTAATGTGATGATAGCACCGCAAAATCATAATAATTTTGTAAATGGGGTTGTTTTTTGATGGCTCATTGCATATAATAAAAGTGTGATGACATCCACAGATAATTCAATAAAAATGTGAGGAGGGCAACCGTGGAACGGGCTATACTGCAGAAGCTGCTGGACTGGAAGAATTCTCCCTACCGCAAGCCTCTGATTTTGAAGGGTGTACGCCAGGTGGGGAAGACCTGGGTACTGAAAGAGTTTGGCAGGCGCTATTATGAAAATACTGCCTATTTCAACTTTGACGAAAACGAGGAATACAAGCAGTTTTTTGAAACAACCAAGGACGTTGATCGCATCCTGCAAAATCTGATGCTGGCCAGCGGGCAGAAAATCGTGCCTGAAAAGACCCTCATCATTTTTGACGAGGTGCAGGATTGCCCCAAGGTCATCAATTCCATGAAATATTTCTGTGAGAACGCCCCGCAGTATCATATTGCCTGCGCCGGTTCTCTGCTGGGGATTGCGCTGGCAAAGCCCTCCTCCTTCCCGGTGGGAAAAGTGAACTTCATGCAGATCGACCCCATGACCTTTTCGGAATTCCTGGTTGCCAATGGGGACGAAAATTTAGCCAAATACCTGGAGACTGTGGACGAACTGGAGCCAATCCCGGATGCGTTTTTTAATCCACTCTATGAAAAGCTCAAGATGTACTATGTCACAGGCGGAATGCCGGAACCGGTTCTGATGTGGACCCAAGCCCGGGACGTGGCAGCCATGCAGGAAGCTCTGGGCAATATCATAGGGGCCTACGAGCGGGATTTTGCAAAGCACCCAAACGTGAGTGAGTTCCCCAAAATCTCCATGATTTGGAAGTCCATTCCTTCTCAGCTAGCCCGTGAGAACAAGAAGTTCCTCTACAAGGTTGTGAAAGAGGGGGCCAGAGCCCGGGAGTATGAGGATGCGTTGCAATGGCTGGTGGATGCCCGACTTGTCCACAAAGTTTACCGCAGCACCGCACCGGGACTGCCCATTGCGGCCTATGACGATTTGTCCGCATTCAAGATTTACCTTGTAGACGTGGGCCTCCTACGCCGCCTTGCCCAGCTGGCTCCCACAGCCTTTGGCGAGGGAAACCGCCTGTTTACGGAGTTCAAGGGCGCGCTGACCGAAAATTACGTGCTGCAATCCTTAATTCCACAGTTAGAAGTGATGCCCCGCTACTGGACCCAAACCAACCCGCCCTATGAGGTGGACTTCCTGATTCAGAGAGAGAATGATATTTTCCCGGTAGAAGTGAAATCGGAAGCCAACACATCTAGCAAGAGCCTGAAGAAATTCAAAGAGCTGTTCCCGGACCAGGTAAAACTCCGTGTGCGGTTCTCACTGGATAATCTGAAGCTGGATGGGGATGTGCTGAATATTCCGCTGTTTATGGCTGACCAGGCGGACCGGTTGATTGGGTTGGCATTGGAGGAGCGGCGGGAATGAAAATCATCTTTGACGGGACTAATATTGTCCTGTGGAGATGCGATGCTAAATTCCAAATATGGAGGTAGACATGGATAAAACATTTGAAAATTTTGGCTTACAGAAGGATATTCAGGACATTGATGATATACTCAATCAATATTGCCAGATTGGTCGGCTAAATCGAGAAAAAGCCATTGCCAAAATTAGAGAATTGCGTATAACGAACGAAGATGTTGGAAGAACTGTGATGGTGGTACTTCCATATAACTTCATTCCGTTTAGTGATGCAAGTGACGCCCAAATTGCCAGTGAGTTACACACATACAGGAAAATCTTGACCGAAAATTACCTGCGTAATACGCAGGATGAAATGCCTTATTCCAGCACATAAATGGAGTGAAAATAGCGAGGCTATGACAGATATGAATGTGACTATTCCAGCTCTGCGGCATACCATTAAGATGTTGCTTAACGAATGCTATCCCCAAGTGTCCGGGCTTAATAAGGGCCATTACTCTTTTGATGATATTTTAGACCAGGTCGTTTTTGAGCTCATCAAAGAGGAGTACAAAAAATACGCCGAAAAGCACACAATTCAATATTATCTTGATATGTATGATAGCGAGTATTACGGAACCAGCCGGAAGTATACACGTTCAATTCAGCATACTCAATTCTATCGGGATTGGGACAACAGCAGTATTGAGGAAATCTTCGGTGTTTGCCTCCCTGAACTTGAGGCACAGGATATGTCAGGAAGCAATAAATTTACTGGATATCAATTTACCAAGCAAGAATTCTTGCAGATAAAAATGCAGGCGGAGTGTAAGCTACTGAACAAATTGCACGGAAAGCAAATAGATAATTCTCACCACGTATCCGAGAAAAATTTTGGACAGCTGTTTAATGAGTATGCGAAGCAGATTGCCGGACTGGAACCATCTATGGATACAGATCCGAACAGTATTATCAGTCGGGTATTTGCGTACTATGGAATAGAGACTCATTTTTTGACAGAGTTCCTATACCGACTTACATTGATTGCGGAAGAACAAGGCTATCCTAAAGAGATGCCAATTGACCGCATTTTGTCCGTTTGCGGTATTACATCATTCATTCCAGCAACAAATTGGTGCCCAGAGGTGTTTTTTGCCGACCTTTGTATCCTGCCAAGGTGGGGAGAATTTGGAAAAGATATTTTTACTGCCAACGATGAAGAGTGGAAAGAACAAGAAAGCCTCCTTTTGGATTGTAAACGGATGAAAAATATTGTCCTCCAAAGGAGATTGGAGAAGTGGGTGGAATGGATGCATTTCTGCTCTCCACAGGAGAAGGCGGGCTTCCTTGTTGAACACTATTGGCTCTGGGATTATAGTCCAGATTATAAATGGACTTCCGATAGAATAAGGTATTATAGAAAACTTCATAACGCGGTTATGCAGGACTTTCCTAAACCACAAATCAAATAGCATCCTGTTTTTTGATTATGTAGTGCTTCGGAAGATATGGTAGACTAGAGCTATCGAGAGAATGTATTTGTTCTCTTGTAAAATCTAAATCGGCTGGAGGTATCCTACATGATTGAAAACGCATTAGTAAAATGGAACGCATACCTGGAGGTGAAAGAGTGATGGCAAGACTAACAAAGGAAGTACGACAGCAGCTCCTTGACCAGAACGAAGGCTTTACCAGACGAACATACAGCGAAAACCGCAATTCCGGAGAAGAACGCATTTACAAGATTTCAGGTGGCCAGTTACTCGTTAGAGCTATAGGGAAAACATCATGGGCCGATAGCCGATATGACAAAGAATGGGTCGCAGATGACGAGGAAGTCCATCAGTTCCTGTATAAACATCAAAATGAGATGAACATAGACGGAATATGAGCATGTGAGGCCGATGCTGCATGGAGAGATAAAAACTATTTTATGCTATACGGACTGGAAAACTGACATAGGATGAAATTTGGCAACAGGGGGAATCGCATCCTCCTGTTGTTTTATATATTGTTCCGATAAACTATAATATATTGTTCCGAACGGTTGATATTGTTCCGTAAAGATGCTATACTGAATCCAGAATGAGGTGAGCGCAAAGTGTTTATGACAGTTAAGCAAGCGGCGGAAAAGTGGGGCCTGTCTGACCGGCGGGTGAGGATTCTCTGCGCGGAGGGGAAAATTCCCGGTGCGTTTCAGGAGGGACGGGGCTGGAAGATTCCCATGGATGCCGTAAAGCCGTCGGACGGACGGTTCAAATCCGCAGAATCGCTGCTGGAACGGATTGACCGAAAGAAAGCGGAGCTGGACACCATGCGCCCGCTGACCGCCGGAGAGGTGGC
>CAKTQE010000098.1 GCA_934593275.1 uncultured Oscillospiraceae bacterium | reverse complement strand
TTCACCTTTGGGCATCTCGTTTCTCTCCTTTTTGTCATTTGATGAGTTGTCCAAAATCATTATACCACATTCCTGCGCTCGGAATGACATGTCGGGGGGTGGTACCGTTCAACCCCACGGGTTGTATTTACCACGGGGCCAGCCCCTCGCCGGGGCTGGATGGCGTTGGGTCAACGCCGCTACATTTGTACCGTATATCGGGTCGTACCATTCATCCACACACGTTATATTCGATACGTGGCGGGCGGCAGATTGCCGCCCCTACGTAGCGTAATACCTTTGCGCCCGCTGTTTCTGCAATGCTTAAGGTTGCCCCGCGCCTCATCAGTCAGGGCTGCGCCCTGCCAGCTTCCCCAGGGGGGAAGCTTTTGTACCAGGTCTTGGGGTGCCTGTTTTGCCGGAACGTCCGTCCCCCCAAAAATTGTCAATTGTCCATTGTTCATTGTCCATTTGAAAAGAACTGTCAACTCACACGCTTTCCTGCTTCTCGATCCGTTCCGCCAAATCCGTCAGGTACAGCCAGCGTTCGGTTTTGGTTTCCAGTTGGGCTTCCAGGCTCTTTTGCTCCTCCATCAGGTCTTGGAGCCTTTCAAAATCGCTGCCGGCCTGTTCCTGGGACTGGCGGTTTTCTTCCAGAGCCTGTTCCAGGGCGGCAATGTCCGCTTCGATGGTGTCAAACTCCCGCTGCTCCTTGAATGTGAATTTGAGCTTCCGTGTCCGGGGCTTTTCCTGGGGTTCCCCTTTCTTTTTTTCCTGTTTTTCAGGTTTCCCCTGGGCCTTTTCCAGATAGTCGGTGTAGCCGCCTACGTATTCCCGGACCTGGCCGTCCGGCTCTACGGCGAAAATCCGGGTGCAGACGCGGTCCAGAAAATACCGGTCGTGGGATACGGCGATGATGGCCCCAGGAAAGGTTTCCAGGTAGTTTTCCAGCTGGGTCATGGTGGGGATGTCCAAATCGTTGGTGGGTTCGTCCAGCAGCAATACATTGGGGGCCTCGGCCAGCAGCCCCAGCAGGAACAGCCGCCGCTTTTCGCCGCCGGAGAGCTTGCCGATGAGTCGGTGCTGCAAAGGGCCAGAAAAGAGGAACTGGTCCATAAGCTTGGAGGCCGTCAGCATCCCCTCCGGGGTTTCAATGCGGTCTCCCCGGGCCTTGACGTAATCCAGGGCCATTTCCAGGGGGTCTAACTCCTGGGCGTGCTGGGAAAAATACCCCAGCTTGACGGTATCGCCTACAGTGACGCTGCCTTCGTCCGGGACCAGTCTGCCGGAAATCAGGTTTAACAGGGTGGATTTTCCCGCCCCGTTGCCGCCCACGATGCCAATGCGGTCCGTCCGCTGCAAGGTGAAATCAAAATGCCGCAGTACAAATCTGCCGTCAAAGCACTTGCCCACGTCCCGCAGTTCGATGGTTTTCTTTCCCAGTCGGGAGGTCAGGGCTTGCAGCTTCCCCAGGCTTTCTTCCGTCTGGGGCGGCTGCACCGCTTTCAGGGCCTCATACCGTTCCAGCCGTTCCCGGCTTTTGGTACCCCGGGCGCAGGGTCCTTGCAGCACCCATTGCAGCTCCCGCCGCAGCAGGGACTTCCGCTTCCGTTCCGAGGCGGCTTCCTGTTCCTCCCGGCGGGCCTTGCCCTCCAAGTAGGCCGAATATCCGCCCTCATAGAGATAGAGCTTGCCAAAGCTGACCTCCGCCGTCCGGTCTGCCACCCGTTCCAGGAAATACCGGTCGTGGGTCACCAGGAGAATACCGCCGGTAAAACGCTGCAAATAGGTTTCCAGCCAGCTGATCATTTCCGCGTCCAGGTGGTTGGTGGGTTCGTCCAGAAGCAGCAAATCGCAGGGGTGTACCAAGCAGGCCGCCAGGGCCACCCGCTTTCGCTGACCGCCGGAGAGAGTACCCATTTTCTTTTCCGGGTCCTCAATGCCCAGCCGGGTCAGAATCTCCACCGCCTCATACCGGGCGATTTCCCGGGCGGTGGGGTCCAGCCCCGCCTCCACCTGCTCCATAACGGTCTTCTCCGGGTCGTACTCCGGAGCCTGGGGCAGATACCCCAGCCGCACATTGGGGTCATAGGAAACACTGCCCCGGTCACACCGGTCCTTTCCCGCCGCCAACCGGAGAAAGGTGGATTTTCCGCAGCCGTTGACACCCACGACGCCCACCCGGTCACCGGTTTTCATATAAAAGGTCACATCATCCAAAAGCGTCCGGTCCCCATAGGTTTTGCAGACACCCTCCATATTCAGAAGCATACCGTTCTCCTTCGCTGATTTGGATTCATCATAGCACATTTCCTGTAGAAAAGCCACTAAAAAAGAGCTGCCGCCCCGGATGGAGCGGCAGAAAATTCAAATAGATACCCTTTTGAGCCGTTCTGGCCCTCTTGCGGTTACAGCCGGACCTTGAACACGCACTTCCGGGTATGGGCCGGGGCATCCAGGCAGATGCCGGGGGCGTGGGCATCCTCCGGGAACAGCACGGCAAACTTGCCGGGGGTCAGGGTCACATAGTCCACGGGGCCGTTGTAAAACCAGATGTCGTTTTCGGGCTTGGCACTGACCTCCTGGGTCATGTCCTCCAAGGCCCCGACGCCGATTTTTTCGGCACCAACCAGCACCGCCTGGATGTCGGCATACTTCCGGTGGGCCTCAGGGGTGTTGTTTTCCTCCTTGGTTTCATAGCTCTGGAGGAAGTAGTACAGGTCCCGTCCCTCAACTTCTACAGTGGCATCCTCCATTTTGGAGAAATCCGTATCCCGCAGAATGGTCAGGGCCTTATAAATGCCGGGGTGGGTGGTTTTGTACTGGTCGATATGGGCAAGAGAATCAAAAATCATGGTAAGAACCTCCCAAAGGTAATATGGAATGTACGTCCATTATACTCCCTTTTGGAACGCTTCACAAGTGGGCAAAAGGATTTTCCAAAGCCTTACCCGGACATTTTTTCCAGCTTCTCAAGCACCTGGGTGAAATACTCCGGCAGGGGGGCGTAGACGATCACCGGGCGGCCATCCCTTGGGTGGCGGAAAGACAAGGCCCCGGCGTGGAGGCACTGGCTGTCCTGGCCCAGTTCCGGCTTTTTTCGCCCGTACACCGTGTCCCCCAGAATGGGGTGGCCGATGTAGGCCATATGGACCCGGATTTGGTGGGTCCGGCCGGTTTCCAGGTGGCAGCGGACATAGGTATAGCCGGGATAGCGTTTGACCACTTCCCAATGGGTGACGGCGGGCTTGGAATTGCGCTGGGTCACGCACATTTTCTTTCGGTCCGTGGGGTGCCGCCCAATGGGGGCATCCACCGTGCCGCTGTCCTCTTTCATGTTGCCGCAGACGATGCACTCGTAAGTCCGGGCCATGGTGTGATCTTTCAGCTGGGAGGCCAGCACCGCATGAGCCAGATCGTTTTTGGCAATGGCCAGCAGACCGGAGGTGTCTTTGTCAATGCGGTGGACAATGCCGGGCCGCAGTTCCCCATTGATGCCGGAGAGGCTGTCTCCCATGGCGTAGAGCAGCCCGTTTACCAGGGTGTCCTCCTGGTGTCCCGGGGCGGGGTGGACCACCAGGCCCTTGGGCTTGTTGATCACCGCCAGGTCTTCATCCTCATAGACAATTTCCAGCTTCATTTCTGTGGGTACCACGTCTACGGCTTTCGGCTCCGGAATGGTCAGGGTCACCTGGTCCCCAGGCTCCAACCGGTCATTCTTTTTGGCGGGCTTTCCGTTCAGCAGCACATTGCCCTCCGCAATCAGCTTCTGGGCGGCACTGCGGCTCAGTCCCTCCGGGCAGCGACTGAGAAAGGCATCCAGCCGCTCGCCGCTTTGGTCGGCAGTCAGAATCATTTCTTTCCATCCTTCCAAATCTCTTTGTTGCAAAGGCCCAGGCTGACAAAGAGGGCAATGCAGCCGCAGGTAATAAAGCAGTCGGCCACGTTGAACACAGGGAAATCCACAAACAGGGTCTCGATCATGTCCACCACGTAGCCCAGCCGCAGTCTGTCGATCATGTTCCCCAGGCCCCCTGCGTAAATGGCGGCGATCATCCACCGCTCAAAGGAAGAAAAGGGCAGCTTCTTCCGGAAATATTCATAAAACAAGGCTCCTGTAAACACCAGAAAAATCAGGGCAAACATCCACTGCATGCCCTCAAAAGAGGAAAACGCCGCACCGGTGTTCCGCAGATAGGTAAAATCCAGCACCCCCGGCAGAAAATCCACATGGCCCCCCAGGGGGATGTGGGCCAC
>CAKTQE010000097.1 GCA_934593275.1 uncultured Oscillospiraceae bacterium | reverse complement strand
GAGGCGACAACAAGTTCAAGGCGTTCAACACCCTGGGATTTTAGGTATTCTTCCACCTGCCGCACTTCGTCCGCCTTACTGATATATTTCTGCCCCGTGCAGTATACAGTGGAGGTGGGCAGGACGCAGAAATACGTATCCTGTAGATAGCTTGCGACCGGTTCGCTGCTTTCTCCCGTCACGCCCATGGCGTGGAAGAATAGCACAGCGGGGTGCTTTTTGTCGCCAAATGATTCAAACAGCATTGTGCAGTCTCTCCTTAGTGCATAAATATCATCATAATACCCGCCAGCACCGCCGCTATGACCGCCATACCAACCGTGCCGAACAGCCATTTTTTTCCTTTATCCTTGGCGGTAATGTAAGGCTTCAGGTCTTCCGTTCCCGGAATGGACCATGCGTTCGTATGTCCCACCCAATAGCCGTCAACCAAAAAGCGGTCCATGAGATTCATCACAGACAAGATGACCAGCAGCTGCCAGAACCCTTGAACGAAGCCCTTTGCGCCGTTGAGCGTATAGACACAGACCAGCACATAGGCAATATAGCCGGGGACACAGAGTGCTTTGAAAATCAGCGCATTTCGCCTGATCCTCTCGTTCGTTGTAAGTCCCAGCTTCACGCACCGCTCCTGCACCTCCGGGCTGTAAAGATGCACCATCCCCACCGCACCCTTGCGGATGCCCAGGGCGCAGACGAGGATCAACAAGACCCCCAGGCCGAACCCTTCCAAAATCGTTTGTAAAAGCATTACTTGTTCCTCCTGTATCCGTGTTCGTCCCGGTATTCGGGATGCTCCTTTAAGTATGGGTCATGATCGCCGCAGATGGTGTAGTCGCACTTACAACCGTCTACACAGGTGGTCGTCCGCACCAGCCTTGCGTGGAGCAGCTCCATGGATGCGTAGTCCACATTACACAGGGCGGGCATGATCTCCGTAAGGCCGTTTCTGATAGCAAATTCCGCTGCGGGACAGGCGGTAAATTCATAATAAATGGGTTTCTCTTTATCGTAAGATGCCACCGTCATTTCGTAATCGTGCCACTTGTCACAGCCTGCTTTTGCCCGCAGGAACGCCTTGTACATCAGCTTCCTCCAGAACGGCTTGTTGCAGTCTACGAATTTCAGTTTGCGGAAGAATGGCAGGATCAGATTTTCCTCGATTTCCTCGATTTCACAGAAGGATGTGACGGCGTTGCAGACCACATAATAGCTCATGATGGCAATACAGTCATAGGTGCCGCCTACACCGTTATGGAAGTTCTGTTTGCCGCCCAAATCCGTGCGCCAGTCTGTAAGAAAATCCACATACTGCCGCTGCACCTTTTCCCAAACAGCCTCTCGCTCCGCTTCCGGATAGTGCAGGGCAATTTTCGCCCGTATCTCTTTCTTGCAGGGTTTGGAATACAGCACATGGCACCTGTTGTCGAAATGCAAATCATTGTCGTTCATATTGCCCATCCCCTTACTTTTTCAACATCTCCACGATCTTCCCAAAGTCCTCTTTCGCCTCCCTGAAAATCGGCAGCATACAGTAGCAGTGTACCATCTTCGGACGGGCAGACACCGTATACGGAACGCCCGCCCGTTTGCAGGCATCTTCAAAGTCTGGCAGCGCACCGTAGAGTACCTCGTCGGCAGAGTAGAAAAAGTGAATATCGCCGACACCGGTAAAGTCACCCCGGGTGCCGGAGATCATATACTCCGGCACATGCTCACAGCCGTGCCGCATGAACTTTTCCACCGTCACCATAAAGGCATAGTCAATGGAAACATCCCGTTCATTGAGAGCCTGCATCCGCACTTTTTCCGCATCGTTCCACGGCACCTCGCCGGGGGATACGGCGACAATGTGCCTGGGCTGCGGCAGCGGTTCCGGCTGGGCGTTGTTGTGCGCCGCAATGCCCAGGGCCAGCGCACCGCCGGAGGAAAAGCCGCAGGTGCTGACATTCCCGCCGCCGTAGATCCCAATCATTCTGCGGTAGCATTCATAGATCATGTCGTAGGTTTCGGTGATACAGTGCTCCATGCAGAGGGGATAAAACGGAAACCACACATCACAGCCGGTGTCCCGCATCAACTTGCGCATCACTGGCAAATCGCCCTTGTCCGGTCCGATCACCATACCGCCGCCAAAGAAATAGAGAATGGCACGCTCTGACGGCTTTGGACTTCCTCGCACGATCAGGCAGGGAAAGCCGTTTACCGTAATCGTTTCGTAGTATGCCTTGCGGTCTGTAGGCGTAAAAACGCCCCGATTGCGGTTTTGCTTTTCGATAACCGTTCTAATTTCCTCCTCCGGCAGCCCAAAAGCTCTCTTTGCGCCGGAGAGCCTGTACACCGTGCGCAGAACAGATGCAAAAAAACTCATAGAAACGCCCTTCTTATCGCTTATAGATACTGGTTAGTTTTAGCTAACTACATACCTTTTGAAAAACCGCATTTCTGCGGCCTTTCAAAATTCTTCTTTGCAGACACCCCACACCGGAAAATCCGGTGCAGACGGATAGCATACGCTAACTGCTTTTTATTGTATCACTGGGCAAGTTGATTATCAATAGGGAATTTGTATTTTTTATTTTTAATTGTGCGTTCCATGTTTTTTCTTGACTTTTCCATGCAATGTTGCTATTATAGGCGAAAAAAGAGGCCGCAGAATAAGCGGCTTTTTCAAAAGCCATAGGTTAGCTGAATCTAACCTATAAATCTACCGGAAAAAGTTAGCAAAGGCTAATATAAGTAGGTGAATGTAATGGAAGGACGGAAGGATTTTTGGGGCAGAAATGCCCTTCGGTATGACCGTTTTATGCGGAAAGACCGGGCGGCCTATGAGGCACTGTATGCGCTGATCCGGCCGGTTGTAAAGGGCAAAACGGTTCTGGAGCTGGCTACCGGTACCGGAATGATCGCAAAGCATATTGTAAGCGAGGCGAAGCATATTGAGGCCACAGATGCTTCCGCAGAAATGATTGCGGAGGCCAAGCGGGAGAACCGCCGGACAAAGCTGTATTTTTCGGTGCAGGATATGTTTCATCTGCCCTATGCCGATCAGTCCTTCGATGTAGTGATCGTGTCCAATGCCCTGCATGTTGTAGCTCGGCCGGAAAAGGCTCTTGCGGAGATTCGACGGGTGCTGAAGGATGACGGGGTATTGATCGCGCCCACCTTTACCCACGGAGATAACATGCTTTACGGCAGAGCCAGGGCATTGTGCATGAAGTTGGCAGGCTTTCCTTTGCACAGCAAGTGGGGGTGCACGGATTATCTGGTCTTTCTGGAGAAAAACGGCTGGAGGGTGCGAAAGAGTACCGTCCTGCAGGCATCCTTCCCGCTGACTTATGCGGAATGTGAGAAAGCGGCGCAACCCGTGGAGCCACAAGGACGACCTGCAAAGAGCCGATCATGGCACACCGGGAACTCTTCAAATATCGTGGGGAAGCCATCCTAAATACTTTAGAATTCTGTTTTGTAGAAACTTGAGAAGGAGGCTGGAAAAATGTCTTTTTTTGAGAATACCCGGAAGCCCCAGGGGCTGGGGGGAAGGATCATGGTCAGCATGATGAACCTGGGCCATGGAGCACTGGCAAGGTGGGGATTGGGTTTTCTGGAACTTGCTCCGGATGCCAAGGTGCTGGACTGCGGCTGCGGCGGCGGGGCGAACATCAAAAAGCTGCTGAAGCGATGCCCAGAAGGCATAGTAAAAGGTATTGACTACTCTGCCGTCAGCGTGGAAACGGCACGGGACCTGAACCGGGAGGCCATCGACCAGGGCCGCTGCGTGGTGTGGCAGGGCAGTGTAGACAGCATTATTTTTGCTTCCGGCTGGTTTGACGCCGTGACCGCCTTTGAAACGGTGTACTTTTGGCCGGATCTTCCCGTGTGCTTTCGGGAAATCCTGCGGGTTCTGAAGCCCGGCGGGACCTTCCTGATTTGCAACGAAAGCAGCGGAGAAAACCCCAAGGACGAAAAATGGACCAAAAGGATCAGCGGCATGACCATCTACCGGGCCGCCGAGCTGAAGGGATTCCTGGAACAGGCGGGCTTTCGGGATGTGGCGATCCACCAAAAGAAAAACTGGCTGTGCGTTACGGCAAAAAAATGAGGAGTGATCGGCTATGAGCATGGAGCGGAAAGAGGCCATTGGCAACGCCTATCGGCTGACAGGTGGAAACAGTTTTTATGATGGCATGATCACCTGCTCCACCCTGAGCGGGAAGGCGGTATGCCGCCTGGTGTGGGCAATGAACAAGCGGGAAAACGA
>CAKTQE010000096.1 GCA_934593275.1 uncultured Oscillospiraceae bacterium | reverse complement strand
TCCTCCACTCCGCTGACGCTGCGGTCGGAATGACAGACGTTTCTGGTTTGGCTGTTGCGGATACAAACGTACCACGATTCCGGCCCTGCGGGCCGGGTGGTGGTGCTCCGCGCAGCGAATCAAAATCTATTGATTGCCGGGGGCAATCACACCATAATTCCATCGGCAGATTGCCGCCGCTACAGGGGGGGTGTACCGTATTTCGGGTGGTACCATTCAACCACACAGGTTGAATACCCAACGTGGCGGGCGGCAGGTTGCCGCCCCTACGTCAAAATTGTTACAAATACCGTGTATTCAACGTGCCTATTATCGTTTTGCGCTGGTAAAATGTGAAAAACGTTGTACGTTTTCCCTACATCTAATTTATTACAAACAACCGTTTCTTTTCCAAATTCTTAATTTTTTATTGCATTTTTTTGATGATGTTGCAATAAACCCCGACTTGTGGTAATATGATACCAGAGAAAGAAGATTCTGAGACCGTGGTAGAAAGCTCATGGTATCCGTGGGTTTTTCGGTACGGTTTGAGAGAATTTCTTGGAAATGAGGGATCAGTTATGAAGATGAAAACCATTCAAAGAGCCTTCGCTTTGGCCCTGACTCTGGTTATGGTTCTGTCCGCGGCACCCCTGGGTGTTTTTGCGGAGGGCGAAGACACCTGCACCTGTACGACAAAATGCGTGGAGACGGCCAATGCGGAATGCCCCGTCTGCGCCGGAAACCTGGCGGCTTGCGCCGGAACAGCCCAGGAGGAGCCGGAGACGAAAGAAACCCCAACGCCCCCCAAGGCAGAGAATCAAACGCCTGAGAGCAAGGTAGAAAAGAAAACCGTGGATACTACCGGCAATACCGGCAATCCCCCCGCCGGTGGGGACGATAAGACCAACCCCCAAAAAAAGGAGACCCCCGGCCCCGTTGAGGGCGGCCAGGGTGGCCCCACAAAAACCCAACCTTTCACCGTCACCTTTAACGCCAACGGCGGAGAACCTGCCCCCGACCCCATGACCACAAAAGGGGACGGCACCCTGAACGGTACGTTGCCCACAACTACAAGAACCGGCTATACCTTTGCGGGCTGGTTTGTGGACAGCAAATGCACCGGAACGGCGGTGGGCGCAGCGCACACCTACACCGCCGACACCATCCTCTACGCCAAGTGGACGGAGAACCCGGCCACCGGAACGGAATCGGAGAACAAACCGGCAACCGGTATTACCGTTACTTTTAACTTCCAACTCGATGGAGTTGCGGATGAAAAGAGAACCGCCAAGGCGGACGGAACACTTGATGACCCGCTGCCTACACACAGCAAAACCGATTACAATTTACTGGGCTGGTATCTGACTACGGACTATACCGGTGCCGTGACCAAAGAAACCAAATTTGATAAAGACACCATGGTTTACGCCAAGTGGGAGGAACAGCCCCAGGCCGTGACGGTCACTTTTGATGCCGGTGGGGGAAGCTGCGGCATGACTAGTGCCACGGTCAACGAAAACAAAAAGCTGGGCAGTCTGCCCACCCCCACCTGGGCGGGCCATGAATTCCTTGGCTGGTACACTCAGGATACAAATACAAAGGTTTCCTTGGATAAGACCTACGATAAGCCTACCACCCTGGTAGCCCAGTGGAAGAAAGAGGTTTCTGTTGAAAAACCGGGTAATGTCACTCTTGGTGAGAACTTTCTGAAAGAGAATACTCTGCCAAAGGAAACCGAAAAGGTTGTGATTCATGCAGTACAAGGGGATGAACCAAGACTTGCTGAAATCAGTAGTATATTGGGGGAAAAGCTGGACGGCAAGAGACTTCTGACAGTATACGACCTGTCCGTGCAGATGTTGGGCGCAGAAGATGCCAATTTGGGTGAACTTCATTCAGTCACCGGCCTGATTCAGTTTGACTTCACCGTGACCGGGAACGTGGTAGCCGTTTACCATAACGCCACCCCCATGCCCCCGTTCGATGGCACCAACCCTGGCTACCGCCAGACCGGCAATATCCTGACCATCTGGGCCAACAGTTTTTCGCCCTATGCCATCGTCACTGACGGCTCCTTTGTGATCACCCTGGACCCCAAGGGCGGCACATTCGATGAGGGCGTTTCCAACACCATGACCACCAATGCCCAGGGCATTCTGACGGGAGAACTGCCTACTCCTAAGAAAACCGGCTACACTTTCGGCGGCTGGTATCGGACGGAAGAATGCACTGGCGATCCGGTAGAGAATGGCACGAAATTCGAGTCCAACGCCACCATCTACGCCAAGTGGACACCCATTAGATACACCGTGGTTTTCCACGACAATTACAGAAACCCGGAGCAAACCTACGACCAGCAATTTAACTATGGTTCACCCGAACATTTGACATACAATAGAATCATCATCAGCCGTCAGTACTATGATTGTAGCGGTTGGGCTGAGACCCGTAACGGAAACCTGCAATACAATCTTACGTCTCCTGTGGAGGACCTGTATTTCGGGCAGGAAACCACGCTGAATCTCTACGCGGTATGGAGCTATCAGCCCCGGACGGTAAACTTTGATGCTTGCGGCGGCAAGATCAAAGAGAACGGCCAGGAGCTAGGCTCTGTTACAGTACGAACCCAGGAATCCCCCATCAACACGGTAAACGCCAAGGATATCCCCGTCCCCGAGCTTCGGGAGGGCTACTACTTTGGCGGCTGGTACACCCAGGAAGACGGCAAGGGCGACCTGGTGAAGCCGGGTGAAACGGTATTCAAGGACCGGGCCACGGTCTACGCCTACTGGGTCAAGTTTGAGCCTGTCACCGTCACGTTCAACTGCTGGGGCGGCACTGCCCGCATTGGTTCTACGGATGTGAAAGAATTCACCATGCAGACCAAGTGGCCCGGCGTTCTGGACGGAACCCCCACAACCCCCAGCCGCAGCAGCTACAAGTTTGAGGGCTGGTACACCGCCGCCGGGGTCAAGGTGGATGAGGACACCCTGTTCCTGAGAGACACCACCGTCTACGCCCACTGGAAGCGCGCCGTATCCATCACCGGCAACCCCCGCACCGGCGACCAGGTGCAGCTGGAAGCCGCCATCGCCATCCTGGTAGCCGCCGCCATCGGCCTGGGTGCCACGGTGATCCTCAAAAAGAGGAAAGACAAATAACCCCCTATAAATCAACCCCCGCCCCCGATTTCCAAACCGGGAGCGGGGTTTTCGCGCCAAATTGTCAATTGTCCATTGTCAATTGTCAATTCCCATTGCCCTCTCCCGTCTGATTTTGGGATACAAAAACGCCCCCGGCAGCGTGTTTTGCTGTCGGGGGCGTTTTTTACAGGCTGTACCAGCGAATCTCGTTGGCTTCCAGGTGGAGCTGGAAGCTGTCGCGGTCTGTGTAGACGGTGGTGTCCTGGGGGACGTAGGTGTTGTTCACAACGCAGTATTTGCCGTTGGCAACGAAAGCGTGGACTTCTACGTTGTAGTTGGAGGAGAACCACTTGTGCAGGGCTTCCTCGCTGTGGGCAGACCACAGGATGGCCCGGTAGAGGACACGGCTGTTTTCAAAGGAGTAGGGCAGGCCGGAAATGTAGACGCTGCGGCCATTGCCGAAAGCGTTGACGGCCATCTGGACTTCCTTGTCTTTCTGGACCAGGATCTCCGTGCCGTCCAATGCGTAGATGCTCTTCTTGCCTTCGCCAAAGTCCACCTGGTCGGCCACGTCTTCCAGGATGAAGTGATCCGGGTGCTGCTCCCAGTTGTACTTGTCGTAGTTCAGGGTGAAGCCGGTTTCCTTTTCCACGCCCAGAATGCTGGCCAGCTGCAGATAATGGCCCTGGTACTGGTGGCCGGTAGGCTCGCCAACACCGATGAAGCCGCCGCCCCGGTGAACGAACTTCCGCACCGCCGCGGAAACGGTGGGGTCTTCCCACTCCACGCCGCCGGTGTGGGCGGTGTCGCCGTCACCTACGTTGATGACCACATCAATGGTGTCAAGCAATGCGGGGTCTTTCCGGATGTCGTCAAAGGAGATGAATTTCACATCAAAGGGCGCGCCGGACAGGGCCTCGATGATGCCGGCGTAGGAGTAGTTCTGCTTCTGATACAGGGCATGGTGAACCATGTGGCAGCCCCAGGAACGCATTTTACCCCAGCTGTTCAGCACGGCCACGGTCTTGACGCAGTAGGGGGTGGTACCCTTGATGTTCTCATACAGCTCCCGGAACTCATCACAGACGGAAGCCACATAGTCAATAAACTCCGGGAACTCCAGGGCCAGCTTCAGGTAGCCGCCGTAGCCGATGCGGTCAATGGGCTTGCGGAGAATGGCCCGCCGGGCAGTGACCCAGTTTTCCTTGGCTTCCTTTACAGGGTCGCCGCCCTCGTGGAA
>CAKTQE010000095.1 GCA_934593275.1 uncultured Oscillospiraceae bacterium | reverse complement strand
GGCATTACCGCCATTATTTCCGTCAAGCTGACGGATGCCCAGTTTGAGGGCCAGACCAAGGCCAAGTTGGGAAACGCCTATATTCGTACCCTGGTTGACCAGGTGGTCAACGACCAACTTTCCACCTATTTTGAGGAACATCCCCAGATTGCCAAGCAGATTCTGGAAAAAGCCATGATGGCCAACCGGGCCAGAGAGGCTGCCCGAAAGGCTAGAGAATCCATCCGCCGGAAAACCGGACTGGAATCCGGCCAGATGCCGGACAAACTCCAGGATTGCAACGAACGGGATCCCAGCCTTTGCGAAATTTACATCGTGGAGGGTGACTCCGCCGCAGGCTCTGCCATCCAGGGCAGAGATTCCAGATTCCAGGCTATCTTAGCCATGTGGGGCAAAATGCTCAACGTGGAAAAGGCCCGGGCCGACAAGATTTACGGGAATGACAAGCTCTACCCCCTGATCGTGGCCCTGGGTGCGGGCATCGGAGAGGAATTTGACATTGAAAAACTCCGCTATCACAAAGTCATCATCATGGCGGATGCGGACGTGGACGGTGCCCATATCCGGACCCTCCTGCTGACATTCTTCTTCCGCTACATGCGGCCCCTGATTGAAAACGGCTATGTGTACTCTGCCGTGCCGCCCCTTTACAAGCTGACCCGGGGCAAAACCACCAAGGTTGCCTACTCCGATGAGCAGCGGGACCAGGTTTCCGCCCAGATGCGCTCGGACAACCCCAACGCCAAGGTGGACATTGCCCGGTACAAGGGCCTTGGTGAAATGGACCCCCACGAACTGTGGGAGACCACCATGGACCCGGAACAGCGTTCTTTGCGCCGGATCACCCTGGACGATGCCGCCCGGGCGGATGAGATTTTCACCGTCCTGATGGGCGAACAGGTAGAACCCCGGAAAGACTGGATCGAGCGGAACGCCCGGTACGCCGAAAACATCGATATCTAACGTTTTATAGGAATTTTACAGATTTTAGACTAGAATAGCGGGTTTTCCGCTGGCGGAATTTCATGTTCCAAAATGTTTTGGAGGTGCTATATGGCACATAACAGAAGCTACAAACCAGAGGACATTGCCTTTCCCGACCAGGTGATCACCGAATCCCACCTGGTGGAGGAAATGGAGCGGTCCTATATTGAGTACGCCATGAGCGTTATCGTGGGCCGGGCCTTGCCGGACGTCCGGGACGGCCTGAAACCGGTTCACCGCCGCATTCTCTACACCATGTACGAAAGCGGCCTCACATCCGACAAACCCTTTAAAAAATCAGCCACCTGTGTCGGTGACGTGTTGGGTAAATACCATCCCCACGGTGACGCGTCCGTTTACGATGCCATGGTGCGCCTGGCCCAGAATTTCTCCATGCGCTATCTTTTGGTAGACGGCCACGGCAACTTCGGCTCCGTGGACGGAGACCCCCCTGCCGCCTACCGTTACACCGAGGCCCGGCTGTCCAAAATGTCCAACGAAATGCTCCGGGACATTGACAAGGACACGGTGAACTGGGACCCCAACTTTGACGAGAGCCGGAAAGAACCCCGGGTGCTGCCCAGCCGGTTCCCCAATCTGCTGGTCAACGGCTCCTCCGGTATTGCCGTGGGCATGGCCACCAACATCCCCCCTCACAATCTCACCGAGGTCATCAACGCCTGCATCTGCGTGCTGGATGACCCGGAGTGTACCTTGGTGAACCTCATGGATCACCTGACGGGGCCTGACTTCCCCACCGGCGGCATCATCATGGGCCGCAGCGGCATCCGGGCGGCTTACGCCACGGGCCGGGGCAAGGTGGTGGTTCGGGCCAAGACCGAATTTGAAGAATTCGGCAAGGACCGGACCAGAATCATCGTCACGGAGCTTCCCTACCAGGTCAACAAGCGGCAGCTGATCAAAACCATTGCCGACCAGGTAAAAGACAAGCGCATTGATGGCATTTCCGACCTCCGGGACGAGACGGACCGGAACGGTATGCGGATGGTCATTGAGCTGAAAAAGGATGCCAACCCCCAGGTGGTGCTGAACAACCTCTTTAAGCAGACCGCCCTGCAATCCAATTTCTCCATCATCATGCTGGCCCTGGTTGACGACCAGAAGCAGCCCAAGATTTTGTCCCTGCGGCAGATTCTGGACGAATATCTGCGGTACCAGGAAGAAGTGCTGACCCGCCGTACCCAGTACGATCTGCGGAAAGCCCAGGAGCGGGCGCATTTGTTGGAGGGCTTGCTGATTGCCCAGGACAATATTGACGAGGTCATCCGCATTATCCGTTCCTCCTATGACAACGCCAAGCAGAATCTGATGGAGCGTTTTCAGCTGGATGACGTCCAGGCCCAGGCCATTTGCGACATGCGGCTTATTGCCCTGCAGGGTCTGAACCGGGAAAAGCTGGAAGCGGAATACAAGGAACTGGAACAGAAAATTGCCTATTACCAGGAACTTTTGGCAGACGAAGCCAAACTCCGGGCCGTGCTGCGGCAGGAGCTGGTGGAGATCCGGGACAAGTTCGGTGACGAGCGGCGGACGGTCATTCAGGACATTGAAGATGAAATCGACATTGAAGACCTGATTGACGAGGAGACCTGTGCGTTCACCCTGAGCAATGACGGCTACATCAAGCGGATGCCCGTGGACACCTACCGCACCCAGAGCCGGGGTGGCCGAGGTGTCAACGCCCAGAACCTGAAAGAGGAGGACTATGTAAAGAGTCTGAACATTGCCTCCACCCATGACCATATTCTCTTCTTTACCGATACCGGACGGGTCCATCACCGGAAGGGCTACCAGATCCCCGAAGCCGGACGGACCGCCAGAGGCACCGCCATCGTCAACGTCCTGCCCCTGGATGCCGGGGAAACCGTCACCGCCATGGTGGTGACCCGGGAGTTTAACGAGGATGAGTATCTGCTGATGGCCACCCGGAAGGGCATCGTCAAGCGGCTGCCTTTCGTGGCCCTGAAAACCAACCGGAAATCCGGCATCAAGGCTTTGACTTTGGATGAAGACGACCATCTGGTAAACGTTCTCCGGACCAATGGCTCTGATAATGTGATCCTGGCCACCGCCCAGGGCATGGCCATCTGCTTTAACGAAACGGATGTCCGCTGCATGGGCCGGGAAGCCGCTGGCGTCCGGGGTATTTCCCTGAATTCTGGGGATTACGTGGTAGGTGCAGAAAAGGTGGAGGAGGGCAAGACCCTGCTCACCATCACCGAAAACGGCTACGGCAAGCGGACGGAGCTGCCTGAATACCTGCGTACCGGCCCGGATGGCGAAAAAATCCCCCAGAGCCGGGGCGGCAAGGGCTTGAAGAACTACAACATCACCTCCAAGACCGGCAATATCGCCGGATGCCGGGTGGTGGGTGAAGACGATGACGTGATGATCATCGAAAACGGCGGTGTGATCATCCGGGTACCCGCTTCCTCCATCAACGTCTACAAGCGGGATGTCCAGGGTGTCATTGTCATGCGCCTGGATGAGGGCAGCAAGGTGGTTTCCCTGGAACGTGTGGAACGGGACGAGGAAGAAACCGAAACCTCTGATACCCCTGAAACCCAGGAGACCCAGGAATGAAAACCGTGACCCTTTATACCGACGGGGCCTGTTCGGGAAACCCAGGCCCCGGCGGCTGGGGGGCCATCCTCAGCTATAACGGCTCCACCAAAGAACTTTCCGGCGGCGAGGACTCTACCACCAACAACCGCATGGAGCTGACCGCCGTCATCCGTGGCCTGGAAGCCCTGAAAGAACCCTGCGTGGTGGAACTGTATTCCGACTCCAAGTACATCATTGATGCCCTTGAAAAAGGCTGGGCCTGGGGCTGGAAAAAGCGAAACTGGGTCAAAAGCGATAAAAAACCCGCTTTGAACCCGGACTTGTGGGACCGCCTGTTGAATCTTACCATGAAGCACCAAGTCCACTGCCACTGGGTCAAAGGCCACGCCGACAACCCCATGAACAACCGCTGCGACGAAATGGCCGTGGCAGAGTGGAAAAAACGAAAGTAATGTTTCACGTGAAACATATGGAGTCAGGAGGTTTTTATGTACCTATCCATCGGCAACGATTTCGCCGTCCGGGACAAAAGCATCCTGGGCATTTTCGATTTGGATAACACCTCCTATTCCAAACGCACCCAGCGTTTTCTGGAAAAAGCCGAAGAAAACGGCCAAGTCGTCCCTTGCGACGACCTCCCCAAAAGCTTCGTCCTCACCACCGAATACGGCTTCAACCAAGTCCACCTGACTTCACTGAACGCCTACACCCTGGAAAAACGCCTGGGCAAATAAAAAACAGGGCCGAAAGACCCTGTTTTTTTTTTACGCTGACCGCCTTTTTAAGTTGACAGTTGACAGTGGACAGTTGACAGTTATTTCCGAAATTGACAATTGACAATTGACAATGGACAATTGACAATTATTGGAGCGGCCAACGTGGTTCATTTTTGTACCTCCGTTAAAGTATGTAGGGGTGGCTACCATGTCAAGAGAAACATAGGTAACACATAGGGAAGACACATGGGTTACAGTCTGCGGATGTGGCGATTCAG
>CAKTQE010000094.1 GCA_934593275.1 uncultured Oscillospiraceae bacterium | reverse complement strand
TTTTCAGCAGCGGCGATGAGGACCAGGCTTTCGTGTGCTTCCGCAAGGGCGTTGGCACCGATGACATCAGCGGCGACCACAACACCTATGACACCGTAGAAGTGCAAACCATCGGCGGCAAAACCGTGACCTGCAAAGGCAGCGATGGTCTTGTATACAACGCAACCTGGAATGACGGTGGGAATTCCTATGCGGTGATGTCCGGCACAGGGATGGAGGCGGAACAACTGGCCGCCTGGGTCCAGAGTCTGGCCTGACCCTTTGGGACAGGCTTTCACGGATAACACAGAGGTAAAAACATGGAATGGAATTGGAACCGCTTAATCACGGGCTTGTTGGCCCTGTTGCTTCTGCTTGTTTTTCTGCCAAGGCCAGCACGTGCCGCCTCCTCTAAGGAAATCCAAAAGCAAATTGATGCGCTGAAACAGCAGCGCATGGAGCTGAAAGACCAGATCGACCAATTACATACAAACTATGAAGAAAATCAGCAGGGGGTTCTGGAAATTGTCAGTCGAAAGAATCAGCTTGACCAAGAGATTGATAATCTGCACCGCCAGACCAGCAATGTGCAGACCCAGTTGGAGGCCTACAGAGTCCTGATTGCCGATAGTCAGGAAACGCTGGATGAAGCGCAAACCCGCTATGACACCCTGAACGCAGATTCAAAAAGCCGCATTCGTGCAATGGAGGAGGATGGAAGCCTGTCCTATTGGGAAGTGCTGTTTCGGGCAAACAGCTTCTCGAATTTTTTAGACCGACTGAATATGATTGAGGAAATTGCCATGTCGGACCGTCAACGCCTGGTCTCACTGAGTCTTGCCTATCAAAATGTCTGTGATGCTCAGGAAACACTGAAAACAGAGAAAGCGCAAATGGAACAAACGCAGCGGGAACTGTCTGATCTTCAAGGGGAACTGGATCAAAAACGTGCGGATACCGATGAGGTCATACAGGAACTGATTGCGCAAGGCGCGGAGATCCGTTCACTACAGGAGGAACTCAACAGTGAAGATACGGCTCTGCTGGAAGAAATAGCAAAAACAGAAAAGGAATACAATGCGGCAAAGTACCGGGAGTGGAAAGAATACATGGAGACCTATACCACGGTCCCGCCGGAAACCACCGCTCCAACAGAACCAAGCAAGCCTGACAATGGCGGAGAAAAAGGCAACGTAACCTGGCTTCGCCCCTGTGCCTACAGGTATCTGTCCAGCCCCTTTGGGCTGCGGAAGTCCCCAACAACCGGAGCATCGACCTACCATCAGGGTGTAGACCTGGCCGCACCGAAAGGTACGCCTATTTATGCCACACGGGCAGGAATCGTTTCCCGGGCGGGCTATTCCGCATCTGCCGGATACTTGGTCACAATCAATCACACAGATGGATACTCCTCTGTCTATATGCACATGACAACTTATGTGGTTTCCGTAAATACCGCTGTTTCCGCCGGACAGCTTATCGGCTATGTGGGTAATACCGGAATTACCACAGGCAATCATCTTCACTTTGGAATTGCCTATAATGGGTGCTATATCAATCCCTGCACACTGATTTCTTTCTGATATCCTTTACAAGTGTGCTTGCAAAACATTAGAAATTTGAATATACTGATACTGTATTCTTTAGAAAGAGGAACGATTGGAATGGAAGCAATTGTGAACCCTGCGCTCAGGTGGCAGCGACTTGGACAGTACCTGTATGCCTTTGTACAGCTTGCAGTCAGCCTACTCCCCCAGAAAAAGCCGCAAGCAACAGTTCAGGACAAATCCAACCAGATGGCGGCAGATGCGCTGGACACCTATGGCAATGCCATTTTGCGCTGTGCCTACAGCTATCTGCACAATATGGCGGACGCAGAGGAAATTTTGCAGGAAACGCTTATCAAGCTATTGACCGCCGCACCAAGTTTTGAGAGTGAAACCCATAAAAAAGCCTGGCTTTTGCGGGTGGCGGCGAACTTGAGCAAAAACCGCATCGAATACAATGCCCTGCGGGTCAGTGATGAACTGGACGAAAACCTGGCAGAGGAGGGCCGTGAGGACCTTTCCTTTGTGTGGGACGCAGTAAAAAGTCTTCCGGTGCAGTTCCGGGAAGTGATCCACCTGCACTATTACGAAGGGTATTCTACAGCCGAAATCGCCAAGCTTCTGGGGCGGAATCCCGCCACCGTCCGCTCTGACCTGCACCGGGCCAGGGAAAAGCTGAAATCCATTTTGAAGGAGGCCTACGACTTTGAAATATAAGCAGATCATGGATAGAATCGAAGTGACCCCGGAAATGCGGCAGCGCATCCTGGAAAATATAGAGGTAGGCCAAGCAAAGAAACCCAAAAAACTGACCCGTCAAATCCTCTCTCTGGCCGCCTGTGCGGCAATTGTCCTTTGCTGCTGGTTTGCCTGGAAACCCAGACAGCCCCAGGACACCCAGGACACCCAGCAGGGAATGATGGCCACCGCCCAAATCGAGAACGTCAGCACTTTGGAAGCTCTTGCCGAAAAGACCGGCGTACCCATGAAAGAGCTGACAGTACTTCCCTTTGCAGTAGAGCAGCAGGAATATCTATCCTATTGGAATGAACTGGCAGAAATCCGGTACATTGGAGAAACCGAAAACTTACGTTACCGGAAATCCCTGGGAACCCAGGACAATTCCGGCGACTATAACGAATATTCCCAGGAAACGACCGTTCCCCTTTCCGGCTGCACCGTAACCCTAAAAGGCGGCACCGATGGCTATGTTCTGGCCATCTGGACCGATGGAACCTATGCCTATTCCGTCAGTATTTCGGTACCAATGTCGGAAGATGTCTTCCAGACGTGGCTGAAAGAGAACTTTGAAACCCCTTGACGGACTAGTTCCCGTTTTACAAAAGTGACCGGAAGCACCCCCAAAAAGGCTTCCGGTCACTTTTCATTGTGGATAGCGCAGCTGCTGCATGTGTTTCTTCAACGTCTGCGGCTGTTTTCAGGTCAAAAACGCCTCCGAAAGCAGTAGCTTTCGGAGGCGAAATGCTTATTTTGCAAATTCCACGGCCTTGGTTTCCCGAATGACGTTGACCTTGATCTGGCCGGGGTATTCCAGCTCGGCTTCGATCTTCTTGGCAATGTCCCGGGCCAGGAGGATCATGTTGTCCTCGGAGACCACCTCGGGCTTGACCATAATGCGGACTTCCCGTCCGGCCTGGATGGCGTAAGCCTTTTCCACACCGGGATAGGAGCCGGTGAGTTCTTCCAGCTTTTGCAGACGGCGAATGTAGTTTTCCACATTCTCTCTGCGCGCACCGGGACGGGCGGCGGAAATGGCATCGGCGGCCTGAATCAGCACGGCGATGACGGTCTTGGGTTCCACATCCCCGTGGTGGGCCTCAATGGCATTGATGATGACAGGGTTTTCCTTGTACTTCCGGGCCAAATCCGCGCCCAGCTGTACATGGCTGCCCTCTACCTCATGGTCAATGGCCTTGCCCAGGTCGTGAAGCAGTCCTGCCCGCTTGGCCAGGGCCACGTCTACACCCAGCTCGGAAGCCATGAGTCCGGCAATATGGGCCACCTCAATGGAGTGGTTCAGCACGTTCTGACCGTAGGAAGTACGGTACTTCTGACGGCCCAGAATTTTAATGAGTTCCGGATTCAGGTTGTGAACGCCGGTCTCGTAGCAGGCCCGCTCGCCCTCCTCCCGGATGGTGCGGTCCACTTCTTTCCGGGCCTTTTCCACCATATCCTCAATGCGGGTGGGGTGGATACGGCCATCAACGATCAGCTTTTCCAGGGCAAGTCTTGCCACCTCCCGGCGAACCGGGTCAAAGCTGGAGACGGTGATGGCTTCCGGGGTGTCGTCAATGATCAGGTCTACACCGGTAATGGTCTCCAAAGTCCGGATGTTCCGGCCCTCTCGACCGATGATGCGGCCTTTCATTTCATCATTGGGCAGGGCCACCACGGAGACGGTGGTCTCGGCGGCATGGTCCGCGGCACAACGCTGAATGGCTGTGGCGATGATCTCCCGGCCCTTTTCCTCGGCCTCGTCTTTCAGCTGCTGCTCGATCTCCTTGATCTTCATGGCAGCCTCGTGACGGACATCGTTTTCGATGCTGTCAAGCAAATACTGCTTGGCCTGTTCCTGGGTCAGCCCGGAGAGCTGCTCCAGGGTTTCCAGCTGCTGGGTACGGATCTTATCCGCCTCCGCCTGGGTCTGGGCCACCGCTGCCAGGCGGCGGTTCAGGTCCTCTTCTTTGCGCTCAAATGCTTCTGTTTTCTTGTCCAGGGTGGTTTCTTTTTGCTCAAGCCGGCGTTCCTGTTTGGTCAGTTCGGCACGACGCTCTTTGACTTCTCTGTCGTGTTCTGTGCGGGATTTATGGATTTCGTCTTTGGCTTCCAGCAGCATTTCCTTTTTCCGGTTTTCACCGTTTCGGATGGCTTCGTTGATCAGGCGGGTCGCCTCTGCCTCAGCAGAACCGATTTCCCGCTCGGCGATTTTCTTCCGGTAGGTGATCCCCCCGAAAAACGCCAGTGCAACGGCCACAAGGACGCCTAAAACGATTGCTAAAATCGAATACCATTCCATAATTCCACAACGCACCTCCTTCCGTAAAATTGGCGCAGGAGGGCTGC
>CAKTQE010000093.1 GCA_934593275.1 uncultured Oscillospiraceae bacterium | reverse complement strand
CCCTCTTTGCGTTTTATTTTTAGAATACCACACTCTTGCTTGAAAGTAAAGTTTTAATAGGTTTGCGCTAGTAGGGGCGGCAACCTGCCGCCCGCCACGTCCTGAATACAATCTGTTCGGTTGAACGGTACCACCTAATATACGGAACAATGTAGCGGCGATGATTCATCGCCACTCCAGCCCCGGCGAGGGGCTGGCCCCGTTGCAAATTACAACCTGTTTCGTTGAACGGCATCACGCAATACAACAACAAACGTTTTTCCATTTATCGCTGCAAATACAAACGTACCACGGTTCCGGCCCTGTGGGCCGGATGGCGGCAGATTGCCGCCGCTACAGTGCGTAACACCTTTGCGCCCATTGTTTTTACAATATTTGGGGCAGCCCCGCGGCCCTCATCAGTCAGGGCTGCGCCCTGCCAGCTTCCCCAGTGGGGAAGCTCTTGTACCGTGCTTTCGGGTGGCGATTTTACCGAAACATTGGCACAAAGGTGATACGCCCGTCCCCCCAAAATTGTCAATTGTCAATTGTCCATTGTCAATTGGGAATAACTGTCAACTGTCAACTTTTCCCCTCCATCATACCACACTCCCCCCTGCTTTTGCAACCGTTATCCCAGAAAATACACGGTACACCGGCGGCGGCCAAAGGTGATGCACTCTTCGTAGGTGGGGAAATATAGATCCATCCGGTCTCCTTTGATGTCGCCGCCGCAGTCTTCGGCCTGGGCCAGGCCGTATTGGAAGCTGCCGTCGGAGGCCACAATGAACATGCGGGTGCCGTAGGGGATGTACCGGGGGTCTACCGCCACGGTTCCCCGGCGGACGGTGGTGCCGGTGGCGGTGGTGGTGGTGCAGCCCTCGTCCGTGTGGGTGTAGGCCGTGGCACGCACATAGTCCACCTTGGTATAGGTCAGCCGTTCTCCGGTGGGAAGGGAAATCACCCCGTCCCCGATCACCAGGCCCTGGGTTCGTTCCTCTTTCGGCCCGCAGCCCTGGGCGATAATCTCCGTTACAGGCCCGGCGGTCTGCCGCTGCTCTAGGATTTCCCGGCCCTCCTCTACCCCGTTGACATAGGTCACCCAGGCCCTACAGGTCAGGGTGCCAGTTTTCCCCTGGGCCAGGCTCTGGGTCATCCCCTGGGGCAGGTCGGGGGCGGCGCAGATTTGGGTGGCATAGGGGATTTCCCGGACAAAGGTTTCCTCCCGGCTCTCTACAAAATCCACCCGCAGTTCCATGCCAGGGGAAAGCGGGGTTTCCTGGGGGCAGGACAGCCGATCTCCCGGCCCCAGGGCAATGCCCTGCCGCTCCAAGAATTCCCCGGCGGTCTCCCGGCCAATGGGGACAAACCGGCGTTCTCCGTGGTAGTAAAATTCCACCATAGGGGCCCGGCGGACGGTGATGGTGTCCTTTTCCCGGGTATAGCCGTCCTGGGGGTGCAGCTCCACCCCTGCCGCCGCCAACGCTTCCTGGGTGGTGCCGGGGTAGAGGGTGCAGGCGTAGGTCCTGCCCCCGTCATTGATGAGATAAGTAGTCGCAAACGCACTCTGACACAGCACCGCCCCCAGGATGAGACCCGGGATAAAAAACAAAAACCGCCGCAAAAACACCATTCCTCTCTGGCATTCCGCGATTTCTCTATCGCTTTTCGGCGGTTTTGCCTGTGAATGGGGCTATTATAAAAGAATTTCCAAAAAAATCAAGAATTTCGGGTCGGTGAAAAATCCCCCGAAAGGCCGCAAAAACCGGCGGCTTCCACAAAAGAATGTGGAAAACCGCCGGAAAGGCACCCTGATTTTCGGGAATCTGGGGAAAGCCTGTCGAAAGGTTTATTCCTCCTGAACAGGCAATGCCGACACAATGGGCTTCCCCTCCCGGTCCACCAGCACCGTCAGGCCGCCGCCGTAGCCGCTTTGCCGGAAGATGTAGTTGACCCCGGTTTGGGTATCCACCCAGATTTCCATGGTCCCTACAAAACCCTGGGAATAGGTTTTTACAAAACGATTGTCCATCATGAACGCTCCTTTTCGAAAACCGCCGCCGTGAAAAACGGCGGCGGATGGCATTACTTGGTTCCCTCTACAATGCCGTTGGCAAGACCCACCAGGCCCTGCATTTCGCTGGGGATGATGATCTTGGTGGCCTGGCCGTCAGCGACTTTCTGCATGGCCTCAATGGCTTTCAGCCGCAGCACGCTGTCGTTGGGGGCCTTATCGTTCAGCATGGCGATGGAGTCGGCCAGTGCTTGCTGCACGGCCAGGATGGCTTGGGCTTCGCCGTCGGCTTTCAGAATGGCAGCCTGCTTCTCGGCCTCGGCCCGGAGAATGGCGGCTTCCTTTTCGGCGGAAGCTTTCAGAATGGCGGATTCCTTTTCACCCTCGGCAATGAGGATGGCGGACTTCTTCTGGCCCTCGGCCTGAAGGATGGACTGACGGCGGTCACGCTCGGCTTTCATCTGCTTCTCCATGGAGTTCTGAATGTCCGCAGGAGGCAGGATGTTCTTCAGCTCTACCCGGTTGACCTTGATGCCCCAGGGGTCCGTGGCTTCGTCCAGAATGGAGCGCATTTTGGTGTTGACCACGTCACGGCTCGTCAGGGTCTGGTCCAGCTCCAGATCGCCAATGATGTTTCGCAGGGTGGTGGCGGTCAGGGTTTCCATGGCCATCATGGGCTGCTCCACGCCGTAGCAGTAGAGCTTGGGGTCGGTGATCTGGAAGTAGACAACGGTATCGATCTGCATGGTCACGTTGTCCTTGGTGATGACGGGCTGGGGGGGATAGTCCAGAACCTGTTCTTTCAGGCTGACTTTCCGGGCCACCCGGTCAATAAAGGGGACTTTGAAGTGCATACCCACGCCCCACACGCTATGGAAGGCACCCAGCCGCTCCACAACATAGGCCCGGGACTGCTGGACCACGGAGATATTGGTGATGATGATGATGAAAAGCAGAATGACAATGGCAAGCAATACAAAGGGCATATGATTTACCTCCTTATGATTTGACGGGTTCCGGCACGGCGGCGGGAGAAACCAGCAGCTTCACGCCCTCAACAGACCGGATGGTGACAATGGTTCCGGCGGGGATCTTCTCACCGTCGGCACTTCTGGCCGTCCAGACCATGCCGCCGACTTTTACCTGACCCGTTGGGGCCAGATCGTCGATCTCCTCCGTAACCGTACAGGTTTGCCCTACCAGGGCATCTACATTGGTTTTCTGGATCTTGGGGTTCACATACTTTTTAAGCATTGGCCTCAGCAGGGCCAGAAGCACACCGCTGACGGCGAAAAACAGCACCGTTTGGGTCAGCCCCCCGGCACCCAGCAGTGCCGCCAGGGCCGCTACCAGCGCGCCCGCCGCAAACCAGATGGACACCAGCGACACCGAGGCCCCCTCTGCCACTACAAAAAAGATGAGAAGCACCAGCCAGACAGAAGCAGAAACGTTCAATTGGGAACCTCCTTTCTACAGCTCCGCTTTTGCTACCTTGCTTACGGGAATATCATAGCAGTTTCTTAAAGTAACGTCAATGCTGTTCTGGGCAAAATAGAGGGGCTTTTTTTGCGGCGGCAGCAAAATAATAATGTTTTTTTAATTTTGCAACGGTTTCCTTGACAAGGCGGGAAAAGGGTGATATTTTGAAAGAAACTATGGCGAAAGGATGGAACATTATGAAAAAATTATCGGCACTGCTTTTGACTGCCGCAATGCTTTTGACCTTGGCTGCCTGCGGCAGCGACTCTTCCGCGCAAACCACCGCCCCGGAAACCCAGGAGACCGCTCCGGTAACGGAGGCCCCCACGGAGACGACCCAGGCCCCTACCGAGGTTCCCGTGGTCACCGCAAAGCCCCTGTACGGCGAAATTCTGGACGGCTATTTTGATGCTCTGCTCCAGGGCTTCGGCTCCCAGGAATACATGGACCGGGGCCTCAACTACCTGGTAGGCATGGTGGGAGATGTGGACAAGGTAGGCTACGTCATGGACGATATGGACGGTGACGGCGTCTCCGAGCTGATGATCGGCTCCGTGGAAGAGGGCCTGATCTACGCCATGTACACCGTAAAAGACGGCCAGGAGACCCAGGTCATTGACGCCATGGAGCGCAGCACCTATCAGCTGACCTCCGACGGCCTGATTTTAAACCGGGGTACCAACGGTGCCGCCAGCTACGGCTACAACCTCTACCGCCTGGAAAACGGCAGCCTGCAATTCCAGGATGCCCTGGTATTTGATGCCGCCAAGGACGAAAAGAACCCCTGGTTCTACACCAAAAACCCCAACTGGGACCAGGATGCCCTGGAAAGCGTGGACACCGAAGTAGGCGAAACCACCGAACAGAACCTCCTGGACAGCACCGTCAAAATCAGCTTTATTCCTTTCTCCCAGTATACGGCGTAAGGACGAAGAACATACAAAACCCGGGCGTGACCGTCAATCGGCCACGCCCGGTCTTTATTTGACAGCTTTTTTGAATTGACAATGGACAATTTTTTAGTTGACAGTTGACAATTGACAGTTGACAGTTATAAAGAAACAAACGTCCCCCATTATGTCATTCAGGCCTTGAGCGCAAGCGGAGTGGAGGAATCCACCACGTGGCAGAAAGTACCAACGCAAGGTATAATCTGCAACTTGCGTGGATTCCTCGACTCACTACCGTTCGCTCGGAATGACATATCGGGGGGTGGTTCCATTCACCGGCACAGGTTATATTCGTCACGGTGCCAGCCCCTCGCCGGGGCTGTAGTGGCGATGAATCTGTCAAGACTCACATGGTTTACACTTTGTGCAATCACATGGTTTACACCATCATTTTTGCACATTGTCCAAAAAGTT
>CAKTQE010000092.1 GCA_934593275.1 uncultured Oscillospiraceae bacterium | reverse complement strand
TAAGACGATTAGTGCTGTGCCAAAACTAATTCCTAATTCTTCAAACATTTCATTACCTCTGTCAATTCCGATTTGTTGCTTAATTTTCGTATTCAAATTATACCATAAAACTCGTGAACAATTCTACCGTCATTTTGGAATATATAAGAAAAGTCCGAACAGTTTTCTGCCCGGACTTCCTCGCTCAATCGTATATCAATTCCGCTTTCACAACTTCCTCTGCCTGTGCCTTGCAAGCGTTCATCTGCCGCACCCATTCCATTTGGTTTTCGACTTTCAGTTGCTCGGTCACGCCGTTTTGCTCTGCCAGTGGGCGCAGGATCAGCTCCATGCGGTTTTGTGCTGTTTCGTCAATCTCGGCGCAATGCTTATTCGGAAATTCCCCAACGAAATTGCTTCCATGCACCAGTGGATCGACGGCCTGGAAGCGGACATGGTCCTGCTGAAAGACAAAACCCAGCCCAATGCGGATGGATTCTGCCCCATGGTGATAGGCGGGCAGACCTACACCGAAAAGAAAGCTGCCGGAACGGCAATCCTGGATGCCTGCAATGCCCTGACCAGTGCCGACCCGGTCCCCCTTGGTTCTTACCGGGGATTTAAGCTGACACTCTGCTTTGACGGCTTTGAAAAGCTGTTCAAAATTTCCATGCAGGGTACGCTGACCTACAAAGTTGGTCTTGGAACGGATGTGTTCGGCAACATTCAGCGTATGGATAACCTTCTGGAAAGTATGCCCACACGGCAGCTGGACTACAAGGAGAAGCTGAAAAACTTGGAAATCCAGGTGGAGATTGCCAAGCAGGAGGTAGAAAAGCCCTTCCCCAGAGAGGAGGAGCTGAAAGCGAAATTTGCCCGACTGGATCAGTTGAATATTCTGCTGAACATGGACAAACGGGAAAATGAGATCGTAGACGGAGTGCCGGACGAGGGTGAAATCCAGCCCCAGCGGGAATCCCGTGGGTGGGAGCGGTAACGCCTCTACAATGCTGATGTTGACATAAGGTCGGTATACCGATATAATGTAAGTGTTAGCGAGGTGGATTATAATGGATTTACAGAACTTCTTGAATGCAAATGGTATCACAAAATACCGCCTGTCAAAAATGAGCGGTATTCCCAAAACCACGATTGTTGACATTTGTTCCGGAAGGAGTTCTCTTGAAAAATGCACTGCCGGAACGGTTCGGGCATTGGCGGGAGCGTTGGGATGCAGTATGGAGGAAATCATGGAAATGGACTGTCATGAATATGATTCTGTAACAGGGAAACCGATTGATCAAAGTTATCTAGAAAAGGACCTGCCGCCCTTCCTAATGGAGTCCATTCAAAAAATGGTTCTTGCATGGAAGAAGAAAGATTCCGAAGACTACAGTGATTGGGACTGCGATTATTGCAATCTGCAAAGCGATATTAACAGTGCCGAAGTCGGGAATCTGATTACCCCGGATCAGGCTTGGTATCTGCGGGAAAAATATCTCTATCTTGAAAGGCCGGGTGAATTGGATTGATTGATTTTACAGGGCTTCCCATTCGCAGAAAAACCTATGCAGGAGCGAACGGCAGTAAAATTTCCGTTGTCTACAACGGGAATATCTATATGCTGAAGTTTCCGGCTTTGCCGACCAGAAGCCCTGCCCTTAGTTACAGCAACAGCTGTGTCTCAGAATACCTGGGTTGCAAAATATTTGAGAGTGTGGGTATTCCTGTGCAGGAGGTGCTGCTTGGCACTTACCGTACACCAAAGGGAAAAGAAAAAATCGTTGTTGCCTGCCGAGATTTCACCTCTCCCGGAATTGTCCTTCAGGACTTTGCTTCTTTGAAAAATCAAATTGTTGATTCCGTGCGAAACGGATACGGCACAGAACTATCGGATATTCAGGACACCTTCGAGCAGCAAACCGCAATTGACGAGACACTTCTCAAGGAACGGTTCTGGGATATGTTCATCGTAGATGCCCTGATTGGAAACTGGGACCGACACAATGGAAACTGGGGCTTTTTATACAACACACAGACGGACGAGATGCAACTTGCGCCTGTATTTGACTGTGGCAGCAGCTTGTTCCCACAAGCAGATGAAGAAAAGATGCAGGAAGTTCTCGCAGATCGAAACGCGCTCAACCTGAGAATTTTCAATCAGCCACTGTCGTCTATCGTACTCGACGGCAGAAAAATCAACTATTTTGAGTTTATCTCGTCTCTGAAAAATGAGGATTGCAATCAAGCACTGAAACGTATTGCTCCCAGAATCGACATGGCCGTAATCCAGCAGATTATCGCGGAAACATCCGTACCGTCAGATTTGCAAAAGGATTTCTATACAACGATTCTGTCTGAACGCAAATTGAGGATTATTGATTTCTCGCTAAAAAAGCTGCGGAAGCTGGAAAAATCTTCGAGGGAAGAAACACGTTGAAATGAGGAACCACGAGCAGTTCGCACATTTGTCACCCGGCTTGAGATGCGGTATAATGGGAGAAAAAAGCAAAGGAGCTGTCCATGACGCTGTTTGCCAAGAAGAATATGCGTTATGTAACGCTAAGCAATTCCGAGCTGCGCCTTGCAAAGGTTGCCCTCATTCAGTTCCGCAACAAGCTCATTGCCAAGGGGCTGCCCACCGAGGACGTGAATGGTCTCTTGCTGAAGCTCTACAAGTAAACGAACCCACTACTTTGGAAATTAGATGTCACTTTTTCTTTAGTTTTGTAAAAATGTGAGTATTTCCGAAAAAGTCGCTCATTTTTTGTGAATACTCTTGAAAGAGTCGCCCATATTTTGCATAATATCTTCTACAAAGGAGCGTGAAGCAAATGGGCGAACTCTACTTGAAACGAAAAATTGATCTGTTCCTGAGTGAGTGGAAGAAAAATCCGGAACGGAAGCCTCTTATCGTGAGTAGGAACCAAGAATTGGCATCTGCCTTCACTGGCAGGTGCTTTTTCTATACTCAAGCGGAAAGGAATACAGCCGTTGAGAATCAATATCTATCAGATCAACCACAACCGGGCCATCCGGGATGCAGACACAGGAGATATTGCGGATATTATTGCCGGTACTTTCTTCATCTGCGATTGCAGCGGAGAATCCTTCGGCAGTCTTTTCACGGAGCAGCAGAAGCGTTATCTGGAAAAATACCGTCTCCCGGAACGGTTCTTCCGTTCAAGAGACGGTATTGAGTCTGTGCCTTATAAGCCTCAACACCGAGAGCGTTAAGCGTCGTCTACTTCAAAGAGAAAAATGTTACACGCCATTTGACAAATCCTCAGAATAATGTTACACTAACTGCGTTACAATACGATCAGGAGGTGACAGAATGCTGTATCGGAAGGCATATGACAGGCTGCTGGAGTGGAAAGGACAACCGAAAAGAAAGGCCCTTTGCATTATGGGGGCACGTCAGATCGGCAAGACAACCGTTATTCGTCAATTTGGTAAGGAACAGTATTCCTGTTTTGTGGAAATCAATTTTATTACCGATACCGACGCAACAAAGATATTCACCGGGAATCTGGATGCCAATACGATCATCACGAATCTGACCGCCTACACCAGAAAGCCAATGATCCCCGGAAACACGTTGGTGCTTCTGGATGAAATTCAGGCGTGTCCCAACGCCAGAACCGCCATCAAGTTTCTGGTGGAGGATGGCCGCTTTGACTATATCGAATCCGGTTCCCTTTTGGGTGTCCGGCACAAAGAGGTACGGTCCTATCCGGTGGGCTTTGAAGAACTTTACCAGATGTATCCCATGGACCTGGAGGAATATCTGTGGGCCAACGGCGTGCAAAAATCGACCATTCAGTACCTCAGGGATTGCTATGAAACGGGAACGCCGGTCACGGATGCCATTCATCAGACCATGTGCAAACTGCTCTATAGCTATATAGTGGTCGGCGGTATGCCGGATGTAGTCCAGACCTATGTAAATACCCATGATATTGCCCAGGTGATTGCCCACCAAACGGAAATATTAGAGCTGTACCGGCTGGATATTGCGCAGTATACACAGGGCAGCGAAAAGGTCAAGGTCCGTGCTATTTTTGACAGCATTCCCAGCCAGTTGAATGATAAAAAGCGTAGATTCGTATTGGCAGCATTGGACCCCAATGGTCGTCAGCTCCGCTATGCGGACAGCTTCAACTGGTTGGCCGATGCGGGCGTTGCCCTTCCCTGCTACAATGTGGAGGAGCCGCAGCCACCGCTCATGCTCAATGAAAAACGGAATCTTTTCAAGCTATTTATGGGAGATACTGGTCTGCTGTGTGCTGCCTGTATGGAAAATGTGCAGTTTGAAATTCTGAACGGCGCACTGCAGATCAATATGGGCAGCATCCTGGAAAATATGATCGCGCAGCAGCTAAAATGCAATGGATTCCAGCTGAATTATTATGATGGAAAGAAAACCGGTGAAATCGACTTCGTCATTCAAAATGGAATGGGTGTCGAACTGATTGAAGCCAAATCCGGAAACGATTTCAAGGTACATTCCGCCATGGACAGGATCCGCAAAATTGAGGGCTGGAAATTTGAAAAAGCAACCGTACTCTGCAAAGGAAATATCGAATTCGTTGATGGGGTATGGTATTATCCCTGGTATATGGTCATGTTTATGAAAGTCCACCAACCGCCCAAAACAATGAAATACGAAATCGATCTGAGTGCGTTGCAATAATTCGAACCAGAAAAACACGGGTATTTCAGGAAATCAAGTTTTTCTGAAATATAAGATGATTCCATTTTTCACAGAATGCGCAGAATGCGCATTTATAAAAGGAAATACGCCCTGTAATTTCATTTTCCAACACAACAGGAAACAGCTGCATTTTGTCATGTGCGATGCGAAGAATAGAAAAGTGTGTCTGGTTGCAAA
>CAKTQE010000091.1 GCA_934593275.1 uncultured Oscillospiraceae bacterium | reverse complement strand
GGAATGGTACATATTTCGGAGGTGGCCAACGCCTACGTCAGCGATATTCGCCAGCACCTGACCGAAGGGCAGGATGTAAAGGTCATGGTCATCGGTACGGACAACGGCAAGATCAATCTGTCCATCAAGCGTCTGGAGCCGAAGCCCCAGCGGGAAAACGGCCCCCGGGAATTCCGAGGGAACGCCCCCCGGCGGGAGGGTACCCCCAATCGGACCCCCCGGAACGCCCCCCAGCAGCCCGCCGCCCCCAAGACCGCGGATCAGCTGTTTGAGGAAAAACTGAAAGCCTTTATGTCCGAGTCAGACAGCAAGATCTCCTCGATCCGGCAGTATTCCGACCACCGGACCAAAAGCAGAAGAAGATAATAACAATAAAGGGCGGCATTCTTGCCGCCCTGTCTGTAGTTTTAGGAGATTTTGGAATATGGCAACAGTCGTCATCACCGGCGGCTCCCGGGGGATTGGCCGGGCGGCGGTGGAATTGTTTGCGGAAAAGGGCCACCGGGTCTTTTTCCTTTATGAAAAGAACCATGATGCCGCCCGGGCGGTGGAGGAGCTTACCGGGGCCAGGGGCTTCTGCTGCGATGTGGCCAAGGCTACAGCGGTGGAACAGGTTTTCCGGGAAATCGGCCCGGTGGATATTCTCATTTGCTGCGCCGGTATCTGCTGGTACGGGCTGCTGCAATCCATGGAGGAGGAAGCCTGGGACCGGATTTTTGATGTGAACGTCAAGGGCGTTTACAACTGCGTCAAAGCCGCCATGCCCGCCTTTTTGGAGCAACAGCGGGGCAGCATCGTCACGGTTTCCAGCATGTGGGGCCGGGTGGGGGCCAGCTGTGAGGCAGCCTACTCCGCCACCAAGGGGGCGGTGATTGCCCTGACCAAAGCCCTGGCCAAAGAGCTGGGACCCAGCGGCATCCGGGTCAACTGCGTGGCCCCTGGGGTGATTTTAACGGATATGTGCGCCAACGTCTCTCCGGAGGTGTTGGAGGAACTGGCAGAAGAAGCCCCTCTGGGCCGGAACGGAACTCCGGAGGATGTGGCCCGGGCCATGGAATATCTGGCCCAGGCGGAGTTTATTACCGGCCACGTGCTGAACGTGGACGGCGGATTTGCGATATAGGAGGAACTACATATGAAAATTTCCATTGCTTGCGATCACGGTGCCTACATGCTTAAAAACAAGGTGGCCCAGCACCTGAAAGACCAGGGCCATGAGGTGGTGGACTTCGGTGCCAACGGCCCGGGAAGCTGTGACTATCCGGACTTTGCCGCCCAGGCCGCCCGGGCTGTGGCTGACGGAACCTGCGAAAAGGGCATTGTCCTGTGCACCACCGGTATCGGTGTGTCCATTACCGCCAATAAAGTCCATGGCATCCGCTGCGCCCTGCTGAGCGATGTACTGTCCGCCAAGATGACCAGACTGCACAACGATACCAACATGATGGCCCTGGGGGCGGGCATCGTGGGGGAGAATCTGGCCCTGGAAATCGTGGATACCTGGGTCTCCACTCCGTTCTCCGGGGAGGCACGGCATCAGCGGCGCATTGACAAAGTGATGGCCCTGGAACAGGAGTAAGGCCTATGGAAACCTTTGAAACCCGGACACAAAAGCGTCTGGCAGGGCTGGGGCTGCTGTGCGGGTGCCTTGCCATGGTACTCCACTGCCTGATCATGGTTCGGGGGGACAGCGGCCTGTGGGACACCCGGCTGCTGGTGGACCCGATTTTAACGGTGCTGTCCCTGACCTTTGCCAGCTGCGCCCTGCTGCTGCCCAAAACCGGGGCGGCCCGCTATCATCTGGCCCTGGCCATGGCCATGGCGGCCTGGATCACCTTTATCCGCTATGCCCATGTCCATTTCTTCGGCTATGAGGTTCAAGGGCCGGGGCTGATGCTCAGCCGGTATCTGCTGCTGTATCCCCTGGCTGCCTGCTGCCGGGATGAAAAAAAGCAGCTGGTTCTGAAAATCTGCGGTCTGCTGACCCTGGGGGCGGTGCTGTGGCTGGATGGCCTTACGGTGCTGCTGCTGCTGGACCGGGTACCGGCGGCCCTGGCCGGGGAGGTTCTGTGGGGCGGCGCACGCTTGCAGATCCTCTGGCACCCCAACGTAACGGCCACCATGTATTTTATGGCCTTTACCCTTTGTGTGGCGTTCTGCTTCCTGACCAAGCGAAAGTGGCTGCAAGCCCTGCTTCTGGCACTGGCAGCGGTACAGGGGGGCTTTATCGCCATGACCCACGGACGCATCACCATGCTGGCGGCAGCGGCCTACGGCGTGGGGGTGCTGCTCTTTGGTGTATGGAAGCAGCGGGGCAAAAAGTTCTGGCAGGGGGTTCTGGTGCTGGTGGTACTGGCGGCGGTGCTGCTAGTCGGCATGGAGGGACTCTACAAGATGAACAACAACCGGCTGACGGAGCAGTATCTCTCCGGTCAGCGGGAAATGAGCGATAAGCTCTTTGTGGATGAAAACGGCAATGTCCAGCTTACCGGCGCGGACCAGAAGAGCCTGGTGGAGAATATGAAAACCCTGAACTACCGCACCACCATCTGGAAGAACGCCCGGGAGGGCCTGAAAGACTGGAAGCTGCTGATGTTCGGTACCGTGAACGTGGCCCAGGTGCTGGGGGGCATTCCCCATGCCCACAACGCTTACCTGGAAATTCTCCTGCGTTGGGGTCTGCCCGCCATGCTGGCGGCGGTGGCCATGACTGTGGAGGTGCTGGTCTGCGGGTTGTATGTGGTGTTTGTCAGCCGGGACGGCTGGAAAATCAGCATGGCCCTTATGTGCCTGGCCTGGCTGCCGGTGGCCATGATGGAAAAATACCCTTTCTGCGACAACACCCTGGGCGGGCTGTTCCTGCTAGGGTCCGGGTATCTTCTGACCTGGGCATTGGAGGAGCGGAAGAACCGAAAAGTATAAATTTACGGCGCATGACGAAAGCGGTCATGCGCCGTTTTTTTACAAATCTTTCAGAATGGAGGACAGCAGTTCCAGATACCGCTGCCCCAGGGGGGTGTCGGCGGTGTCCTTGCGCTGGATGACATACAGGCAGTAGTGCAGATCCCCCAGGGGGATGCAGCGGAATTTGAACCGCTGGTTGGTGATGGGGGGCAGCTTGCAGTCCAGGGCGTACATGGTACCCTGGGAGATCAGGGTGTATTTCATGGAGCGATCCGACACGGTGATCACCCGGTCCGGGTCAATTTTCATCAGTGCAGACAGATTGGGTACATCCAGGAAGTTCCGGCGGTTGTAGTCCACCAGGGTGTAGCCCTCAAAATCCGACAGGTGAATTTCCGGCGCGTGGTACAGCGGGTGGTTGGGCCCAATGCGCAGCACGATGGGTACATCCACCAGATGCCGGACGGATAGCCCCTGCTGCTTGCATTGCCGCAGCAGCCGCTCCCCCGATTCCGGGCTGCAAAGGCTCAGCATCATGTCAAGCTCTGACAGGAGGAGCTTGTCCCAGGCCGCTTCCGGCTCGTCACAATAATAGGACAGCTCCAATTCCGGCAGCGTCTCATGCTCCCGGCACAGAGCTACAAAGGCATCACAGGCCGGAGGATAGGGAATGCCCCCCAGGCGGAACCGCTCCCGGGGTGCCGCCGTACCCAAAAGCCGCATGTTCTCGTGGCACTGGACCATCTGAGCCGCCTGCCGCAGGGCTTCCAGGCCCCGATCCGTAGGCTTGACCCCCCGGCTGGTGCGGACGAAAATCGGATAACCCAGCTCCTCTTCCAGCGAGCGGATCATACCGCTGAGGTTGGGTTGGGCAATGTAAAGAGTGGCGGCAGCACCGGATATAGAACCGGCCCGGTATACGGCCAAGGCGTATTGCAGCTGCTGAATGGTCATAGGCACCTCCTGAGGTTGCGGGAAAACGGATGTTCTGCGTACCTAAAGTCTAGCAAAAACCCGGAAAAAAATCAAGCCGCCGTCAAAAATTCGCCGGTCTTTCCCCAGGGTTTCCAAAAGGTTCATAATTTCTTTTGCCTGGGTTTCGTTTTTATGATACAATAGAGGAAAAACAGTGGAGGTGTCGCCTGTGTCACAGTTTACAAAACGGGCCTTGGAAGATTCCCTCAAGCATCTGCTTCTGAAAAAGCCCCTGAATAAGATCACCATCAACGACATTGCCGAGGACTGCGGCATTAACCGCATGACTTTTTATTACCATTTCAAGGATATTTACGATCTGGTAGAGTGGTCCTGCCTGGAGGACGCCCAGCGGGCGTTGGACGGAAAAAAGACCTACGAAACCTGGCAGGAGGGGTTTGTCCAGATTTTCAAGGCCGTCCAGGAGAACAAGCCCTTTATTATGAACGTCTACCGCTGCGTCAGCCGGGAACAGGTAGAGCGGTACCTAACCCCCCTGACCGATGAACTGCTCATGGGCGTCATCAACGAACTGAGCCGCAACATGGTAGTCCGTGACGAGGACAAAGCGTTCATTGCCCGCATCTATTCCTACGCTTTCGTAGGCCTGATGCTGGACTGGATCAAAAACGACATGCGCACCGACCCGGAACCCCTGGTAGAACGCTTCGCCCTGGTCATCCACGACGATTTAAAGGGTGCGCTGGAACGTTTTCGGGTAGGATAAGAAAAAGCGATACCCGCTGCGTGCAGTTGTACACAGCAGGTATCGTTTTTTGAATTGACAATTGAGAATTGACAATTTCCGTATTTGGGAGGGTGGTTCCGTTCATCCATATACGGCATATTTGTTCTGCATTACCGTATTTTTTAAGTTCCTATTGCGGTTTTACTTTCCAAAAAATACGAAAACGCGGTACATCGCCGTAGGGACGGCAACCTGCCGCCCGCCACCTACCGAATACAACCTGTTCGATTGAATGGTATCACCCAATATACGGTACAATGTAGCGGCGTTGACCCAACGCCATCCAGCCCCGCCAGGGGCTGGCACCGTGGTAAATATAACCTGTTAGGTTGAATGGTATCACCCAATACAATAACAAACGTTTATGCGTTGGACGATACAGATACAAACGTACCACGACTCCGGCCCTGCGGGCCGGGTGGCGGCAGATTGCCGCCCCTACATCGGATTCGTCCATTGTGATACCGTTTGGCTGGTACGGCGCAATACCCGAAACGTGGCGGGCGGCAGATCGCCGCCCCTACTAGTCTGTTAAAACTAAAACTTTATTTCCGGATATAGATGAGCAAGCTTGATACGAGCAGACTCTG
>CAKTQE010000090.1 GCA_934593275.1 uncultured Oscillospiraceae bacterium | reverse complement strand
GCGTACAGGCCAACACCGAACACGCCCATGCCCTTGATGCCGTTGCCGATGGCAACCAGAACGCCGAAGACGATGGGCCATACGAACAGCAGGATGGCGGCAACAACGATGGAAACAACGCCGGTCACGATGGCGACGGAACGCTTGCCACCGAAGAATGCCAGCACGTCAGGCAGCTTGGTGTTCTTGAACTTGTTGTAGCAGCTGGCACCAATGATGCCGCACAGGATGCCGATGAAGGGGTTGGTGATCTTAGAGAAAGCAACCTCGTTGGTCTTGCTGGCAATCAGGCCGGGAGCGATAACGCTGACGGAGCCAACGGACAGCAGGGTGGTGATCATCAGCCAGCTGACCAGGCCAGCCAGACCGGCAGTGCCGTCGTGGTCATCGGCCAGGCCAACGGCAACGCCGATGGCGAACAGCAGAGCCATGTTGTCGATCAGTGCGCCGCCGGCCTTCACCAGGAAGAAGCCGATGGTGTACAGTGCGCCGGAAGTGGCAGCATCGGGTACGCCCATAACGCCAGGAGCCATGGCGTAGCCCAGACCCATCAGGATACCACAGATGGGCAGAATAGCAACGGGAAGGAACAGAGCCTTACCGAGCTTCTGAAGATATTTCATCATAGAAAATTCCCTCCAAAATATGTCTTCTCCACTATTTCTAAAAGCCGCCGGCCCACGACGGCCAATAGGGACTTATTGAACCCTCTAAGGGGTACTTACAGGTTGGCACTCAGGAATGCCTGAAGTTCCGCAGCGGCGGTCTCTTCGTCGGCACCCTCAACGGTGATAGTCAGCTCCATACCCTGCTTGGCGGCCAGCTTCATCAGGGCCATCAGGCGGCGGGCATCGGCGGTGCCGGTGGGAGCGGTCACGGTGACCTTGGAAGCAAAGGGGGCAACGGCCTTTACCAGCATACCGGCGGGGCGGGCGTGCATACCCATGGGATCGGTGATCACATACTTGATTTCTTTCATAGTTTATTTCCTCACTTTCGCGGGTTTACGAATATGGTGAAATCGCAGCTTAAAGCTCCGACTCGCAGACGATTTTTCTGGTCTCCAGAATCCGACCGGCGGCCATGGACAGCTCTTTGTAGCCCATTTCGATGAACTTTTCGGTCATCTTGGGGTCAGCACCCAGTTCTCCGCAGATACCCGCCCAGATGCCGGCTTCGTTGGCGGACTTGGCAATATGGGCAAGCAACGCCATCAGAGCCGGGTGGTAGGGGTCATAGAACCGGCCAAGGTTGGCGTTCTGACGGTCCACCGCCAGGGTGTATTGGGTCAGATCGTTGGTGCCAACGGAGAAGAAAGCGGCTTCCTTGGCAAGCTCATGGGCCAGCACGGCAGCGGCAGGGGTTTCCACCATGACACCGATGGGAACATCCTTTACTTCCACACCCTCGGCTTCCAGCTCTTTCCGCAGCTCGGCGCAGAGGGCCTTGGCTTCTTTCAGTTCCCAGACGGAGGCCACCATGGGGAACATGACCATGAGGTTGCCGTAGGCAGAGGCCCGGAGAATGGCCCGAAGTTGGGGACGGAATACATCCTCCCGGGTCAGGCAAATCCGCAGACCCCGAAGACCCAGGGCGGGGTTTTCTTCCTTTTCAAGGCCCAGGTATTCCACCTGCTTGTCCGCACCGATGTCCAGAGTCCGGATGACAACGGGGCGATCCCCCATGATCTGGCCTACTTTTTTATAGGCTTCAAACAGCTCGTCCTCAGAGGGCAGGGTGTCCCGGCCCAGGTACAGGAATTCACTGCGCATCAGGCCCACGCCCTCGCAGTCCGCGGCAACGGCGGCTTCCGCATCCTCAGGACAGCCGATGTTGGCGGCCAGAATGATCTTCTTGCCGGACTTGGTGATGCTTTCTTTACCCCGATAGGCTTCCAGAGCCGCGCGACCGGCGGCAGCCTGGGCCTGTTTGGCTTTCAGCATGGCTAAGGTATCCCCATCCGGGTCCATATACCAGTTGCCGGTAAAGCCGTCTACCCCCAGAATCACGCATTTTTCCGTCTCGTCCAGGTCAATATCTGCCTGTACCAGGGAGGGAATGTTCAGGGTCCGGGCCAGAATGGCGGTATGGCTGGAGGAGGAACCCTGGCGGGTCACAAAGCCCAAAATCCGCTCTCTGGGCAGCTGAATGGTCTCAGAGGGGGCCAAATCCTCGGCAACCAGCAAAAATTCGCCTTCCGGCAGCTGGAAGCCGGTATTGCCGCAGAGAATATCATAAATGCGGTGGGACATATCCCGAATGTCCGCGGAACGGGCGTTCATATATTCGTCGTCCATGGCGGCGAATACGGCGGCGAACTCCTCGCCGGTGTCCAGGGCGGCATCGGCGGCGGAAGCACCGCCCTCAATGGCAGCGGCCACGCCGTCCAGGTAATCCAGGTCGTCCAGCATCAGCATCTGCACTTCTACGATGGCAGCCTTTTCTTCGCCCAGCTCCACCTTGGCCTTTTCAAAGAGCGTGCTCAGCTGCTCCCGGGCGGTAACAACGGCTTCGTTGAACTTTTCCTGCTCCCGGGCGGCATCGCCGGAGGAAACAGGCACGGTGCGCTCAGACTTGCGGTAAACCACGGCGGGACCGATGGCCACACCGGGGAACACGGGAAGACCAGTACCAGTTTTCATTGTACGCTCCTTACTTGCCCAGCTCAATGACCACGTCGTCGTTGGTCACGTCCTTGCCGACATTGGTCTTGAAAGTGGGATAGGCATCGGTGTTGCAGATCAGCACGGGGGTGATGGTGTTGAGTCCCGCGGCCTTTACGGCATCCAGGTCCACTTCAATCATCAGCTGGCCCTTTTTCACCTTGTCGCCGTTGTGAACGTGGATGGTAAAGGGCTTGCCCTCCAGGCCCACGGTTTCCAGGCCAACGTGGATCAGAATTTCAATACCGGTTTCGGAGACCAGGCTCACGGCGTGGCCGGTGTCGAACATCATATCAACGGTTGCGTCACAGGGGGCGTAAACCTTTCCGTCAGTGGGCAGGATGGCAATGCCGTTGCCCAGCATCCCTTCCGCGAAAGTGGGATCGGGTACTTCGGTGATGGCTACGGCCTTACCGGCGACAGGAGCGCAAACCTCCTCCAGCTTCTTACCGAACAGTTTATCAAAAAACCCCATAGTATACTCGTTCCTTTCCTAAGTGGATGGCTGTTTCCCTATATCTAACAGCATTCGTCTCTATAGGCGCATACCTATAGATGTATATTACATAGAATACTCCTTAGTTCATATTTTGTCAACAAATGGTTCTCAAGCCATTTTCTTTTTGGCAGATTAACTAATAATTAGCATGAATATTTGTATAATATAACAATAAAATCCTATCGATAAAGACAAACTGTTTTCTCGGCGGGACATCCTGGTATTTTTTGCGTTTGCCATTTTCTTTTTTGTTCTGCAATAGACCGGAACGGGAAAGGGAAGAAACGGAATTTTTTCCTTGATAGACAGAAAAATCTGTAGTATAGTGGTTCCGGAGCGGAAACGCCCGATTTCTTTGTGTGTTGATATGAAGAAAAGCCATATCCATATGCAAAAGAAATGACTATTCAATGCCCGGAAACCGCGGTATAATGCCCGGGAAAAACAGGGGCATTCCAAGGAATGTGATTGGTTATGTTAGATATTTCCCTGAAACAAATGGCCTATGCCGTAGAAATTCAGCGTTGCGGTTCTATGAATCAGGCGGCAAAGAATCTCTATGTGTCCCAGTCCAGCCTCAGCAAGGCTATGAAAGAATTGGAGAGTACGCTGGGCTGCCAGGTTTTCAGAAGAACCCCTGGGGGTACCGAGGCCACCGAAGAGGGCCAGTTGTTCCTGGAAACCGCCGGACAGGTGGTTTATGAGCTGGGATTGCTGGAACAGCGGCTGCTGCGGCGAAACCAACAAATCGCTGCCATGAAGATTTCCGTACCCCGGGCCACCTACATCACCTATGCCTTTACGGAGTTTTTCAAGTCCATCCAGGACCGGTCTCAGATCCAGATCAACTTTTCGGAGACCAACTCCCAGGAAGCCATTGACAACATTTTGAATCAGGGCTTCCAGCTGGGCATCATCCGCTATCCTGATTTTATGGAGGACCGTGTTCAGGGACTGCTGTCCCAGAAGCGGCTCCGTTCCAAACCCATCTGGGATTTTGCCTATATGCTTCTGGTGTCGGAAAATTCCCCTCTGGCAGGAAAACAGCAGGCCCACCCGGAGGACATTGCCGGATGGACAGAGCTGGTTCACGGCGATGTGGAAAACGCGTTTCTGCCGGAGCGTACCGATGAATTGGGAGAGCCGAAGCGCATCTACCTCTACGAGCGGGGCAGTCAGTTTGATTTCCTCAGCAATGTGCCGGAAACCTATATGTGGGTTTCCCCGCTGCCCCAGAACGTACTGGCCCAGCATGGCCTTGTCCAATTGCCCTGCCCGGAAAACCGGTATCGGTACCGGGATGCCCTGATTTTTAACGAAGATCACCCCTTTACCGGGTATACCAAAGATTTTTACCAAGTGCTGCTTCAGACCAAGAAGAAAATTGATGCCTCCCTGTGAGGCCCGGCCTGGGGCGCGAAGAAAGGAACGGTTATAAAATGGAAGAAAAAAAGGTATTGCTGCATCCTGTATGCGCCCTTCACGGCTACGCCATGAACCTGCCCACCGCCGCCGGAAAACAAACCTATCGTTTCCGGGTACACGCCGGTGACATTGAAATCCACCACGTCAGCTTTGACGGCGACATCGGCCTGTGGTCCCTGCCCCCTCAGTCCGGCCAGTGGGAAAAGAAGGTCCTCCACAGCGGCGAGGAAGCGGTGTTCACCATCGACAGCCAAATCCACGACTTTGAACCGGACTGCGTGGAGATTTCCAACTGCCACTTTGGAAAGCCCGCGGAGTTCTCCTACACCCTGCTGCCTGAGGAACAGGCTTCCTGAACAAAAACCCGTCCCCCGATGGCTTCCAAACCACCGGGGGACGGGTTTTTTGAATTGACAATTGACAATTGACAATGGACAATTGACAATTATTGGGGCGGCCTGTGCGGGGGAATGGTACCACCCAATATACGGAATATGGGGGGCGGAAATGTACAACGCTTTCGCATTTACGAATGCAAAACAATGCAAGATACGTTAAATATACGGTAATTTGTAACAAATGTATTGTAGTAGTCTGTTAAAACTAAAACTTTATTTCCGGATATAGATGAGCAAGCTTGATACGAGCAGACTCTGTTGTGAA
>CAKTQE010000089.1 GCA_934593275.1 uncultured Oscillospiraceae bacterium | reverse complement strand
TGTTCGTCCAATGCCGGTTTGGACAGCCATTTTTTACTGCTGCTTACCTGCATAATTGTTTCTTTGACGGTTCCCACAAGTGATTTGTCTTTGCACCTCTTGGACCAGAGGATCTGCTTCTCCACAACTGGAACATAGACCACATGGAGATGATAGTGGAACACATCCTGCCCCAGTGCTTCGGACATAGCTCGGTTGCGCTCATCGGCGTGCATAACAGCGGAGAGAATATACTGTTCGCCGCCAACAATCTCTATGGCAGCCTTGTAAGCGTCCTCATAAAATCGCTTGGCAAACTCATACCCACCATGGTTATAGAAGTAGGCGGAGTTGACATCAAAAATCAGTTCCCCGTAAAGGTTGGCATCCGTTTTCAGGCCACGAGTGGAGATTGCACCATTCTTTTCCATCTGTGCAAACATCTCTGCATATCCGGCAGTAGGCTTCTTAAAATAGATGTTCTGAGGGGTGCGTTCTGGTATAATATCTGGGTTGGTATAGGATTCTTTTTCTCGTTCGTTGTGCCGCTGGGCATTTCCGATTTTGGCGGCAGTCAAGTTTACGTTTCTTGCACTGGTACGGTCAATCCCGTCGTTTCTCGCCATAGAGCTCCTTTCACGTTTGTACGGCCTGCGGGCCGGGGCGCACTTCCTGCGGAAGTGTAATAACCCACTATGATACTTTCATCCTGCGGCTGCAAAGTATCGTGGGCTCTCCGAGGGGGATGCGGCTCCTGCGGGAGCCCCCTGGCTTGTGTGTGCTATCCACACAGCAAGTCAGGTGTGGTCGGCATCCTTGCTCTTGTAAGCAATCCTGCCGCCCACGGTTCGGGAAAATCCACCGGATTCTCCCGAATCATCCATCTCCAAATCTGCGGATTTTTCGATGGGGACGGTGGTGCGATACCAGAGTGCAACTCTGTGCAGGAAATGCAATAAATGCAGATAATTGCGGCTTCATGCGGCGGGGTTCACAATGATTTTCACATCGGCTGGTCTGCCCACCGACTGGCGTTCCGGTTCTTCCAACCGGATGTATCCATGTCCCTCCAACAGTTCCAGTGTCGGAAAAATCTCCTCCGTTTTCTTGAAGAACTTTCCTCGACACATCTGAAAAAGCTCAGAACGCTTGATCACCGATACGTTCTTCTTTTTCAGCTTTGCCAAGACAAATTTGGCTTTCTGGATGGTTAAGTCAGTGCCCATCATGGAATAGGCGTAGGTGGAATGAGCCAGAAAATATTTTCCGATCTGAATCGCCCTGCTCATCGTAGAAGCTGCCACTTCTGTTTTGTCATCTTCCATATCAGCACAGTGCAACAATCCCGCAATCCGGAGCACGGCACCGATATATTTGCTTGCCCAATCGGAAATTGCCTGTCCCTCGCCAACCAGAAACTTCTCATGTTCCTGAAAGTAATCGGCCATCAGATCAAAGGCTTTTTCGGAAAGGTGTACCGTCTGGGCATTTCCAGCAATCGGCAGAGCCATCAGGCGAAAAATCAAGCTGCGATAAACGGCGGTTATTTCGGGCGGAATCGGCTGGGTACGAAAGACCCGGCTGCCAATTCTGGATGGTGGAGACGCATACAGGAAGCGGGCAATTAAGCCCCGTCCGGTCATGGTGGTATTGGACATGATTTCATCCAGCACACTGGGCTGAATAGAGAGGATAGCCGACAGTGCCGGGTGCATGATGCACTCTGCTTCACGGGTCATTCGATCCACATAAATGGCATCTCCACAATGACCTTTCAGCCAGACATCAATGTTGGATTTGTTGGAATACCGTCCGGCCATGATGTCAAAGATACCGCCCTCGGTGGAAATCACGGAGAATACTCCGTTGTTGGCCGCCATCAAGCTGGTCAGAGCTTCACTGGAACAATCGTCCGCAAAAAAGCGAACCGGCTTTAGTTCTGGAATTTCTTCCAGCTGCTCCTGAAGTTGCCGCAGCTCCAACTCCATTTCCCGGCTTTCCTTGCGCTCCAGCTTCTTTTGCAGACCGGAGATCTGGCGCTCCATAGATTCCCGCTGCAAATGGTTTTCCCGTATTTCCATGCTGTGCGCCTTGTTATATTCCTGCTCATACTCATAGAGGAATGTGGTCATATCCCGCATGACGCTGGACTTTCGCTCCCCCGGTGCGGCGATCACCACTGTGTACAAGCTCAAAGGCTCACAGTATCCCGGCGTTCCCTCTATCTTGTATTTTCCCTGTAAGCAGATAGCCAGCACACCCAGGCTGATCACCGCTGCCATGTCCGGGGCAGTCTGACTGTGTTCAGCTACCGCACTCACATAATTCCGAACCACATCCGGGAGAGCATCTACCGGAAATGCAGGCAGGTCACTCCACTGTGGAGTCAGCGGAACAATAGGTTGAAAAACCGGTGACGACTCCGCTTTTGGAGTGTAAATCTCCCGGCAATGCTCGATTGCTTTCTGAATGGTGATTGCACCATACGTTGTGCCGGATTGCTGCCGGTCCCATTTATCCCGCATCAATCCCGACTGCCGGAACATAGTGTCCATCTTGGCAGCATCCCGTCCTGTCCAAAAGGCGAGATGACTGCACAACGCCAGATCTGCCTCTGATGGGGACAAATATCCCTCCAATGAACCATTCCAAAGGGCTGTGAATGCTGCCCCATTCTTACTGCTTTTTGCCAGTTGCAGAAGCTGCTCCATGCTTAAATCAGAGTTTTTTGCATTTATTGCATTTTCTGCACCTACCTCCGGCCTGCGCATGAACTTGTCCAATAACACTTGCAGCTCCTGAGTCCGGTCACCATACTCATAATCCTCACAACGGTTTCCGGTCACGGTGACATATTTGTTGGTTGCTCCCACCACGTACACCTCAATTCCAGCCTGGTGGTTCATAATATAAAATCGTTTGGTATCATACTGAAACCCTTTTGCCGAAAAGAGAATGTGAATACCGTTTCCGCTGGGGCTGTACTCGGTATAGCTGTGCATTAAGGCCACAATTTCTGCGGCGGTCTGGGTGTAATAGCCGCTGTCCGAAACGCAGTTGTCCAGGTCAATCGCACAGATGCCGTTGAAAATTCCAATTCCAATGCCATCATATCCGCTGGCCTGTACTGCTGTTTTATAAGGTACGAAGCTGGAAGGATCGTTGCTTTTCGCTCCCAGACCGGTTTGCGGCTGGTATGGCACCTTCGTTTTCCTCTCATTCCGTTCCTCATACTTCCAGCAGCAGAACAGACCATTTTGTATGATGCTGTCTGGTAAAGCTGTCAAATTCTATTCCTCCTTAAATAATTGTTGAATTTGGCAGCTGTCGTGTTATAATATCCTTGCTGAGTGATAGTCACACGGCAGCTGCCGTTTGTACTGTCCGTCAAGAGTTCTCATCTGCCAGGATGAGGGCTCTTTTTTTATGCGATTTCCGGTTGGAAGTATCCAATTTCCTCCCACACCTTTCTGTCGGGGCAGTAGTAGTTGTACTCGTTAGAGTTTTCCAGCTTGATCGCATAGCCGAATTTCAGGATTCCCTGCTGCAAACCAATGCGCACATACTGGGCATCCTTGTGCATGGCGACTGCAATCTCGGTGATGGGGACATTGCGTCCAGTGAAGGGCGGCAGTTCGACATAAACTTTCTTCTCCATGTGAATGACCTCCTTATTGCTAATATGCGAATTATTAGTTCGTATTTTGATTATAAGCCATCCAAGACCGCTTGTCAACACTAAATACGAAAAAGTTATTCGTATTACGACCTTGTAATTCGCACGGCTTCGTGTTACAATACAAACGAGGTGATGACAATGCACAGCAACCCGGCTGAAATTGGCGAGAGAATCAAGGCAGCCCGCAAGGCCGCTCACTTGAGCCAAACGGAGCTGGCACAGCGTCTGGACAAGACGATGCGCACAGTTCAAAAATACGAAAGCGGTGAAATTGAGCCATCCATAGCGATGATCAATGCCATCGCCAAAATCTTAAACATATCTCCGGCAGACCTGATTGGCTACCAGAAACCTGAAATCCAGCTGGACAGCCTGTCTGATGTAATTGCGGTTCTTTACCAATTAAACAAGAAGGCCGGTATCCGGTTCGAAATCGATGTCCAGCGCCCGCCCCACAGCGAAGAATGGTCCTGCTCCCTGAAATTCAAGGGAAATGACCACTCCGCAGAAATGAATGATTCCCTATGCCTGATTTTGGAAGAGTTCCGGGACGAGCGTGAAAAGCTGGAAACCTATTGGACCGATCAAGAATCCTTTGACCGCTGGATTGAAAAAGAACTGGCTTACTACGCAGGTGCCAAGTTGCAGGACAAGGAAGTGGAAGCTCTCTCCGATTTGGAGCGCATTCAGCGGCGCAACGAACTGGATCAGCAGATGCTGGAGAAAATGAAAAAGGCCGCCGAAGAAAACGGCGACCAGAAATAACGGTGGGTGTTACATACCCCTGTCAAATTTAATTTGAAAACGCTGGGAGAAAGGAAGTTTGAGATTTTTTGAGATTACCCAACGGATATGGAAGCGTAAAGAAAATGTCCGGAAAGCGAAGAAGACCCTATGCAGTGAGTAAAACCGTAGGGTGGCATGTTAACCCAGAAACAGGCAAGTCCGTTCAAGAACAAATCACCATCGGCTATGCAGCAACCAGAGCAGAGGGGCTGCAAATGTTGGCAGAGTATAACAACAACCCCTTTGACATCAAGGCATCCAAAGCCACCTTCCAGGAGGTCTATGAACGCTGGTCAAAGGAGAAGTTTCCCACCATCTCCAAGTCAAATGTAAAAGGCTATGAGGCGTCCTATCGGGTGTGCGGAACACTTTACAACAAGGTGTTTCGGGATATTCGGCTGATGGACCTCCAATTTGTGGTGGACACCTGCGGGAAGAATTACCCCACCCTGAAAAAACTCAAGGGGCTGTTCAACCAACTGTACGCCTACGCCATGAAAAACGACATCTGCAACAAGGATTACTCCGAGTTTGTAGATTTGAGCCGGTACAAGGATAAGAACCCCAACAAGCGTGACCGGAACAAATTCACAAAGGAGCAGATTGCCCGCCTGTGGGAGCTTACAGAGGACCCGTACTATCAGATCGTGCTGATGCTGATCTACAACGGTTGCCTCATCTCGGAGTTCCTCGACTTGAAGAAGGAAAACGTACATCTGGAAGAACAATACTTTGATGTGATTGCCAGCAAAACCGAAAATGGCCTGCGGAAAGTTCCTATTGCCGACAAGGTGCTGCCATTCTACAAAGCGTGGTACGAAGGTTCTCAGTGTGAATACCTGCTCCACACGCCGGATCAAAAGCACTTTGATTACAGGAACTACTACGACAGTTACTTCACGCCCCTGATGGAGCAGCTTGGATATGACCAGACGCCGCACTGTACCCGGCATACCTGCATCTCCATGCTGACAGAGGCCCATGTAGACCAAACCATGATCAAGAAGATTGTGGGACACTCCGGTGCCATGACGCTCACCGAACGTGTCTACACCCACCTGGATATTGAAACACTGGTGGAGGCAATCAA
>CAKTQE010000088.1 GCA_934593275.1 uncultured Oscillospiraceae bacterium | reverse complement strand
GCTTCGGCTCATAGCTCATGGCCATGGCAATGCCCACCCGCTGCTGCATACCGCCGGAGAGCTGAAAGGGATAGGAGTGCATGATATTCTCAGGGCTTGGCAGACGCATTCTGGCAAGCATCCGGGTCCCTTTTTCCCAGGCTTCCTTTTTTGTCAGCTTTTCATGGGTTCGCAGATACTCCGCAAAAACGGTACCGATTTTCCGGGTGGGATTCATCATGGCCCCACTGTCCTGAAAAATCATGGAAATTTCCCGCCCTCGGACGGTGCGCCACTGCTCCGGGGGAACATTCAGAAGATTCTTTCCGTCAAATGTGATTTCCCCCTGGGTAACAGCACCGCCTCCCGGCAGCAGCCCCAGGATCCCACGGATCACGCTGGTTTTCCCGCTGCCGCTCTCGCCCACCAGACTGACGATCTCACCAGGCTCCATATGCAAAGAAAAATCCTCCACAGCCCGGGTTTCCCCATAGGCGATGGTAACATAGTTCAGTTCCAGCATTTTTCTACGCCTCCTTGGGGTCAAGAATATCCCGCACGGAATCTCCCAGCATGTTGAAAACCACAACGACCAGGAAAATGGCCAATCCCGGGAAGATCATCATCCAGGGTGCGGACTGCATACAGGCACGGCCTTCGTTGAGCATATAGCCCCATTCCGGCGCGGGGGGCCTGGTACCGAAGCCCAGAAACGACAGTGCCGCCAGTTCCAGCATCATGCCGCCAATATCTGTAGTGGCCGTAATGATCAGCGTGGGCAGGGCGTTGGGAAGCATATAAGAAAAAAGCATATGCTTTGTTTTGGAGCCTGTCACAATGGCCGCCGACACATAATCCCGGTCCCGGATTTTCAAAACCAGGCTTCTGGAAAGTCTCGCGTACTTGGTCCAGTTGACCAGGACAATGGCGATGATCGCATTCCGGCTGCTGGCCCCCATAATTCCGGCAACAGCCAGAGCCAGCACCAGGCCGGGAAAGGCCAGCATCATATCCGCAATGCGCATGATCACCCCATCGACCCAGCCGCCAAAATATCCGGCCGTCACACCCGCCGCGGTGCCAACCAGGAAAATCAGGGCGACCACGCCAAAGGTCGCGCTGAGAGAAGCTCTTGCTCCATAAATGACCCGGGTGAAAATATCCCGGCCCATTTTATCGGTGCCAAAAATATGGGCCCGGCTGGGTGCTTCCAGAGCCTCCGTCAGAGAACCTTTCAGGGGATCCGCGCCGCCGGTCACCACCGGGGCAAATATCGCTCCCAGAATAATCAGCAGTGCCAGAATCAGGAAAAACGTAAACTGCTTATGGGCAAGGAAGAAATTTTTCTTTTTCATCGTATCTGCTCCTTTGCCCGCATTCTGGGGTCTACGGCCCCATAGGAGGCATCTACCAGAAGATTGATGACCATGTAAATCAGTGCCAGCCAAAGGACATATCCCTGAATCAGATTATAGTCGCTGGAAGTGATGGCCGAAACCGCCAGATTTCCCAATCCGGGATAGGAAAAAATCACTTCTACCACACTGGTACCACCAAGCAGACTGCCAACGGACAGTCCAAACATGGTGATAAGCGGCAGCAGCGCATTGGGGAACACGTTTCTCCACAAAATCACAGATTCCCGAACGCCCCTGGCCCTGGCCCCCACCACATAGTCCTGGTTCATCTCTTCCAGAACCGCCGTGCGGACCTGCCTGGTATATTTAGAGGACATGGCAAGGGCCAGTGTCAGCGCAGGCAGAAAAATACTGCGCAGATCCCCGGCAGAACTGATGACGGGAAAGGCCTTTATATGAACGCAGAACGCCAGCATCAGCAGCAGGCCCACCCAGAAATTGGGCATGGCACAGCCCACAAAGGTCAGCCCCCGTACCAGATAATCGATCCACCGGTCCTTATAGACTGCGGACAGCATTCCAAGAGGCACTGCCATGAGCAGCATCAGCCCCATGGAAAGCAGGGTCAGCTTCACCGTGGGCCAAAGCCGCCCCAGAAGCAGTTCCGTCACCGGCTTGTTCAGCGTATAGGATTTTCCGAAGTCCCCCCGCAGACAGTTCCGCAGCCAGCGGAGATACTGGGTCGGCAGCGGATCGTTGAGGCCCAGTTCTTCCCTGGTTTCCGCCACCAGTTCCTCCGTGGGCATGATCCCCGCCGCAGTATACATATTGCGCACAGGGTCTCCCGGGGACAGGTAGGTCAGCAAAAAAGTCACAAAGCTGATACCCACCAGCACCATCAGGATCTGCGCCAGCCGAAGAGCCAGTTTTTTCTTCTTCAAGGCCGATTCTCCTCTCTTTTACATACACTACATACACAGCCGAGACCGAAGCCCCGGCTGTGTGAGAAACGTTTTTCTTTAGGCAGGTACGATTTCTGTGGTCAGCCAGTAGTAGTCCGCCGTATGGATATGAGCAAAGCCCACGTTCTTGGAGTAGATCATGGAGGAATTGTAGTAGCCGTCCACAATGACCAGGGCATCGTCGATGACGATCTGCTGCATCTGCCGGATCAGCTCTGCCCGCTTTTCTCCGTCCATTTCGCCCTTGAGCTGCTCATAGAGGGCATCGTATTCGGGGTTACTGTAGCCGCAGTAGGTACCATCTGTGGTCCAGTTTGCCATATACTCAAAGGGATCGCCGGTGCCCACTGTGGTCCAGTTGTTGTTATTGAGATCATACTCGCCCGCCGCCAGCTTGCTCCACTGATCGTCCGAGCTGCCAAAATCCGCAGTGCAGGCAATGCCGATTTCCGCCAGATACTGCATATGCGCATTGGAAAAATCATTGAGCATCCGGTTTTCATAGGAAACATAGCGCAGGTCGATTTTCTTTCCGTCCAGCTCCCGGAAGCCGTCACCGTCAGAGTCCACGATGCCCGCATCGTCCAGCAGTTTCTTTGCCCCCTCCGGGTCATACTGATAGGGGTTTACCAGCTTGTCATAGCCATAGCTCAATGTGGAGGGCAGGACAGAGCAGCCGGCAGTGTACAGCCCGCCAATGGTCTTGGAGGAGCAGATGGTATCATTGTCAATGCCCATAAGGATGGCCTGCCGGAGGGTCTTGTTGCCAAGAACGCCGTCCAGATTCATCCAGCTGAAGCCGCAGCGCACACCGGAGGCAATGTCCACGGTGTAATTGGCGTCCTGCTGGAAGTTCTGGATGTCCGAAACATTGGTAATGTTCTCCACCAGGTCCACCTGGCCGCTTTGCAGCGCCATGGTCTTGGCGGAAGCGTCACCCATAAAGAGAATGTGGACCTTGTCATAGGGCACCTTTTCCCGGTAGTTGGGGTTGGCCTTCATGTCGTAGCCCACACCCACGCCGTTGAATTTGTCGATCATATAGGGGCCGGTGCCGATGGCGCCGTTGTCAAAATCCGTGATATGCTCCACATCCAGGATCGCCATCACGGGATAGGCCAGCTGGCCCGGCAGATTGGCGTAGGGCTTGGAGGTCACGATGGTAACGGTATTGGCGGCATCATCGGCGGTCACCTCCGCCTCGTACTCCAGATATTTCTGAGGCTTGGCAGAGCCGCCGGGACCCACCTCTTTCAGGTAATCAAAATAGGCCTTGACGCTGGAGGGGGTAAGAGGGCAGCCATCGGAAAATTTAATATCCTTTTTCAGGGTAATGACCCACTGGGTATGCTCGTCATTGACCGTATAGCTCTCCGCCAGCCATGGCTCCACATTCATATTGTCGTCAAATTTAAACAGTGCTTCACTGATGCCATAGCGCATACAGTTCCAGGAGGAACTGATGGCCATAGCCGTGTTGACGGAGCCGTCATCATACATCTGACAGCCGAAGTTCAGTACCTTTTGGGATGTCTCCTCTTTGGCTTCCCCCTGCTTCCCGGCGCAGCCGGAGAGCAGCAACGCGGCGCACAGGAGCAACGCCAGCCATGTTTTCCGATGTTTCATTACCTTGTCACCCTTTCATAATTTGTTCCCAAAATACGGCGCAAAAAAAGCCGGACTTCCGTCCGACTAAAAAACATACGCAAAGGAGACGCCACCAAAAATGGCAACAGCTACATTTTGCAGAATGATCCCTGTCCGACGCAAGTGCATTCTCAAAAATAAGCAGGTCTCCTGACTTAAGTTACGTCCGCAGCGCCTTCCCAAAAAAATCAGTGGCATCATGCTGCATCCTGGCTATCACAGTGACGGGATCGTCCCGGAATCACACCGGCTTCCCTTTTCATCGGGCAAACGCCCGAACTTATTTTCAGCGGCCAAAAGGCCGACTTTGTGAACTTTTCATTATTATTGCATAACATATTCCTCCTGTCAACAAAATAATGATAGAATTAAATACATTTTTATTTGAAAATGTCAAAACCTGGAAAGCATGCCCCACCAAAGTGAAGATGTTCAGATTTTTCACGTATGGTAGGAACTACGGGACTCGATGGCCATATGCCACAGGCAGTGGTCAATAGACAATTATTGGAGCAGCCAACGTCGTTCATTTCAGTCCGTCCGTTAAAGCATGTAGGGAACGGCCTATGTGCCGTTCCGGGGGCGTTGCAATTACATCCCGTGCAGACAAAAGGGAACCATCCCCCGATTATGTCATTCCGAGCGAACGCAGTGAGTCGAGGAATCTACCCAAGTAGCAAGTTTTATCTTGCGTTGGTTCATCATCCCACGTGGTGGATTCCTCCACTCCGCTTGCGCTGCGGTCGGAATGACAAAATGGGGGGACGTGTCTGGTTTTTGCCGGGAACAGTTCCGTTCTTTCACGTGCGGAACGGCACATAGGCCGTTCCCTACGGTTTCGCTGGTGGGTGAGCGTTTTCAACTTGGAGATTCTAAGGACGGGCGGTGCGGCGTTTTATTACCGGCATCTTGCATTTAGATGGGTTCGAGTCCCAAGTCTCCAGCACCGACAAATATTACACACACCGACAAAGACTACATTCTTTCAGCCGTCTCCCAAAAGTCTGTCTATTTTACGATTCGTAACAAATTAGTAACGCCGAAAAAATTCCCAAAATGATTCCCTCCAAAAAGTTCCCAAAACCAAGAAAAAGCACCCAGAAACCTATCGTTTCAGGGTGCTTTTTTGGTGGAGCAACGCAAGTCATATCCGAACTTAAAGCATCTTCAATTTCTTTCAGTGTTATGGTCTGGGTGCCATCTTTGAAGTTGTAGGTCAGAACCAATTTATCATCATACACGTAGACGGAATTGACAAACACATCGATAATCTCCCTCTGGTAGGCTTTGTCGTTGATGCTGCCGTATTTGAAGCGGCTGATCCATTGGACGATCTGCTCCTTGCTATACTGGGGACGGGCAATCTGGGCTTGAAGAATCGATGCCTTTAAGGTCTCCCGCTGTTGCTCCAACTGCTCCAGGCACTCCTTGGTGGAAACGGTCAGAATTCCAATCTGGATGGCATTCAGAATATTTTCGATGCCTTTTTCGCAATCCCGGAGTTGCTGCTGCAATGCCGGGATTGTAGTATCCTCCTTGGCCTGCATGGCAACCATAAACCTACCGGGCGACGATTTGAAGCGTTTTGTTGTTTTCTTACATGGTATAGTTCATACTCATAGCCGGAATATT
>CAKTQE010000087.1 GCA_934593275.1 uncultured Oscillospiraceae bacterium | reverse complement strand
ACATGCAGCCCCTCCGGCTTGTCATTCAGGTCAGCAGTCCCTACATAGCCCTGGTGATTTTCCGTGGCAAAGCCCCAACTGTGGGCCAGGGCCAAGGCACGGTCCAGTGCCAAAGCCGGGCCGGGGCCAAAGGGCAAACCGGGCTGAGGCTCCGCGCAGGTGGACTCCGCCGCAATAATGGGAGCCAGTGCCGCCACCAGCTCCTCCTCCCGGCCCTGCATCCATTGGGTGATTCTTTCTTCAACAGTCATGGTGTATTCCTCCCCTTTTTCTTTTCCTTATTATACCGCAGCACCTCAAAAATGCAATCCGGTTTTCCGGAAAAAGATAGCTTTTGACAATTTGCCTTTGGGTCTGTATAATAGTTCTCAAATGCGAAGAAATTCGAGGGAATAACCATGATTGCACAGACCATTACCGTTTCCGAAACGGATATGCGCAAGCTTCTGGGGGCTGCCAGCCCTGAGGCGGCGCTGGTGTATTTATATGTACAAAGCGGCAACGACCCGGCCAATGCCGAGCAGGAGCTGTCCCTCAGCGGGGCAAGGGTATCCTGCGCCGCCGCCACACTGCGGCAGATGGGCCTTTGGCCGGAGGAGCGGCCCATCCGGGTGGCCCCTGGGGAGCGGCCTGACTATACCGAGCGGGACGTGGTGCAGGCCGTTGACACCGACAATTCTTTCCGCGCCCTTTACGGCGAGGTCCAGCGGCTTCTGGGCCGGGCATTGAATATTGAGGAGCTGAAAATCCTGCTGGGATTTGTGCGCTACCTCAATATGCCCGGAGAGGTCATCCAGATGCTCATCTGCTATTGCAAAGACCGCGCCCGCCGCCGGGGCAGCAGCCGGAATCCCAGTCTGCGGACCATTGAGAAAGAAGCCTATGCCTGGGCCGAGCGGGGCATTGACAGCATTGAAGAAGCCTCGGCCTTTATCCAGTCCCAGAACGTCCGGGCCTCCCGGCTTTCCCAGCTGATGAACGCATTGCAGATCCGGGGCCGGAATCTGACCCCGGCGGAGGAGCGTTACGCCCAGAGTTGGCTGGAAATGGGCTTTGACAACGAAGCCATTGCCATGGCCTATGAACGGACGTGCCTGAATACCGGCGGTCTTAACTGGGCTTACATGAATAAAATTTTGCAGCGTTGGCACGGCCAGGGCTTGCACACCGCCCAGGCCGTACAGGCCGGGGACAAAAAGGCGGATATTCGAACCGAACGCCGTCCTCTGGACGCGGACGAGGCAGCCGCCATCAGAAAAATGTTTCAGGAGGGATAATCCATGGGATACAGTGCGGAAGTGGTTCTCCGGGCCAGAGCCAGGCTTGCCCAGGCCAAGGAGGACCGGGAGTCCGAAAACCGGCAGCACCTGGCCCTTGCCTATGCCCAGGTACCCCGGCTTCGTGAAATTGACCGGCAGCTGCGCATGACCATGGCCCATGCCGCCAGAGCCGCCTTTCAGGCGGGGACTGACGGCCAGCAGGAATTGAGCCGCGCCCGACAGGAGAATCAGGCCCTGCAGCGGGAGCGGGAGGAGCTGTGTCTTGCGCACTTTGAGGAGGGCTTTCTGGATGACTCCCCTATTTGCGACAAATGCGGGGGCAGCGGCTATATTGGCTCTACCATGTGCGAGTGTCTGAGGGAGCTTTGCCGTCAGGAGCAGAAAAAGGAGGTCTCCATTCTCTCCGGTAGCCGGGATAGCTTTGGCTCTTTCCGACTGGACTATTATCCGGACCGGATAGACCCCAACTACGGCGTCAGCCCCCGGACCATTATGGAAAAGAATCTCCGGGACTGCAAGACCTACGCCGTGTTCTTCTCGGAAAAATCCGAAAATCTGCTGCTCTCCGGCAATCCCGGCCTGGGCAAAACCTTTTTGTCCGCCTGCATTGCCCGGACTGTGGCTGACCGGGGTTATTCCGTGGCCTATGAGACCGCGGGACACCTGTTTACCAAAATGGAACGGGCCAAGTTTGGCGGTGACGAGGAATGCCGCCGGGAGTGTGAAAACTTTACCCGGTGCGATTTGCTGATTCTGGACGACCTGGGTACAGAAATGCCTGGGCAGTTTACAAACGTGGCCCTCTACAGCCTGATCAACGACCGTCTTTTGGCGGGCAAGCCCACGATTATTTCCACGAACCTGACAACAGAGGACATCGGAAAACGCTACACCCCCCAAATCGCCTCCCGGCTCCGGGGCAGCTATCGCCGGGTACCCTTTGTAGGGGATGACATTCGAATGCTGAAAAATGGAGGAATCCTATGAAAACCGGAATTTTATTTGATTTAGACGGCACCTTGCTGAACACCCTGGAAGATTTGATGGACGCTACCAACCGCAGCCTGGCCCTCTTTGGCTACCCCCAGAGGAGTTTGGAAGAAGTGCGCCGCTTCGTGGGAAACGGAGCCGGACGGCTTATGGCCCAGGCGGTGCCGGAGGGTGCGGACCCGGCCCCTGTATTGGCGGCGTTCCAGGCGGATTACCCGGAACACTGCCAGGTAAAAACCGCTCCCTACCCGGGCATTCTGGAAGCCCTGGCCACGCTTCAAGAAAAATACCCCATTGCCATTGTGTCCAACAAGCCGGACGCGGCGGTAAAGCCCCTGTGTGCCGCCTATTTCCCCGGGGTCTTTGCCCTGGGTGAAACCAAGGACTGCCCCCGAAAGCCCGCCCCCCAGATGATTGAGAAAGCCATGAAAGCCGTAGGCGCGGACCGCTGCATCTATGTAGGCGACAGCGAGGTAGACGTACTGACGGCCAAGAATGCCGGTGTTCCCTGCCTCAGCGTCCTTTGGGGCTTCCGGACAGAAGCGGAGATTGGCGGCAGCCGGTACTGCCATCAGGTTTCCCAACTGGTGTCCATGCTGGAAGAAATGGTGGAGGCCCTTTAATGGCCAACGAGTTTTACGCCTTTCTGGGCAGAATGCGCTATATCACCCGGTGGGGGCTGATGCGGAACAGTTTTTCGGAAAATCTACAGGAACACAGCCACCAGGTGGCCATTCTGGCCCACGCCCTGGCCCTCATCCGCCGGGATATTCTTTATCTGCCCAGCCCTGACCCGGAGCAGTGCGCCGTAGCGGCCCTGTATCATGATGCCGCCGAAATTCTCACCGGCGATCTGCCTACCCCCATCAAGTATTACTCTCCGGAACTTCGTCAGGCTTACCGGGTGGTGGAGGATGCGGCAGGCGAAAAACTACTCTCCATGCTCCCCCCGGCCCTGCGGGAAAGCTACCGGGACTATGTTCTGGAACAAAACGAGGCAGTAAACCCCATTGTCAAAGCCGCGGACAAACTGGCAGCCTACATCAAGTGCCTGGAAGAACTGAAAGCCGGAAATCAGGAGTTTTCCACAGCTTCTGCACAGACTCTGGCCGCTTTAGAACGAGCGCAGCGGGAAGAAGTGACCTGGTTCCTGGAAAATTGCCTGGAACCCTTTACCCGAAACCTGGATCAGTTGGAAAAGCCTTGACAAATCCGGTGGGATTGTGGTATGATTTCCCTTGAACCAAAACCATAGTCCCACCGTATATGCCGTTGTGGTGGAATAGGTAGACACCCGAGACTTAAAATCTCGTTCTGGTTTCCAGAGTACCGGTTCGAGCCCGGTCAGCGGCACCATCTGAAATCTCAGAGCAGTTTTTCTGCTCTGAGATTTTATTTTCTTGTAAGATTTCCGTTGCCCGTGCGTCTAATAAGCGAAGGAGGTGAGGGCGTGACCGAATTTGAACACATATATGAAGCCTATTTCAGAGATGTAGAATTGTTTTTGCGGGCCATCTGCCGGGACGAGGCCCTGGCAGAAGAGCTGACAGAGCAGGTTTTTTTCCAGGCACTAAAGGTGCTTCCCACTTTCCGGGGAGACTGCGATATCCGCACCTGGCTGTGCGCCATGGCGCGCAATGCTTTTCTATCCCATCAGCGAAAAGAAAGGCCCACAGAGCGTATCGATGAGATTCAAATTCCAGACCCCCGAAAAACGGTGGAAGAACGGATAACGGATCAGGAGCAAGCCATGCGCATCCATCGGATCCTACATGATTTACCGGAGCCATATAAGGAGGTATTTTCCCTGCGAATCTTCGGACAGCTCTCTTTTGGGGACATTGGAAGTTTATTTGGACGAACGGCAAATTGGGCCTGCGTCACCTATCACCGGGCCCGTCAGAAAATTCAATCAGAAATGGAGGAAGCGCAATGAATATAACCTGCAACATCATCAAGGATCTGCTGCCCCTGTATGCGGAAGACCTGGTAAGCCAGGACAGTAAGGCCCTGGTAGACGATCACCTGTGCGGTTGTGACAGCTGTAGGAAGGAGCTTGAAGCGCTGAAGCAGGCGCCGAAGGTTCCCGTGGAAGTGGAAACCACCAGTCTCAAGCGAGTGGAGGATGCCATTCGGAAAAGAAAGATGCTCACCGCAGCAACTGCTATGATGACACTGGTAGCTGTGCTAGTCACTGGAACCATTTTTTTGATGACCCCGGTGTACCTGACGGCCCGGCAGGCCATTGAGGGAGTGAAGCTCCGGGAAGACGGTGCCCTCGCAATTGATTATACAAGCGGAATCATGGGCTACGGCAGCACCAGCTTCGGCAGTGAAGACGACGAATTTATCTGGTGCCATACAACCCGCTATGACTGGCTGCGAAGCAAACTGGTCGGCCCTGATCTTTCAGGTATGACCCAGGAGGAACTGGAACGCTATGTGCAAAATAACACCCTGAAAGGAGAATCCTTCCAGGTGGCCTGGGATCGGATTCTGAATATCCATTTGGACTACGGCACATGGAAGACCCCCAACGGAAGTTATTTCCCAAATACAAATAATCTGACAGGAGATTGGGAGCTGGTCAGCAGAACCGCAGACAAAAATGTGTGGTATGTAAATCCCCATAATCCCAGCAGCAATACACTGATCTGGAACGGTGCGCATAAAGAGACAGATGGAAGCCCTTCATGGATCAGCGGCACCTATCTGATCCTGTTTGGCTGCTGTGTGTTTTTGGCAGCGGTGCTGCTCCTGACGACCCGAAATCGGAAAGGCCGGAGCTGGGAGCTGCTCCGATGCTTTGCCATCCTTGCAGCCAGCGCAGCGGTATCTATTTTGCTGGTCACCAGTGGAAATCTGATCACCACAGGAAATATGGCAAGCTATAAATGGCCCCAAATGATCATCTGTGAATCGGTGACCCTCACACTAACGGCATTGATGTGGCGAAAGCTGTATCAGACAAATAAGACGTAAATAACAGCCCGCCTATCTCGCTATTCCTGCAAGGAAGGAGACTCAGAGATTCCGATTTTCTATGTAATATAAATGTCAAATGCCAGCGGCATTGTGTGGCAACCAGTTCAAAAGCTGGTTGCCACATTGTGGGTTTGCCGTGCAAACCCAGCAACCGCGCCCGGTCAGCGGCACCATTTTCTTGATCTTAGATTCGCTGTCGTTCCGATTGTGCTGTGACCAAGCCATGCCTGAATCTCTTTCAAGCTGACTCCCTGAGCGAATAGAAGTGAAGCACAGCTATGCCGTTACGGTATAATAACGACAAACGGAAAAAGCCTTTATTTTCAAGGGGTTCACGCGTTTGCCGT
>CAKTQE010000086.1 GCA_934593275.1 uncultured Oscillospiraceae bacterium | reverse complement strand
ACGAATCAGTAGGTCGGGGGTTCGAGTCCCTTCCGGCGTACCAAAAATCAGGTCATCCAGTAGGATGGCCTGTTTTTTTGCGCCGGAAGGGATTCAATCGAATATCACCTGTGTGGATGAACGGTAACACGCAATGTAGCGGCGATGATCCATCGCCAAGCAACGCTTCGAGTACAACCTGTGTGGTTGAACGGTACCACCCCCGACATGTCATTCCGACCGAAATGAAATGGAGTGGAGGAATCTTCCCAAGTTGCAGATTTTATCTTGTGTTGGTTCTTTTACCAACGTGGTGGATTCCTCCACTCCGCTGACGCTGCGGTCGGAATGACAAACCAGAGGGGTGGTTCCGCTTATCCACACAGGTTGTTTTTGCAACGTTTCCCGGAACGGCACACAGGCTGTTCCCTACGGTTTCGCTGGTAGGTGGATTTATACAACCGCACGGGTTGTATTCGAAACGTGGCATGGCGATGAATCATCGCCGCTACATTGTGTGGTTCCGTTCATCCGCACGGGTTATAATCGCAACGCTCCCGGAACGGCACATAGGCCGTTCCCTACGGTTGCGCTGATGGGCGGACTTTTGAACCAACGGATGTCAAAAGCGGAAACGTCCGCTGCTCAATAATTGTCAATTGTCCATTGTCAATTACAAACCCCCGGCCCTGGCGGCCGGGGGTTTGTTCAAGAAGCCTGCTCTTCCGGCAGCAGGGTGTAGGAAAACTCTGCGGGCTTTCCAAAGTGGCAGTTGGAGATCTCCACGCAGTCGGGTTCAAAGTCGTGGATGCGGCTGTCGATGGTGAACACGGCTTCCTCGCCGCTGTGGAGGACCTTTTTCTCCCACTGGCCGGGCTGGGGGGGCAGGGACCAGAGGCCGATGTCGCCGTCGAAGCTCAGGTGGTGGATCTCAATGTCCCCGGTGTGGACGCGGAAGCGGTAGGTCCGCTTTCCGGCGGCGGTGGGCAGGTTCATGGCGTAGCCGTGGAGGGCGCATACGGGGTGCAGCAAAACAGTCTTTTCTTCCATTTTAAAGTCCTTTCCGCTGCCCCGACCCGGCCTTACAGGGAGGCGTCGATGGCGTCCTTGGTCCGGAGCAGCACTTGGTAAAATTCTTTTGAATACCCGGTAAAGGGGTGGTCTTCGTTAAAAATCAGGGTGTCCCGGTACCGATACCGGTTTTCCGGGCAGGGGAGCTGGACAAGGCCATGCTGCCGCAGGACCTTTTCCGGCAGGGGGGAGACCCACATATAGGTCTCCGGCACATTGCTGAGGAAGTCAAACTGGCTGCCCCGCTCGTAGAGGTAGATGCGCTTTCGGTCCCCGGGCTCGTCGGTGCGCTCCGGCAGGAAGGTGTTTTCCGCGTCGCCGTGGACCAGCTCCGTCCAGCCCTCCATGTCCTTCGGGTGGACCTGACCTTTTCCTGCCAAGGGGGATTTTTCCGACACCAGCAGCATATAGGCAAATTCCCAGATGGGCCTGGCCCGGAGCCGCTTCTGGGTCAGCAGCCGCTGCACCCGGTCCTCCATAAATTCCGGATACCGGATGATGCCCAGCTGGTAGCCTTGGTTTAAGATGTTGTCAATGGCCTCCTGAGAGTTGGTCTCGGAGAAATTGATTTGAATCTGGGGCCGGTCCTGAATGGATTTGAAGAATTCCGTAAAGGCATAGGTGATATAGGTGGCCCGGGGCACGGAGATCTTCATGGCGGCGAGCTGTCGGCTCTGCCGCCGCAGCCGCTGCTCCAGCAGCTCCAGCTCGTAGACCACCTGTCCGGCGGTTTCCAGGAAGAGTTGGCCCTCTTCCGTGGCCTCGGTGCCGCCCGGGGTCCTCCGGAAAATCTGATAGCCCAGGGTGTTCTCCAATTCCTTCATAGCCTTGCTGAGGCTGGACTGGGACACATAGAGGTTCCTCGCCGCCCGGTTCATGGAGCCGCAGCGCTGAATTTCTACGGCATAGTGCATTTGTTTCAGGGAAATATCCAACATCGTCTATCACATTCCTTGGAATGCCCCTGTTTGTCCACGGCATTATACCGCGGTTTCGGGGCATTGAGTAGTCCTTTCTTTTGCATATGGATATGATTTTTCTTCATAACCGGCGGCAAAAAAACGTCGGGCGCTGCCAACCTGTCTACAATATACCATCTTTTCGCGCCCGCCGCAAGAAAAATCTCCTCCTTCGCCTCCTTCCCGGGGCCGTCCCACCGGCAGACGAAAAAAATGCACCGTAGGATGTCCGGCCCTGAAAACGATTTGTCTTTATCGATAGGATTTTATTGTTTAAGATATACAAATATACATTGCAAATATTAGTTATTATGCCGAAAAGAGATTTGCTGGGAAAGCATTTGTTGACAAAATATGAACTGGGGAGTATTCTATGTAATATACATCTATAGGTATGCGCCTATAGAGCGTTGAATGCTGTTATATGTAAATACAGCCATCCACTTAGGAAAGGAACGAGTATACTATGGGGTTTTTTGATAAACTGTTCGGTAAGAAGCTGGAGGAGGTTTGCGCTCCTGTCGCCGGTAAGGCCGTAGCCATCACCGAAGTACCCGATCCCACTTTCGCGGAAGGGATGCTGGGCAACGGCATTGCCATCCTGCCCACTGACGGAAAGGTTTACGCCCCCTGTGACGCAACCGTTGATATGATGTTCGACACCGGCCACGCCGTGAGCCTGGTCTCCGAAACCGGTATTGAAATTCTGATCCACGTTGGCCTGGAAACCGTGGGCCTGGAGGGCAAGCCCTTTACCATCCACGTTCACAACGGCGACAAGGTGAAAAAGGGCCAGCTGATGATTGAAGTGGACCTGGATGCCGTAAAGGCCGCGGGACTCAACACCATCACCCCCGTGCTGATCTGCAACACCGATGCCTATCCCACTTTCAAGACCAATGTCGGCAAGGACGTGACCAACGACGACGTGGTCATTGAGCTGGGCAAGTAAGGAGCGTACAATGAAAACTGGTACTGGTCTTCCCGTGTTCCCCGGTGTGGCCATCGGTCCCGCCGTGGTTTACCGCAAGTCTGAGCGCACCGTGCCTGTTTCCTCCGGCGATGCCGCCCGGGAGCAGGAAAAGTTCAACGAAGCCGTTGTTACCGCCCGGGAGCAGCTGAGCACGCTCTTTGAAAAGGCCAAGGTGGAGCTGGGCGAAGAAAAGGCTGCCATCGTAGAAGTGCAGATGCTGATGCTGGACGACCTGGATTACCTGGACGGCGTGGCCGCTGCCATTGAGGGCGGTGCTTCCGCCGCCGATGCCGCCCTGGACACCGGCGAGGAGTTCGCCGCCGTATTCGCCGCCATGGACGACGAATATATGAACGCCCGTTCCGCGGACATTCGGGATATGTCCCACCGCATTTATGATATTCTCTGCGGCAATACCGGCTTCCAGCTGCCGGAAGGCGAATTTTTGCTGGTTGCCGAGGATTTGGCCCCCTCTGAGACCATTCAGCTGCCCAGAGAGCGGATTTTGGGCTTTGTGACCCGCCAGGGTTCCTCCTCCAGCCATACCGCCATTCTGGCCCGGACCCTGAACATTCCCTCCCTGGTACAGGCAGATATTGACCTGGACGAGACGGAAAAATGCGTGATTCTGGGGGTAGACGGCTTTACCGGCAACTGGTATATGGACCCGGATGGGGATACCTTAGCCATGCTGAAAGCCAAACAGGCCCAGGCTGCCGCCGGTCGCGCGGCTCTGGAAGCCTATCGGGGTAAAGAAAGCATCACCAAGTCCGGCAAGAAGATCATTCTGGCCGCCAACATCGGCTGTCCTGAGGATGCGGAAGCCGCCGTTGCCGCGGACTGCGAGGGCGTGGGCCTGATGCGCAGTGAATTCCTGTACCTGGGCCGGGACACCCTGCCCTCTGAGGACGAGCTGTTTGAAGCCTATAAAAAAGTAGGCCAGATCATGGGGGATCGCCCCGTTGTCATCCGGACTCTGGACATCGGTGCGGACAAGCAGGTGGAATACCTGGGCCTTGAAAAGGAAGAAAACCCCGCCCTGGGTCTTCGGGGTCTGCGGATTTGCCTGACCCGGGAGGATGTATTCCGTCCCCAACTTCGGGCCATTCTCCGGGCCTCTGCCTACGGCAACCTCATGGTCATGTTCCCCATGGTGGCCTCCGTCTGGGAACTGAAAGAAGCCAAGGCCCTCTGCGCCGAGCTGCGGAAAGAGCTGGAAGCCGAGGGTGTGGAAGTAAAGGATGTTCCCATCGGTGTCATGGTGGAAACCCCTGCCGCTGCCGTGCTGGCCCATGAGCTTGCCAAGGAAGCCGCTTTCTTCTCCGTTGGCACCAACGATCTGACCCAATACACCCTGGCGGTGGACCGTCAGAACGCCAACCTTGGCCGGTTCTATGACCCCTACCACCCGGCTCTGATGGCGTTGCTTGCCCATATTGCCAAGTCCGCCAACGAAGCCGGCATCTGGGCGGGTATCTGCGGAGAACTGGGTGCTGACCCCAAGATGACCGAAAAGTTCATCGAAATGGGCTACAAAGAGCTGTCCATGGCCGCCGGTCGGATTCTGGAGACCAGAAAAATCGTCTGCGAGTCGGAGCTTTAAGCTGCGATTTCACCATATTCGTAAACCCGCGAAAGTGAGGAAATAAACTATGAAAGAAATCAAGTATGTGATCACCGATCCCATGGGTATGCACGCCCGCCCCGCCGGTATGCTGGTAAAGGCCGTTGCCCCCTTTGCTTCCAAGGTCACCGTGACCGCTCCCACCGGCACCGCCGATGCCCGCCGCCTGATGGCCCTGATGAAGCTGGCCGCCAAGCAGGGTATGGAGCTGACTATCACCGTTGAGGGTGCCGACGAAGAGACCGCCGCTGCGGAACTTCAGGCATTCCTGAGTGCCAACCTGTAAGTACCCCTTAGAGGGTTCAATAAGTCCCTATTGGCCGTCGTGGGCCGGCGGCTTTTAGAAATAGTGGAGAAGACATATTTTGGAGGGAATTTTCTATGATGAAATATCTTCAGAAGCTCGGTAAGGCTCTGTTCCTTCCCGTTGCTATTCTGCCCATCTGTGGTATCCTGATGGGTCTGGGCTACGCCATGGCTCCTGGCGTTATGGGCGTACCCGATGCTGCCACTTCCGGCGCACTGTACACCATCGGCTTCTTCCTGGTGAAGGCCGGCGGCGCACTGATCGACAACATGGCTCTGCTGTTCGCCATCGGCGTTGCCGTTGGCCTGGCCGATGACCACGACGGCACTGCCGGTCTGGCTGGCCTGGTCAGCTGGCTGATGATCACCACCCTGCTGTCCGTTGGCTCCGTCAGCGTTATCGCTCCCGGCCTGATTGCCAGCAAGACCAACGAGGTTGCTTTCTCTAAGATCACCAACCCCTTCATCGGCATCCTGTGCGGCATCATTGGTGCCAGCTGCTACAACAAGTTCAAGAACACCAAGCTGCCTGACGTGCTGGCATTCTTCGGTGGCAAGCGTTCCGTCGCCATCGTGACCGGCGTTGTTTCCATCGTTGTTGCCGCCATCCTGCTGTTCGTATGGCCCATCGTCTTCGGCGTTCTGGTTGCCATCGGCAACGGCATCAAGGGCATGGGCGTGTTCGGTGTTGGCCTGTACGCCTTCCTGAACCGTCTGCTGATCCCCACCGGCCTGCATCACGCTCTGAACAACGTGTTCTGGTTCGACACCATCGGCCT
>CAKTQE010000085.1 GCA_934593275.1 uncultured Oscillospiraceae bacterium | reverse complement strand
TCTGCTGGGCCGTCAGAGAACATCTGCCGGACTGTCACATTTATGTGGAGCGCTATCGTGAGATCCGGCCCGCAATTCTTTGTTGCTTCGTCGTATTTTACCTGGATCGCCTGCATAGGTGATCCAGTTTTTTGTATCCGACAATCTTCGGAAAAACAGAAAAAAGAGGTAATTATTATGAGAAGAATCACTTGCTTGGTACTGGCCCTGATGCTGGCCCTGTCCCTGGCCGCCTGCGGCTCCTCTGCTGCTTCTAACCAGGGGACTGTACAAACCGATGCTGCCGGTGGTACCGGCGTGGAAGACGGCGTGCTGTCCATCGCCATGGAGTGCGCCTACGCCCCCTACAACTGGGTGCAGAGCGACGACTCCAACGGCGCGGTACCCATTGACAATGTACCCGGCTCTTACGCCAACGGCTATGACGTGATGATCGCCAAGAAGATTTGCGAGGCCAACGGCTGGGAGCTGCGCATTTCTCAGTCCGACTGGGATTCCCTGGTACCCGGAGTCCAGTCCGGCGTGTTTGATGCCGTTATCGCCGGTCAGTCCATGACCGCCGAGAGAAGCGAACAGGTGGATTTCGCCGGCCCCTACTTCTACGCCACCATCGTCTGCGTGACCAAGAAGGACAGCCCCTATGCCACTGCCAAGTCCATTGCGGACCTGTCCGGCGGCAAGTGTACCGCTCAGATCGCCACCATCTGGTATGACCAGTGCCTGCCCCAGATCCAGGGTGCCAAGGTCCAGTCCGCTTCCGAAACCGCTCCTGCCATGCTCATGGCCCTGGAAACCGGTGCCGTTGACTTTATCTGCACCGATATGCCCACCGCCCAGGGTGCTGTGGCGGCCTACCCCGATATGACCATCCTGGACTTCTCCGGCACCGACGGCGACTTCCAGTTCACCGATGAAGTCCGTGCCGAAAACGTCAACATCGGCATTTCCGTCCAGAAGGGCAACACGGAGCTGAAGGACATGATCAATTCCGCCCTGACCGGCATGACCGCCGACGATATGAACGAACTCATGGCCCAGGCCATTGCCATCCAGCCTCTGAGCGAATAATCAAAGGAGAGAAACGCATTCATGGAAATTCTGATTCAGCTTGTCTCGGATATTGGCAAGCTCTGGGCAAAGTACGGTGCCTCTTATTTAAGCGGTATGCGCAGCACCCTGATTCTGGCACTGGTTGCCACGGCCATTGGCTGTGTCATCGGGTTTATCTGCGGTGTTCTCAATACCATCCCCTATGCCCCCGGTGATTCCCCGGTGAAGAAGTTTTTCCTGAAGCTGATCCGGGTCATTGTACGCATCTATGTAGAGGTTTTCCGGGGTACCCCCATGGTACTCCAGGCGGTGTTCCTGTACTACGGTCTTCCTTACTTTACAAACGGTGCCACCCGGTTTGAAAGTGTCTGGGCCGCTGCAATCTTAGTGGTTTCCATCAATACCGGTGCTTACATGGCCGAGTCCGTCCGTGGCGGCATCATCTCCGTAGACCCGGGCCAGACCGAGGGCGCCAAGGCCATCGGCATGACCCATGTGCAGACCATGCTTCATGTGATTCTGCCCCAGGCCCTGCGGAACATCATGCCCCAGATCGGCAACAACTTTATTATCAACGTCAAAGACACTTCTGTCATGTTCATCATCGGCTTCCCGGAGTTCTTCTCTGCCCACCGGGCCGCTGTGGGTGCCAGCTATTTGTATTTCCCCTCCGCAACGGTGGAAATGATCGGGTATCTGACCATGACCCTGATCGCTTCGTTCCTGCTGCGTTGGCTGGAAAAGAAGATGGACGGCTCCAGCGACTATGAGCTGGTGCAGGTAGACCCTCTGGTTATGACCGCGGGGACCTACAGCCACCCGGACAAGGGGACCCCCTTTGACGAGCAGAACCGGGAATACAGGGAAGAAAAGCACAGAAAAAACAGGGGGGAACGCTGATATGGACCAGGCAATTTTACAGGTAAACCACCTGTCCAAAAGTTTCGGCACCCATGAGGTGCTGCGGGATATTGACTTCACCGTGAAAAAGGGTGACGTGACCTCCATTATCGGTGCTTCTGGTTCCGGCAAAAGCACCCTCCTGCGGTGCATCAACCTGCTGGAAACCCCCTCCTCCGGAGAAATCCTCTACCACGGGAAAAACGTGGTGGGCCGGGGGGTCAATCAGCCGGAATACCGCAGTCACGTGGGCATGGTGTTTCAGTCCTTTAACCTGTTCAACAACATGACCGTGCTGGAAAACTGCATGGTAGGCCAGCAGCGGGTTTTGAAGCGGGACAAGGAAACCGCCCGGAAAACCGCCATGGAGTACCTGGAAAAGGTGGGTATGGCCCCTTACATCCAGGCCAAGCCCCGGCAGCTGTCCGGCGGCCAAAAGCAGCGGGTGGCCATTGCCCGGGCCTTGGCCATGAATCCGGAGGTGCTGCTCTTTGACGAGCCTACTTCCGCCCTTGACCCGGAAATGGTGGGGGAAGTGCTGTCCGTTATGAAGCGGCTTGCCCAGGAGGGCATGACCATGCTGGTGGTGACCCACGAAATGGCTTTTGCCCGGGATGTCAGCAACCATGTTGTCTATATGGCAAACGGTGTCATCTGCGAACAGGGAAGCCCTGAGGAACTGTTTGGGGACCCTCAAAAACAGGAGACCCGGGATTTCCTGGCCCGTTTCACAAAAGCTTAAGAACAGAATGGGGCCGCTGCGGTTTTGCAGCGGCCCCATTGGCATGTTAGTAGATTATGTGTTTTCTCTGGGCCGAAGCTCCCAGAACGCCACGGCACTGGCGGCGGCCACGTTCAGGGAATCCACCCCATGGAACATGGGGATTTTAACGGTGTAGTCGCAGGCGGCAATGGTTCCGTCTGCCAGACCGTCCCCCTCGGTGCCAAGCACCACCGCCAGCCGGGGCTGGACACGGAGCCGGGGGTCGTCAATGGAAAGGGTATCCTCCCGCAGGGCCATGGCGGCGGTGACGAAGCCCGCCTCTTTTAGTAATTCCTGCCAGTTGTCCGGCACATAGGCCCAGGGAACCTGAAAAACCGTACCCATGCTCACCCGTGCGCTGCGGCGGTATAGGGGGTCAGTACAGCCGGAGGTCAACAGCACCCCGTCCATGCCAAGGGCGGCGGCACTGCGGAAAATGGCCCCCACATTGGTGGGGTTCATGACGTTTTCCAACACCGCCACCCGGCGGCAGGAGGAAAGCAGTGTTTCGAGCGGTGGCCTCTGGGGCCGGAGCATGGCGCAGAGCATCCCCCGGGTCAGCTGAAAGCCCGTCAGCTTGGTGAGAATGTCCATTTCCGCCGTATACACCGGCACATTCCCACACCGGGCAATGGCCTCCTGGGCCTCCTGATTGCAGTGGCTTCGCTCCACAAGCAATGATACGGGCTTGCACCCGGCATCCAAGGCCCGACAGATGACCTTGGGGCTTTCGGCAATGAACATGCCTTTTTTCGGCTCAAAGCGATTGAGCAGCTGGGCCTCCGTCAGCCGGGCGTAAACATCCAGCTCCGGGGCCTCAAAATCCGTGATTTCCGTAAAATTGATCATAAGCCTCTCCAAGATTTTTTCTTTATTATACAGCCTGACCCATTTCCTGTCAAAGGGGTATCTTCCCCCTTGCAATGCCAGAAGTTGGGGGGTATAATGGTTTTACATAAATTAAAAGGATGGACTGCTATGAACGTTGTGTTACAGCACCTGACCAAGAAATTCCCCAATCGGAACAAAAAACAGGGCGGGGAAGTCACCGCCGTTTCGGATTTTACTTATGAAATTCCCGATGGGAAGCTGGTGGGCCTTTTAGGCCCCTCCGGCTGTGGAAAAAGCACGACCCTTTATATGATTTGCGGCCTGCAAACCCCCACTTCCGGCAAAATCCTCTTTGGGGAACAGGATGTGACCCATCTGCCTACGGAAAACCGGGGGGTGGGGCTGGTGTTTCAGAACTATGCCCTGTATCCCCATATGACGGTGCTGCAAAACATTCTCTTTCCTCTGGAAAACCTTAAGGGCAAGGACCGGCCCAGCAAGGCAGAAATGGTCCGCCGGGCCACGGAAGCTGCCAAGCTGGTGCAGATCGAGACCTTGCTTGACCGGAAGCCCAGCGAAATGTCCGGCGGTCAGCAGCAGCGGGTGGCCATTGCCCGGGCACTCGTCAAAATGCCAGGGGTGCTGCTGCTGGACGAACCCCTTTCCAATCTGGATGCCCGCTTGCGGCTTCAGACCCGGGAGGAAATTCGCCGCATCCAGCGGCAGACCGGCATTACCACCGTCTTTGTCACCCACGACCAGGAGGAGGCCATGAGCATTTCCGATGAGATCGTGGTGATGAAAGAGGGCATCATCCAGCAGACCGGCAAACCCCAGCGGGTTTACGATGACCCCGCCAACCTCTTTGTGGCCAAATTCCTGGGAACACCCCCCATTAACCTTTTTGACGGGCGGGTTTGCCGGGAGACACTGTACTTAGGGGAGGATGGGGTGCTGCCGGTGCCGGGGCTTCCTGATGGGGCCGTCACCGTGGGCATTCGTCCTGAGGGCTTTGTGCCGGAGGAGAATGGGCCGTTCCATTGCGGTCTGGACCGAGTAGAGGTCATGGGCCGGGATGTGAGCTATCTGTGTACCCATCCGGCTTGCCAGACCCCCACCCTCCGGGCCATCCGCCAGTCTGACGGACGGGAGACCACCCAGGAAAGCAGAATCGCGTTCCGCTTAAAGCCTGAAAAGGTGCTGCTGTTTGACCCCGCCACCGGAGAGCGGCTGCGGCCCGGGGAGGAACGGCATGGAGCGTAAAAATTACAAGGGGTTTTTATACCTGCTGCCCGCCCTTGCCTTTTTAGGGCTGTTTCTGGTATACCCGCTGATCGATGTGTTCGTCTATTCGTTCCAGGAAAACTACAATTTTGCATCCCAGACCTATACGGGACTGGGCCTGTACAACTATTCCTATGTGCTGCATGACCCCTATTTTCTCCAGGCCCTGAAGAATACCTTTCTGCTGGTCATCATCACCGTGCCCCTTTCTACAGGCCTGGCCCTGCTGATTTCCCTGTGCCTGAACGCCATCCGGCGGCTGCGGGACCTGTTTCAGACCGTGTTCTTCCTGCCCTATGTGACAAACACCCTGGCGGTGGGCCTGGTGTTTATGATTCTGTTCCGGAAAACCCCCTATTCCGATGGCTTTGTCAATCTGCTGCTGAATGCCCTGGGCTTTGCCAGTGTGGACTTTCTGTCAGGACCCTATTGGGCCAAAATGCTGGTGCTGTGTCTGTATACCGTGTGGATCGTCATGCCCTTCAAAATCCTCATCCTCACCAGTGCCCTGGCCTCGGTGGACGAGACCTACCGCAACGCCGCCCGGGTAGACGGGGCTTCCAAGGGCCGGATTTTCTGGCGCATTACCCTGCCCATGATTTCCCCCAGCCTATTCTACCTGGTGATCACCGGCTTTATTGGGGCATTCAAGGCCTATTCCGATGCGGTGGCTCTGTTTGGCACGGATTTGAACGCCGCGGGTATGAATACCATTGTGGGCTATGTCTATGACATGCTCTACGGCAATTCCGGCGGCTACCCCTCCTATGCCTCCGCTGCGGCCATCGCCCTGTTTGCCATTGTGCTGACCATTACTTGCATCAATCTGCTGGTAAGCAAAAAGCACGTACATTATGTGTGAGGTGGCCCCATGGACTATACATTGATTGAAAAACAGGCCCGTAGGCGGCAGATTCTGTACCTGGTGCTGATTTTCCTGGTGCTGGCCCTGTGGGCGTTGGTGGTGCTGTTTCCCTTTTATTGGATGCTGCTGACCTCTGTGAAAAGCTACGGCAGCTACTGCGCGGAGTACATTCCCAAACTATTTACCCTGCACCCCACCCTGGAAAACTATACCAG
>CAKTQE010000084.1 GCA_934593275.1 uncultured Oscillospiraceae bacterium | reverse complement strand
GTTTGAATGGCTTGAGTATATCAAATCTGTAAACCATGTGATTGCACAATCTGTAAAGTATGTTACTGCACTATACAGAATCATCGCCGCTACAGTGGGTGTACCATGTACCGGGTCATACCATTCAACCCCACAGGTTATACATCCAACGTGGCGGGCGGCAGATTGCCGATGGAATGATTGTGTGATTGCCCCCGGCAATCAATCGATTTTGATTCGCTGCGCGAAGCACCACCCCTACGGACTTTAACGGCTTGGTACAAAAGAACAACGTTGGTTGCCCCAATAACTGTCAACTGTCCACTGTCAACTGTCAACTGAAAATAATTGTCCATTGTCAATTTTCCCGTCCGGCCTTGCAATTTTCTTTGAGAGCCGATATAATGAGGAAAAAGGAAAGGGGGACATGGGCATGGCCGGGAAGATCAGTCAGTTCCGTGGAATGCTGCTGGGGTTGGCGGTGGGGGATGCCATGGGGTATACCGTGGATTCCAGCACCTGGAAAGAGATTCAGGAGAACTATGGGCCGAATGGGCTTTTGGGCTATGATCTGGTCAATGGCTATGCCGAGGTGACTTCCTATACCCAGCTGGCGGCCTTTACCTGTAACGGGTTGCTGCTGGGTCTGACCCGGGGGCAGATGACGGGGAAAATGCTGCCCCTTTACCGCTATGCCGGCCTTTCCAGCCGGGAGTGGGCGGCCTCTCAAAAGCCCTGGGGGCGGCCCAGTACCACGTTCTGCTGGCTATTGCAGCAGCCGGAGATCTGTCGGCGGCACTGTATGGATACCAGAATGTTGGATGCCCTGAGCCGGGACAGCCTGGGGGCCATGGAGGCCCGGTTCAATAGCTCCACCACTCCGGGCAGCCTGACCTCTGCCGCGGCGGCGGGGCTGTTCAGCCACCTGTACCGGGTGGAGCAGCAGGAGCTGGATCTGTTGGGGGCGGAGATCGTGGCCCTGTCCCACGGAAGCCCACTGGCCTTTCTGTCCGGGGCGGCGGTAGCCCATCTTGTCAGCCGCAGTTTGTCGGCACCGGAGGTATCGCTCAAGAATCTGGCCCTGGAAACCGCCCAGTCCATCAAATCCCAGTTTGGCCACCAGTACAGCCAGAGTTTTGAAATCAGCAATCTTCTGAATTTCGCCGTGTCTTTAGCAGAGGATTCCCGGCTCAGCCCGGTGATGGCCATGGAGCAGCTGCACTGCGTCAATGCCGCCCAGGTGCTGGCGGGGGCGGTGTATGCCTGTCTGCGCTGCGGGAAAAGTTTTGATACGGCCCTCATCGCCGCGGTGAACCACTCAGGCCGTTCCGCCGCGGTGGGCGCGCTGACCGGGGCCTTGCTGGGCATTCGCCTGGGAGAAACCGCCCTGCCCGCCTTTTACATCGAGTGCCTGGAACCGGCCCCGGTGCTGGCGGAAATGGCCGAGGATATGTTTAACGGCTGCACCATGGAAATGGGCAACAAGCTCTTTGACCTGGACTGGGACCGGAAATACATCCACGGCGGCAAATAACACATATTCCCCCCTGACCGGAATAGACTTCTGGCAGGGGGGATGTTTTTATGGGAAAGCGGGATGGGGCCATTCTGGCCTTGGCCGTGTGTATGACGATTCTGGGCGTGGTCCGGGTCTTTGTAGAGGGGACTGTGGCCACGGGAGCCTGGGGCCTCAGCTTCCGGCAGGAGGGGACGGCCCCGGTGGGTTCTGCCGGCATCGAGCAGCTGCGGCAATATGACGCGGCCTACCTGGGCGACACCCGGGAAAAGCGGCTGTATCTGACCTTTGACGCGGGATATGAAAACGGAAACACGGAAAAAATACTGGACACCCTGAAAAAACACCAGGTCAAAGGGGCCTTTTTCCTGGTGGGCAACTACATTCAGCGCAACGCCGACCTGGTTCGCCGGATGGTGGCGGAGGGCCACACGGTGGGCAACCACACCATGCACCACTACGACATGTCCAAACTGACGGACAAGGCCGCCTTTACCAAGGAGCTGCAGGACCTGGAAGTCCTCTTCAAAGAAACCACCGGCAAGGATTTGCCCCGGTACTACCGACCACCCCAGGGGGTCTACAGCCAGGAAAATCTGGCCATGGCCAAGGAGTTGGGCTACAAGACCGTCTTCTGGAGCCTTGCCTACGTGGACTGGAACAACGACAAACAGCCCACCCGGGAACAGGCTTTCGCAAAACTCCTGCCCCGGACCCACCCCGGCGCGGTGATCCTGCTCCACTCCACCTCCCAAACCAACGCCCAAATATTAGACGAACTCCTGACCCACTGGGAACAGGAGGGGTATAGCTTTGGAACGGTGGAAGAGCTGTTTTAACGGGATTTCCGCCATCAAAACAAGGCCAGCCTCCGGAAAGGGGCTGGCCTTGTTGGTACTGCACCGGAAATATGGGTACCATGTCCATTTAGCAGGATCTATTGTTCAGTCCCCGTCCACCTTGATGACCATGCGAGCGATGCCGGATACTGCCGCAAAGAGGACTCCGGCTACCGGCCAGACCAGCCAGGTGAAATCCCAACGTCTGGACCAGAAGCTCCAGCCTAAGTAAATTGCGGTGGCAAGGCACCAATACACGCTGGAAAAGGTATCCAGTTTTTTCTTTGCCCGTTTTTCCTTTTGGGAATACTCGCCTTCCTGCAAAAGCACGTCATAGCTGCCCTTGATCATGGTTACACGGATGATCAGGTTGACCCCCAGGGCCACCAGTGCCAGCAGCACTGCCACGCATACCATCACGCAAACACCGCCCTCCGGTGCATCCATGGTTCCGACAATGAGCAGCGGGATTATGGACACAATGCACAGCACAACACCCACGGCGATCCCCCGGGAAAAACGCTCCTCAAAGTTCCGCTTCTTTTCCCGGACCATTCCCGTTACGCCGTACTCGGTTTCAAAGGGCTCCCGTTCCAGTTCTTCCAGGCGGTTCATGCGGATACCGCAGGTGATGAACAGAAACACGGCAATCGCAGCCAAGATAAACAGCACCGTACACCCGATTCCGAGGGCCACGTTCCCGGTGATGGGCAGCAGCCTGTTTTCGGAAAAGGCCAACAGCAGAATCAGCAGAATGGGGCTGAGGATGCACAGGGCCGTGGCGTTGGCAATGATAGGAGCGGCCTCTTTCTTGATGTTCAGAAACGTGTTGGCTTCCTCCATAGAGACCTGGTGTTTTGTGATTTCCGGGTCGCTTCCGGCCCCTGTACCCCGGCTTTCCTGGCCCAGGGTGTCCTTCAACAGATAATCCGTACTCACCCCGAAAAGCTCCGCCAGCTGAATGACCTTTTGCAGGTCCGGTACGGAACCGGTGCTTTCCCATTTGGATACGGACTGCCTGGATACGCCCAGCTTCGCTGCCAGCTCCTCCTGGGACCATCCGTTCTTTTTTCGTTCCTCTATTATTTTGTCTGCCAGAATCATAAGGATTCCCCTTTCTGTTTGGATGCCCTGATCATACCATTTTGGCCGGTTGCTTTCTACCAAGCGGGCTTTACAAGTCGTTAGCCGCCGGTTGCGTTTTGCTTTTTTCTGCCGCACAGTCGGAAACTCCTGCCAGTGCCAGGAATTCCTGCTTTCTCCCCTGGGCGCAGAGGATGCACACCCCTTTTTTCTTATGCTCCTGGGCATCCCGGATACATTCAGACAGCAGCTCCCCAGCATACCCATGGCCTTTCATGGAGCCGGAAACCCACAGACAATGAATATAGAGCCACCCCTCTGCCTCAATGGGTACCCAGGCATGCTCTCCGGGGATGTACGCAATAATGCACTTTCCCCGCTCCTGACTGCGATAAAAAACCAGGCCCTCCTCAAAACGCTGCTTCATCCATTCTTTTTTTGCCAAACTCTGCTTGCCGGACATGGCGCAGCAGATATGCTGCTTGTCGATGTTCTCTCTGGTGATGTGAATATAGTCCATCCCGTGCCGCCCTCCTTACCCCGGCTCCAACCGGCGCTTTTTGTGTCTTAATTATATGCTCGTATTTTGGGATAGCAAGAGAAATTTTGAACAGAGTCTTTACCTAGGGAAGCTCTGATGAAACCGGCAGAGCTTCCCTAAAAATCCGGAATAAACCCCCGGTCGGCGGCCTGGGCTTCTTGAGTGAAGCCCTCCAGGTTGTTGAGGAACATCCAGCTCAGCACCGCGTCGTATTCTTCATCGGTGATCCGCCGATCCATAGGGGTCGTTTGATGACCCAGGGGGGTGTATTGGCGCATAAGGCTTACCAGGACTTCCCCGGGGCGGAAAGTTTCACCGATCCAGTCCAGGACTTTCAGGGAGTTTTCCACCTGTCCCGGCAGAATCAGGTGGCGGATCACGGTACCCCGGAGAATTTTCTCCCCCTGCCATTTTACAGGGCCGGTCTGGCGTACCATTTCCCGGATGGACTCTGTCGCCCGGGGAAAGTAATCCGCCGCCTGGGACAGGCTGCGGCCCAGGGCGGGGATGGCGTATTTAAGGTCCGGCAGATAGATGTCTATGTGGCCCTCCAGGGCTTTCAGGGCCTGGACGCTTTCGTAGCCCCCGCAATTGTAGACCACCGGCACCGGCAGCTTGGGAATCAGTGCCGGGAGAATGGTGGGCAGAAACTGGGTGGGGGTCACCAAATCGATGTTTTCCGCCCCCTGGGCGATCAGTTCCTCAAACAGCCCCCGCAGCTCCTGGGAGTCCACAGGCCGCCCGGTGGGGTTGCGGCTGATGGCGGCGTTCTGGCAGTAGGAGCAGCCCAGGGTGCAGCCTCCAAAAAACACCGCCCCGCTGCCACCGCTCCCGGCCAGGGCCGGTTCTTCCCATTTGTGGAGCATGGTTTTGGCAACCAGGGCGGTACCCGGGCAGCCGCAGAAGCCCCGCTCCCCGGCGGTGCGGTCTACCCCGCAATTTCTGGGACACAGGCGGCATTGTGCATAATCCATACAGGACCCTCCTCCTTAAAAACAGATTGGCCTTATTCTAACATTTTTGCCGGAATTCCGCAAGACTTCCTTTACCCCGGCGGCAGAATATGATATAGTGATAAAAATAAACTGTAGGGAGTACCCTCCCAAGGAGACACTATGCTAATCAAAAATCAGATCTATGAAGCGCAAATCACCGACTATACCGCCGAGGGTCAGGGCGTTGCCCATATTGAGGGCTGCGCCGTGTTTGTCCCCAATGCCATCGCCGGGGAGCGGGTGCGGCTGAAAATCACCCTGGTGCGCAAGACCTGGGCAGCAGGAAAAATCACGGAAATTTTGGAAAAATCCCCCCATCGGGTGAACCGGGAATGCCCGGTGGCCAAGCTCTGCGGGGGCTGCGATTTCTGGCACATGGACTATGAGGAGGAGTGCCGCCTGAAAGCGGAACGGGTGCGGACTTGCCTCAACCGCATGGGCGGCGAACAGCTGGATACGGTGCCGATTTTACAGGCTCCCACCTGCTATGGCTACCGGAACAAGGCCCAGTACCCCGTGGCCAGCCAGAAAGGCCGGGCCTACGCCGGATTTTTCCGGGCGGGTACCCATCAGGTGGTGGAAAACAGCCGCTGCCTGATTTTGCCGGAGGAGACGGACCGGGTCAAATCCATTGTGATGGATTATGTAAACCAAAACCACGTGCCGGTCTATGACGAGGAGACCCGCCGGGGGCTGCTGCGGCATATTTACGTCCGCCGGGGGGCCGTATCCTGCCAGATTCTGGTCTGCCTGGTGGTAAACGGGGAAGGTCTGCCCAAAATCAAGACCCTGATTGAAAGCTTAAAAGCCGTACCGGGCTTTACCACCCTGGTTCTCAGCATCAATACAAAGGCCGGCAACGCCGTGCTGGGAGACCGTTTTGTGACCCTCTACGGCCCTGGCTTCATTGAAGATACCCTCTGCGGCCTGAATTTCCGGCTCTCCGCCCGGTCTTTCTACCAGGTAAACCACCACCAGGCCCAGCGGCTCTACGAAACCGCCATCACCCTGGCAGACATCACTAAAGAGGACCTGGTGCTGGACCTCTACTGCGGCGTGGGTACCATTACCCTGGCCATGGCCGGAAAGGCCGGAAAGGTTCTGGGCGTGGAGGTGGTCCCCCAGGCCATTGAAGATGCCAAAGACAATGCTCGCCGCAACGGCATTGAAAACGCCGAATTCTTCTGCGCCGATGCAGGACAGGCCGCCCTGCGCCTGCAAAAAGAGGGCATCCGCCCGGACATCATCACCGTAGACCCCCCAAGAAAGGGCCTGAGCCAGGA
>CAKTQE010000083.1 GCA_934593275.1 uncultured Oscillospiraceae bacterium | reverse complement strand
CCACATCCGCAGACTGTAACCCATGTGTCTTCCCTATGTGTTACCTATGTTTCTCTTGACAAGATTGCCGCCCCTACGATAATGTACCACGTTTTTGACATTTTTAGAACGTAAAATCGACATTAGACACGTAAAATATACGGTATTTGTAATAATTTTGATGTAGGGGCGGCAATCCTGCCGCCCGCCACGTTGGATGTATAACCTGTGGGGGTGGACGGTACACCTTGATACGTGGTACTCCAAATGTGACGGATGTGTAAACTTCTCCTGAAAGACCCGGAAAACAGAGTGCTATAATGTGTATATCACGAAATACGACGGAAAAAGAAATACCGGGAACGAAATGCGCACTGGGGATAGGCGTTGCAATCTGCTCTGAGATATGCTACGATAAACCAAAATGCGTAGGAATGCTGTTGTTTTTCCAGACGGCCCGGCGATTTTGAACGTGGAAACGAGGAGAAAAGTAATGAATCCGAAGCCTATGGAGACAGAATATGTTCGGGAGGAACTGGCCCAATGTCTGACGACTGGGGAGCTGAAGCAAAAAATTCTTCCGATGCTGCAGAGCCAGCAGAGCCAGTGGGGGCGGTATATCCAGGCCCTGATCCCAAGGTCCGGCCACACAAAGTCCTCTTTTGCCGCGGCCTGCGGGATCAGCCGGGTGGCACTGGACAAATGGTGCAAAGGGTCTATCCCCAAAAGCCGTGAAACATTTTTGCGGATCGGCCTGGCGGCGAATCTGACGGAGGAAGAAATGAACCGGCTCCTGCAACGTTACGGCCAGTATCCGGGGCTGTATTCCAAAAGCCTGGAAGACTGCATCTGCATGTTTGTTTTGCGGCACAACGAGGGCCGGGATGCGCTGAAACAGTTTGAATACATCCGCAACCGGATCACGGAAAAGCTGATCCCCGGGCAGGAGAACGAGGGGCAGAATATTACCACAGTAAAATTTGACAAACTGCTTATGGATGTGGGAAGTCAGGATGTGCTGGAAAACTTTATTGCGGAGAATATTTCTGTATTTTCCTATTCCTATCACAAATTCTATGCCTATGTCAAAATGAATTTAGAGGTAGAAAACGGTGGGGTTGGCACTGTCAATGAGATGGCAATAGCCCAGGGCTGGACTTCTTCTCTGCGGCAATGCGTCTCTGCTATTCGGCAGAATAAGTGGTATCCAACCAGAAACAAAATCATTTCCTTGGGGCTGCACCTATGTATGGATCGGGAACAGGTAGATCAGATGCTGGAGTTTGCCCATATGGAGCCGTTGTATCCCAAGAATATCTTTGAAAGCGTGATTTTGTTTATTCTGGAAAATGGGCTGGAATGTGAAGAACTCTATGATAAGGACGGAATTTTTGATTCCGACGGTCTGTGCCTGTATGCCAAAAAGGTTCTTGGAGAGCTGAAAATGCCGGAATTTGATTGGTTTCTGGCAGAAGTTTCCGATGTGGATGACGAGGATGAGGGGTAAAAATGAACCATTTGATTGTAATTGAAAACGGCCAGCTGGATGCGGTCTGTCTGGATGACCGGACAAACTGGGAGCTGGGCCGGGGAGACGCGGCATTTCAGCCGGATATCCGGCTCCATGCCCTGACGGTGAGCCGCCGACACGGACGGTTTCAGAACGTGGACGGCTGCTGGTGCTATATCGACTATTATGGAAAAAACGGGACCTGCTGCAATGGGAAACGGCTGCGCCGGGGTGTGGGAGGCCGCCCCCGGCCCATGATGCTGAAAGATGGGGATGTATTCATCTTCGGCAGCGGTGACGAGGCCACCATCAACGGGAAAACCGTATGGGCGGTTTATCTGGAACTTGACTGCGACCAGCGTTGGCGGGCGGCAGATACCCGGGGAAAGGACCAGCTGGAATTCTACGATGGAAACCAGCTGGTGCGGCTCGGAAAGCCGGAAAAGGGTACCGTGGTGCGGCAAAATGACGGCGCGGCCATTTATATGGGGGATATTACCTATCTTTTTGGGAAAACCCAACTGCGGCTGGACGAGGAGTAAGCAATGGCAGGGGAAGTTGCGGAGGATATTGGACGGATACTGCCTTACCTGGATAAAAACGGCTTCCTTTTCCCGGAATTCATGCTTTGGATGCCGGAGGGAGAACTGACCCTGCTGGGCAGCGGCGGGTTCTCCTCTGTGTATGAAATGGCAAGCAGAAAAAACACGGCCCTTCGGTACGCGTTAAAGGTCACGGGCTTCCAGCGTCATACCACATCTTCCCAGGAGTTCCGGGAGTCCGTGAGATTGCAGCGTCTGGTGGGAGAAAAAAGCCCCTATGTGGTAAGGATTCTGGATACCAGGGAACTGATGGTCCAGGTCCGGGACGGGGACATTGCGGTGCGGGATGCCCAGGGGGAAGAACGGGAAGAGGGCCTGCACATCCAACTGGTGCTGATGGAAAAGCTGGAGAGCCTGATTCAGGTGGACCGCTTTTTCCATGCCCGCCTGGCCAGGGCGCAGCTGGAAACCCAGGAAGAAGTGATGAAGCTGGCGGTAGAAATCGGGGACGCGCTGATGCGCGCCCACGAAGAAAACATTCTGCACCGGGATGTCAAATTGGAAAACATCTTTTATGACGCCCAGGAGGGCGTCTATAAGCTGGGGGACTTTGGAGCGGCAAAGTTTGTGGAGGACCGGGCGGCGGTAACGGTGGTTTATACCGAGGGTTACGGCGCGCCGGAGATCCGGCAGGGAAAAGCAGAGGGTTACGGAACCGGGGCGGATATCTATTCGTTCGGAATAGCCCTCTATCTGCTGCTGAATGACCTGGCTTATCCAGGCTCCGTGGGATACCGGGTCAGCAAGGTCCACTATGACCCGCTGTTCACTTTTCCGGCTCCAATACGTGCGCCGGAGCCGTTGGTCCGGGTCATTCGGAAAATGTGCGCCTACAAACCCGGGGACCGCTACCAGTCCATGGCCCAGGTTCTGTCCGCCCTGGCAGAAGCCGCTGCCCAGGACCCGGAACACCTGGGAACCATCTGCCTGAATCTGCCTACGCAGACGTATTTCGCCCCCAAACTCATGGAGGAAGAAGCCATCCGCAGACAGTCCCGGGCAGAGCGCATTTTGGAAAAACGGCAGCGGGAACGGCGCAGACGGAAAAAGAACGTGGTTCTGTTCCTGCTCATGGCCCTGACCGCCGTTCCTTTGGCAAGCACCTGGGGGGACGCGCCGGTGTGGCTCCCCTGGGGGCTGCCGGGGCTGCTGGCGGTGGAAGCCCTGTTTCTGTGGCTGGGGGATTTGGAACTTGTGGCCCAGGTAGGGACGGTGGCGGCAGTGCTGGCCGCCATGTGGTACGCCGGGGTTTCGCCGCCGCTGCTGGTTGGCCTGGCCCTGCTCCTGGGGAGCGTGCCGGTATCGCTGACCGGGGCGGCTCTGGGGCTGAGCTTGGGGAATCTGATAAAAGCATCCGGTGTAGGCTCAACCTGGCTGTGGGCCGCCTTGCTGTGGTGCCTCTGGGACACGGCAGGGGAACTATGGAAAGAAGAACGGAAATCCAAAGGCCGGGGAACCTACACAATGGCAGCAATGCGCCATCTCCCAGGGGCCTTATTGGCTTGCGGCCTTGTTTATGGGCTGGGCAAGCATCTGAAATTCTGGCCGGCTGTGGCTGTACTGGACCGGATGCGGCCTGTTGCGGTTGGATGCGCGGCTCTATCTATGGGTCTGGCGCAACAATTTTTCACCCAGGTTGTCCGGGAGGCACGCACCGTAGCGGAAGGAGAGAAAGAGCATGGCCAGTCAATGGACCAAGACCCAGATACATAGCATTCTTTCGCAGCTGGAAAGGCGCAAGCTGCCCTTTTCTCAATTCACGTTGGAGCGCAAAAAGGGCGTTCCGGTGCGGCTTGGCAGCGGAAGCTATGCCAGCGTCTTTGGCCTGACAAGGCGGCATGGTCTATGGGGAAAGGCCGCCTTAAAGGTGATCGGATTTGAGGGAAAGACGGTTCCGGAATTTGAGAAAACCCTGCGTATGCAGCAGCGCATGGGCATGGACTGTCCCAATGTTGTCAAGGTTTATGACTTCCTGGAATTGCGGGTGTGGCTGGACGGGGACGGAAACGTTCTGAGAACGGAAAAAGACCCGGCAGGTCCCTGCCAGATGGGGGATTTTCTGGATTTGCAATTCATTGCCATGGAACGCCTGGAGCCGGTACTGGCACAGCGGGCAGACCGGCCGCAGTTGAACCCGGAGCCACTGAACCAGGGGGCAGAACCGGAGATCCTGCGCCTGGGGGTGCATATCGCCCAGGCGTTGCAAACAGCCCATGGTTTTGGGGTTCTCCATCGGGATGTGAAACTGGAAAACATCTTTTACGACCCCAGATTCCGCCGCTACAAGCTGGGAGACTTCGGCGTGGCAAAGTCCACGAAAGAGGGGTTTGCCAGCACCGTGGCCTTGACCAAGGGCTACGGTGCGCCGGAGGTGGTTGCGGCTACGGGGGAACGCTATGATGGCACCGCCGATATCTATTCCTTTGGAATACTGCTGTATCTATTGATGAATGAGCTGTGTTTCCCGGATTCAGAGGGGTACCATCTGAACGCGTCCAGACAGTATTGCTCCGGCTATGTGCCGCCAAGGCCAAAGCATGGCCCGGAAGAACTGTGGGACATCGTGAAGAAATGCTGCGCTTATGACCCGGATGACCGTCCCCAGAGCATGGAGGCGGTGGCCTTTGCCCTGAACCGGATTGATGAAACACCCTTGCAGCGTTACCAGGCCCAAACCGGAGAAACACCCTATGTGCTGACAACCGTTTTCCTGATGGCCTTTCTGACCGGGCTGCGCTTTACCTATTTACAGGGAACGGCGGACTTCGATTGGGGAGCGGTGGTTTTGGCCCTCCTGGGTCTGGTCATTTGGTGGCAACGCCGCTGTGGGAGAAGTCTCACACTGCCTCAGACAGGGCTTGTATTGCTTGGCATCTGGTGGATCGCAAGGGATGAAACCGCCCTATGGCAATGCTGGTTTGTCGGCCCTTATTTTGTGGGCAACGTTATGACCCCCGCCCTGTCAGTCCTGGGAATCTGGGACGCGGTGATGGCCTACGCTTCGGCCCACTATCCGGAGGGACGGATATTCTTCGGAGAAAACCTGTGGATTTTGAGTATCTCGGCACTGCTGGCAATGACATTTGGCGAATTTAGCGTCATAAAATACAGTCTATTCAAAAAACAGCATCAATATTATTACAGAATCGGTGTGGAATGGATGTTTCTGTTCATGCCCGTCTGCCTGATGTGCTTTGATTGGATCGACCGCCATTGGACAAGACCCTTTTGGCCGGGGCTGGAAGCGATGGGAATGCCGGGAACCAGAGAACTGGAAGAATTGACCCTGTGGCTCCTGAACCTGGGCAGACCCTTTCACCTGGGCCTCACCGGGTGCGTCTGCTTCCCCATCATCCTGGGTTGGATTTTGCGGGAGCGGTACTATGCAAAGAAACTACAGCAAGGGATGCCCGCTCCTCGGGGAAATGAATCAGAAGATGGGCTTGATTCCTGATCGGGGTAACAAATAAGGGCCTGTTAAAAAGTCCCGTTCACCGGCAACAGCCAGTGCCATGCGGCACTGGCTGAAAAAGCCCAAAAGAAACGGCTGCACCCAGTTGAGCGTGCAGCCGTTTTGCGGTATCATAGAGTTCCTAACAAATGAAGTTACCAATGGATTTGGGTGTTTAACGGACTGTAAAATCCCGGAGATGGTATACGATGTTTCCGTTTTCCCGCACCAGCGTTATCTCATACTCCGGAGTATCTCCGGGGTGATTTTCGCTATAGTACGACAATTCTATGAAATGGATTTCGTTTTCATCAGGATCGTAAGAAACGACAGACCAGTGCTTGAAGTTCTTACGTTCGTAGCTAGATAAAACACTTTTGTTTTTCTTAAAGGGCGGGAAGAGGTAGTCTCCTATTTTTACAGAAACATCGTAGTGATAATGGAAACACAGACTTTTGATTTCTCGAATATCGATTTCCACCGGACTGGTACCCAGATATGTTTCGTCACTACTCCACTTTTCGGCGGTGCCTTGGATGTGCGTCGTTTCGGTGGAAGGGAAAGCGATGATGGCAATCGTTGCGAGAAGAAGTGCAAGAAAGATAGCAATTACAGTACGCTTTTTCATACGAACAGTCCTCCTCTAATATGCACCTCCGTGCGTCCTTTGCCAATTCCCTCATGCTGTACCCGTTGTCAAACCGTAGCAGCAGCACCCTCCGAAGACAGTGTAACACAAAATGATGGGTTTTGCAAGAAAAACGTAGCACCCGAAAGGACCAACACAAGATAAAGCTTGCTGCTTGGGCAGATTCCTCCACTCGGGTACTCGGAATGATATGTCGGGGGGTGGTTCAGGTAGTCCACAGGGGGTGTATATGTGCCGTTCCGCTGCGTGGCAATTGCAACCCGTGCGGATAAAACGAAACCACCCCCCGACATGTCATTCCGAGCGAACGAATGTGGTATAATGATTTTGGACAACTCATCAAATGACAAAAAGGAGAGAAACGAGA
>CAKTQE010000082.1 GCA_934593275.1 uncultured Oscillospiraceae bacterium | reverse complement strand
CAGTTCTTTTCCGGCACCCAGAAAACCTCTCTTAAAAAGCTCCGCCGGGAAATTTTGCAGCTGGATGACCTGCTGGGAGCCTTGGAGCAGAACTACGGCTACCGCAGCCCGGAACTGGAATACGGCCCTGGCTTCCCCGTCAGCTACTTTGGGGAGGAACTGGAAGAAGAACCCCTGATTACGGGCCTGCGGCAGCTGCTGGAAGAAATGACCTGGCAAGGGGACGTGACCCTGGAACTGGGCCGCTCCATTGCCGCCAGCTGCGGCACCTATTACACCCACGTGGCGGACAAAAAGACCAACCACGGCCAGAACTATCTGATTCTGGACGGCGGTATGCACCAGATGGTCTATTTCGGCCAGTATATGGGCATGAAGCTGCCCAAAGTCACCCTGGTGGGAAAAGAGGAGCAGCCGCCTACCGCGGAATGGAACCTCTGCGGCAGCCTTTGCTCTATGAATGACATTATGGTGAAAAGCCTTCCCCTGCCCCCGGTGGAGCTGGGGGATACCCTGTGCTTCCCCAATACCGGGGCTTACTGCGTCACCGAGGGCATTGCCCTGTTTTTAAGCCGGGATCTTCCGGCGGTTTACATCCGGGACAGCCAGGGCTGTCTGACCCTGGCCCGGGCAACCACCGAAACCTATCCCTGGAACATGCCCCGGCAAATCATATAAAAAGAGTACAATTTTGAATTACAGAAAGGAAACACACACTATGGAAGAACTATTGGAGATCCTCAACGACATTCAGCCCGGCGTAGACTTTGAACGGGAGACCCACCTGATCGATGACCACCTGCTGGACTCCTTGTCCATCATCTCTCTGGTTGCGGAACTGGAGGACACCTTTGACATCACCGTTCCCGCCGTGGAAATCATTCCCGCCAACTTCAATTCCGCCGAGGCCATGATGGAGATGATCCAGCGGCTCCAGGAAGACTAAGCGGGGAGGGGCTTTATGCACTTGCTGACCCGGCTTTACGCCGGGGCCTACCCGGATCTGTCCGCGTTTTTTTCCGTCAGCTTTTTAGGGCTGTTTCTCCCCCTGGCGGTGATTTTCTACGGACTGACCCCGAAAAGTTGTAAAAATTACGCCCTGCTGATTTTGAGCTTCGGTTTTTACTGGCTGATCAGCGGCGTGTATATTGGGTACTTGCTTTTGTCCATTCTGGCCATTTACGGCTTTGGACTGTGGATGCAGCACATCTTTGCCCGCCGGGACGCAGCCGTGAAAGCGGCGGAAAAGCCGGAGCGGAAAGCCATCAAAAAGGCCTATAATCAAAAGGCCCGCTGGGTGCTGACCCTGGCAGTGGTTCTCCATGTGGGCCTGATTCTGGTACTCAAATACTCCGGCTTCTTTGTGATGAACGTCAATGCCCTCTTTGGCCGGGGCTATGCCATCCCCAATTATGTCAAGCCCCTGGGCCTGAGCTTCTTCATTCTGCAAAGCATCTCCTATCTGGTGGATGTCTACCGGCAGACGGTGAAAGCAGACCGGTGTCTTCCCCGGCTGGGGCTGTTCCTCAGCTTTTTCCCTGCCGTGGTGGAGGGACCCATCTGCCGCTACAGCCAGACCGCCCAGGCCCTTTGGGAGGCCAAGCCCATCCGGTATGACAACCTGACCCTGGGCTTGCAGCGCATTCTCTTTGGCCTGATGAAAAAACTGGTGGTGGCGGACCGGCTCAACCCCATTGTGGAAGAACTGTTTACAGGTGCCTCCAGCTATCCCGGCTATATGAGCCTGTTTGCGGGCATTCTCTATACGGTGCAGCTGTATATGGACTTTTCCGGCTCCATGGACGCGGTCTGCGGCACCGCTCAGATTTTCGGCATCATCATGCCGGAAAACTTCAAGCGGCCTTTCTTCTCCAAAAACATCTCCGAATTCTGGACCCGGTGGCACATCACCCTGGGTACCTGGTTCCGGGACTATATCTTCTACCCCGTTACCATGTCCACCCCCCTGAAAAAGCTCACCGGTGCCGCCCGGAAAAAGCTGGGCAACCACTTTGGACCCCTGATTGCCGGCTCCATGGCCCTGTTTGCGGTGTGGTTCTGCAACGGCCTGTGGCACGGCTCCGCCTGGCACTATATTTTCTTCGGCCTGTGGCACTTTGTGCTGATTCTTTTGGGGAACATCTTTGCCCCCTATCTCAAAACCGTCAATGAAAAGCTCCATTTTGGGCCGGAAAACAAGCCCTTCCGGGTGTTCCAGATCCTCAGAACCAGCTTCCTGGTGGTGCTGGGCGAGATCATCTTCCGGGCGGACAGCATGGGCATGGCCGTTACCATGTTCCGGAAGATTTTCACGGATTTTGGAAATCCGTTCTGGGCCATTTACCCGTTCCGGGAAGTGCTGGACACCGTTCTGGAATGCTGCCTGTGTGACGTGTGGGATCTGGTCATCGTGGCGGTGACGGTGGTCATCGTCCTTGCCGTAAGCATCCTCCAGGAGCGCGGCACCCAAATCCGCACCTCCATCGCCCGCCGCCCCACCTGGCAACGGTGGCTCATCTGGTACGCCCTGATCCTCTTCATCATCATCTTCGGAGCCTACGGCCCAGGCTACACCCCCATCGACCCCATGTACGCCAATTTCTAACACAAAAAGCTTCCCGAAAAGGGAAGCTTTTTTTGCGCATGTTCCGAATTACCATATTTTCAACGCATCTATCGCTGTTTTGCGTCCGTAAAATATAAAAAACGTGGTACGCTGACGTAGGGGCGGCAACCTGCCGCCCGCCACGTTGGATGTACAACCTGTGGGGGTGAACGGTACCACCCGAAACATGGTACCCCCACTGTAGCGGCGGCAATCTGCCGCCACCCGGCCCACAGGGCCGGAATCGTGGTACGTTTGTTTCCGTAACAATCAAACCAGAAACGCCTGTCATTCCGAGCGGAGTGAAACGGAGTCGAGGAATCTTCCCAAGTTGCAATTTTTATCTTGTGGTGGTTCATTATCCAACGTGGTGGATTCCTCCACTCCGCTGACGCGGTCGGAATGACATGTCGGGAGGTGTTTCCGTTCAACTGTACAGGTTATGTTCGTTACGGGGCCAGCCCCTCGTCGGGGCTGGATGGCGTTGGGTCAACGCCGCTACATTGTTTCGTGTATGGGGTCATACCATTCAACCGAACAGGTTATATTCGGTACGTGGCGGGCGGCAGGTTGCCGCCCCTACGATACATTTGTTACAAATACCGTATATTTAACGTGTCTATCCGCGTTTTGTGCCTCGAAAAATGCAAAAAATGTAGGGGCGGCAATCTGCCGCCCGCCACGTATTGAATACAACCTGTGCGGATAAACGGTATCACCCTCCCGACACAAAAATTGTCAATTGTCAATTGTCCATTGTCAATTGGGAATAACTGTCAACTGTCAACTCCCCCCGTCAGTTCCCTGACCACCTCCCCCGCTGCCACCATCCCCGCCGCGGCGACGGCGAAGGCGGTGGAGCCGGGGGTGGCGCGGCGGGTGGGGTTTGAGGTGGGTTCCGGGGGGAGGTCGCCCTGGGGGGGCAGGGGTTCTTCCTGGGAATAGACTACTTTCAGGTGGTCAATGCCGTTCTGGCGGCAGAGTTTCCGCATGACCCGGGCCAGGGGGCAGACGGAGGTTTCGTAGATGTCCGCCACCCGGAACCCGGAGGCATCCACCTTGTTGCCCGCCCCCATGCAGCTGATAACCGGAGTGCCTGCTGCACGGGCTTTCAGAATGATCTCCTTTTTCCCGGTCACGGTGTCAATGGCATCTACCACATAGTCGTATTTCGTGAAATCAAACTGGTCACTGTTTTCCGGCATGAAAAAGGTGGGGTAGGTGGTGACTTTGCACCGGGGGTTGATGTCCAGAACCCGCGCCCGGGCGGCATCCACTTTGTATTGGCCAAGCGTTCCATGGGTGGCGATGATCTGCCGGTTGAGATTGCTCAGGCACACTTTGTCATTGTCGATGAGGTCCAGCGCGCCTACACCGGTGCGGGCCAGGGCTTCTACCACATAGCCCCCCACCCCGCCGATGCCGAATACCGCCACCCGGCACCGGGAGAGCCGCGCAATGGCCTCTTTGCCGTAAACCCGTTCCGCCCGGACAAATTGCGCCCCGGCGCTTCTGGCCCCCAGGGCCAAGGCCCGGGCCTGTTTGCTTCTGGTCTCCGGGTGCAGGCCGTAGGCAGCAGCCAGATGCGCCCCAAAGGCCAGGGCATCCTCCTGCCGCCCCTCTTTCAGCTCCGCTTCCACCTCGCACAGAGGTTCCGTCTCCCCGCCGCCGGTGAGCATTCCCTCATCCAGGGCCAGTTCCAGCCTGGATTCCCCCCAGGAAATCACCCGGACTTGCCGGATGAATTGCGCCTCGCAGCAAAGGGCCAGCCCCTGGGCGGCCATGGCTTCCAATTCCCTGGGCGCACCCAGGGCAACCAGGGCGGGGATGGCCTGGGTGATCTCCGGGCAAGTCACTTCCCATTCCCCACGCAGTAGCCCTTCTCCTGGGGTTTTCAGGGTGCAGACCCCCACCCCGTTTTCCAGCCGCCGCCGGAGGGTCCATTTTTTGGCTCCAAAATCCCCCTGGGGATTGTCATAATAGGCGGTTTCCATGGTGACGGACTGAAAAGGGCCAAAATCCTCCTCCAATCGCTCCATGGCTTCCTGGGTGGATGCGTACTTCACTTCAAATTCCTGTGCCATAGGTGCCTCCTTGGGTGTTTTTTCGTATTATACACAAGAAAAGAATTGGACGCAAGGCCCGGATGTGACACATTCCTTGGGAAATTCATGGTAAAGTGTGGGGGCAGGAAATGTGGCGCGGTCTACGAAAGGGGACATGAGCAATGACGGTGGCGGGTTATTTTCTCAGAAGCAGACGGCGGATGACGCTCCTCCTGGAGGAGCCGGGGGTGGAACTGGGCTGTAAGACCATTCTCTATGGCGGGGGCGGGCTGCTGCTGGCGGCCATCCCGGCGGGGAATGGGCCTGCCCCCATTGGGGCGGCTCTGGCGGCGGTAAGCCCTGGGCTGTGGCCGCTGGTGGCGGCCCTGGGGGTGGGGCTGGGCTACTGGCTGTTCTGGGGGTTCGGCCCAGGCCTTGCCTGGACGGCAGTGGCGGCGGTCTCGGCTTTTGGGTTCCACCGGCTCCAGGGCCAGTCTCTGGGCAAGGGGGCTTGCTTTGGACTGCTGGCAGGAGGGACCGGGCTTTTTTTTACAAGACAGCCGGGGCTGTGGCTGCTGTGGTCGTTCCTGGGGGCCGGGGCGGCGGCACTGCTTTCCTTTTTTCAGGACCAGGGCCACCCTTTGGCCCTGTGGATGATGTTCGGCCTGGGCATCCGGGCCTTTGGGGCGGCGGGGCTTTGGCCCATGGCCTGTCTGGCGGCAGGAGCCTTGGGGGCAGCGGCCCCGCTCCCTGCGGCGGCCCTGGCGGGGATGGGCCTGGAAGCCGGGGGCCTCCCAGGCATGACCGCGGGGCTGTGCCTGGGGTGGATGATGCGGTCTGTTCCCATGAAAGACCTGTGGCGGCGGAGCCTTGGCCCGGCCCTGGGCTGCGGAACATGTATGCTGCTGATGGCCGCCTGGAACGGCCCTGCCTGGGCAGGAATCACCCTGGGCGCGTTTTTAGGTGCGCTGCTGCCCTGGTCCTGGCTTCTGCCCCCGGGAACCAGGGGAGTCAGCGGGGCGCAGGTGCGGCTGGAGCAAGCGGCGGGAGCCTTGGGGCTGATGCAGCAGCGGCTGCTGGAAATGGGGTTGCCGCTTATAAAAGAGCCGAAGCCTGTGGAGCAGGTCAAGAGCCTGGCCTGTTATTCCTGCCCCCAGGCCCGGGAATGCGGGGCCAAGGACACCATGGGTGAGGAATTGTTCTTAGATCCCCTCTCCTTTTCCTGCCCCGGCATGGCCCAAGTTCTCCGGGCGGTGGCCCAGGTCCGGGACCGGCAGCGGCTGGTGGAGGCCCAGCGGAAGCGGCGGGAGGAATACCGTTTGGCGGTGGCCCAGCAATACGGGATGCTTTCCCGTTATCTCCGGCGGGTGGCGGATGAGCTGCCCCTGGGGCTATCTCCGGGTCAGATCCGCTACGGTGTTTTCGTAGCCGTCCGCAGTCGCCGGAAAGACCGGGTGGATGGGGACCGCTGCGCCGCCTTTCCCGGCTTTGGACCCCGGTTTTATGTGCTGCTGTGTGACGGCATGGGTACCGGCCCTGCCGCCGCGGGGGAAGCCCAGGAGGCGGTGGAGCTGCTGAAAGCCATGCTCACGGCGGGGCTGCCGCCGGGCTATGCCCTGAAAAGTCTCAATGCCCAGCTGGTTCTCACCGGAGCCTCCGGCGCGGTGACAGCGGACCTGGCGGAACTGCGGTTGGATACGGGCTACGCCTGTCTTTACAAATGGGGCGGTGCCCAAAGCTGGCTCCTGACCCGCCGCCGCTGCCGCCCCCTGGGCACCCAAGGCCCGCCCCCGGGTTTGGGGTTGGGAGAAGACTGCGGCAAAATTTCCGGTCTCCATCTGGGCCACGGAGAAAACCTGATTTTAGCCTCCGACGGCCTGACCTTCGACCCACCCCCCGCCCCGGAAGAAACCCTCGTCCCCCCCGGCGACCTGGCCCGCACCCTGCTGCTCCGTGGGACGAGGGCCACCCAGGATGACGCCACGCTGGCGGTGATCAGGCTGAAACCGAAAAAAATTGACAGTTGACAGTTTTTTCAGTTGACAGTTGACAGTGGACAGTTGACAGTTATGGAGAATATTTGTTCCAAATTACAGCATTTTCAACGTATCTACAATCGTTTTGCGTCCGTAAAATGTGAAAAACATGGTACATTACCGTAGGGGCGGCAACCTGCCGCCCGCCACGTATCGAATACAACCTGTGCGGTTGAATGGTACCACCCCATACACGGA
>CAKTQE010000081.1 GCA_934593275.1 uncultured Oscillospiraceae bacterium | reverse complement strand
CGGACGATGCTAGAACCGGTCTTAAACATCTTTATCCAATAGTAAATTTTTAAGTGGTATGTGCTAGTAGGGGCGGCAACCTGCCGCCCGCCACGTATCGAATACAACCTGTTCGGTTGAATGGTACCACCCCATACACGGAACAATGTAGCGGCGTTGACCCAACGCCATCCAGCCCCGGCGAGGGGCTGGCTCCGTGGCAAATATAACCCGTTAGGTTGAACGGAATCACCCCCCGATATGTCATTCCGAGCGTAGTCGAGGAATCTTCCCATGTGGCAATTTTTATCTTGTGGTTATTTCTTATCCCACGTGGTGGATTCCTCCACTCCGCTGACGCTCAAGGCCTAAATGACAGACGTTTTTGCATTGAGCGTTACAAATTCAAACGTACCACGATTCCGGCCCTGCGGGCCGGTTGGCGGCAGGTTGCCGCCGCTACAGTGGGTATACCATGATTGGGGTGATACCATTCACCCACACAGGTAGAATACCCAACGTGGCGGGCGGCAGATTGCCGCCCCCTACAATACATTTGTTACAAATACCGTATATTTTGCGCGTTTTTTCACCGTTTTCGTTTCCAAAAATGCGGAAAACGTGGTACATTGACGTAGGGGCGGCAATCTGCCGCCCGCCACGTTTAGGCTATCGAGCCGTACCGAAAAATGGTATTGCGTTTCTACGAATTCGCCCTTTGTTTCCAGAGCGTTTCAGGTCGTCCCGCTGCCTCATCAGTCAGGGCTGCGCCCTGCCAGATTCCCCGGAGGGGAAGCTTTTGTACCGTGCTTTGGGGTTGGTGGCTTTACTGGAACATCGGTGCAAAGGGGCCACGTCCGTCCCTCCAAAAAATTGTCAATTGTCAATTGTCCATTGTCAATTTCGGAAAAACTGTCAACTGTCAACTGTCAACTGACTCCCGTCCGCTCCAAAAACTCCACCAGCGCATCGTGTTCGTTCTCCACCCGCTCGTCCAGCACCGCTTCCAGTAGTTCTTCCAGCTTCTGTCCAATCTCCTGGCCCTGGTAGCCCAGGGAAAGTAGGTCTTGGCCGGTGATGGCCAGGTCTTTGCGGGTCAGGCAGGCGGATTCCTGTTCTACTTCTGCTAAAAGCTTCCAAAGATTTTCAAAGGCTTCCTGCTCCTCTTCTCCGGGAACGCCCTTGCTGCCCATGTCGGCTTGCTGCAAATATAGCAGCTCCTCCACAGTCTCCCGGCCCCAGCGGCCTAGATAGCGTTTCAGAAGCCGCTTTTCCGGTTTCAGCCGGGTCATGTGCTGCTGGGTCAGCAGGACCACCCGCTGACGCAGGGCGGTGGAGGCTTTCAGGCGGCGAAGAATCTCCTCTGCCAGTTCCGCCCCGGCCTGAGCGTGGCCGTAAAAGTGGCCCCGTCCGGTTTCGTCCCGGGTGAAAGTGGGGATTTTTCCCACATCGTGGAGCAGTGCCGCCCACCGCAGGGGAAGAGTACCGGGTACCTGTTCCACCACCTGGGCAATATGGGTGTAGAGGTCATATTTATGGTGGGGGGAGTGCTGGTCAAAGCCCACCGTGGCCCTCAGTTCCGGGATGACCTGGGTGATGATGGGGCTATAATGGAGCAACTGCTCCTTGTTGATTTTGGGCAGGAAGCCGCAGAACTCCCCGAAAACCCGTTCCCGGGCCAAGTGGTCCAGCAGTCCCGTCAAAGACAGCATGGCTTTTTCCGTTTCCGGCTCCGGGGTCAGACCGTAGGTCACGGAGAACCGCAGCCCCCGCAGAATTCGCAGGGCATCCTCCCGGAATCGGGTCTCCGGGTGGCCCACACAGCGCAGAATGCCCTGCTTTAAGTCCTGTTCTCCCCCAAAGGGGTCTTGAAGTCCCCGTTTGGGGGACCAGGCCATGGCATTTACCGTAAAATCCCGCCGGGCCAGATCCTGCCGGATGTCCGTTACAAATTCCACCCGGTCCGGGTGCCGGTTGTCGGCATAGGTCCCCTCTTTCCGAAAGGTGGTGATCTCCACCACACCCTCTTCTGTGACCACCCCCACGGTGCCGTGCTTTTCTCCTGCCAGCACCAGATTCCGGCCCTGGAAGATGGCCTTCATTTCCGCCGGGGTGGCAGAGGTACAGAGGTCAAAGTCATGGGGTTCCTTTCCCAGAAGCCAGTCCCGGACACAGCCCCCTACGCAGTAGGCTTCAAACCCCGCCTGTTCCAGGGCATCCAGGCACCGGGCAACGGTTTCGGGAATCAGCATGACGGTTCCTCCTGCCGGTAGGACAGCAGCAGGGCGGAAACGCCGCAGGGGATATAATAGCTGTCAGGCCCACCGGCGGCGGCCAGGCACAGATACATGGCGGCCATGGCAAAGCGATAGGTCCAGGGGGACTTGGGCAGCCCCAGATTTTCCGCCCCCCGGCGATAGGCCCCCGCCGCCAGGGAAAGGCCCGCCAGCAGGGGCAGCAGGAAATCCTGCATCTGGGGGTCCCGGCTCCAGGTCTGGTAGGCTCCCACCAGCCGGACGATCAAGGTCAGGCATACCGGCAGCCACAGCCAGGAGAGGGCCTTCCCCCGAAACGTCAGGGTCCCCTCCACCGCAAGAAGGATTGCGGACAGGAGAGACAGCGCACGAATCACCGTCAGAAGCCCCCTGTAGCCCTGGTGCAGCTCCCGGGTGCTGAACAGCAGCCCAAAGGCCAGGAAATACATGCCCAGGGCGGTCATCCATTTCTCCGTTTTTTGTTCCGGCTGTTTGGAAAGAACGCACAGCACCAGAGCCGCCGCCGTCAAAACCCAGAGCATCAGGTCCACCGGACTGCCCGCCGGGATCAGCCCCCGGTCATCCAGCCCCTTGGCGTAGAGATACCACCGCAGGCACCCGGAAAGAATGCCCAAAAGGAAAATCACAATATGAAAACGTTCTTTTTTCATGGAAACCTCCTGTTCTACAGTGCGGTCACGGCCCATACCGCCGCCGCCAGAATGGGCTGGTGGAGCAGATAGCTCAATAGGCTGTGCCGCCCCAACCACCGAAGCACCGGCATGGGGGCCGGGTCCATGGGGTAAACACTGCGCTTTTTTTTATAAATGGCCCGACCTGCCACGGCTCCCAGAAGAAAATACCCCAGGTTGGGAAACAGCGGAAAGTAGTCCGAGGAGGCAAAGCCGTAGGGGGCAAACCCCAGCACCGTGAGCCAGGGAAAGGAAAAGCTCACCCTCCGCAGCCACAGACCCAAAATCACCATGGCCCCGGCCAGCAACACCAGCCCGGAACTGGGGAGTTTTTTGAACACCGGCCAAAGCATCATGCACAGGCCCAGGCATTGGAGGACCCCAATATAAATAATGATGTCCTTTCCCGCAAAGCCCAGCCGGTACATGCCGTAGGTTGCCAGGGTACACAGCCCGCCGCAGCAAAACACCTGTAGCCCCCGCTTTACCGGGTGGCGGCCCAAGGTCACGCTGATGCCGGAAATCACCAGAAAAATGGCCCCATAGTTGTTTTTGAATACCTGATACCATACTGGATTCCAGGACCAGACCCGGTAAAGCTCCACCAGATCGTAAATCAGGTGAATGCCCATCATGCCGATGAGGGCCAGCCCCCGGGCGGCATCCAGTTCCCAGATCCGCTTGTTCATGCCTGACCTGCCTTGGCGTTGGCTTCTTCCTCCAGCACCCGATAGGCCACCTTGCCCACCAGGGTCTTGGGCAGCTCTTTTCTAAATTCGATTTCCCGGGGCAGGGCATATTTGGCAATGCGCCCGGCGCAGTAATCCAGCAGCTCTTTTTTCAGTTCCTCCGTTGGCTCCACTCCGGGCATAGGCACCACATAGGCCTTTACTCGCTGGACCCGGTAGGGGTCCTTGACACCGATGACGCAGCTGAGGAGAACTTTGTCATAGCCGTCAATGATGTTTTCCAGCTGAGAGGGGTAGACATTGAAGCCGGAGGTGATGATCATCCGCTTCATGCGTTGGCGGAAGTAGACAAAGCCGTCCTGGTCCATGTGGCCCAGGTCACCGGTATGGAGCCAGATGCGGCCATCGTAATGGCGGCGCAGGGTCTGGCGGGTCTCCTCAGGGTTGTCCATATAGCCCAGCATGACGGTGGGTCCGGAAATGCAGATTTCTCCCTCAATGTTTGGCTCCACTTCATGGGTGGTACCCGGCTCTACGATTTTATAGAAGGTATCCGGGAACGGCACACCGATGGAGCCGTGGCGGGCGTAGTCCTTGGGGGTCAGGCAGGAGGCGGTGACACACTCCGTAGCCCCGTAGCCCTCCCGAATCTGTTCGCTGCAGCCGTGGTCTTTGAGGAACGCGTCAACCTTTCGCTTCAGTTCCGGGGACAGGCTGTCGCCGCCGGAGAAAATACCCCGCAGGAAGCTCAGGTCGGCACCCTCCAGCTTTTCCGCCCGGAGCAGGGCCTCAAAAAGGGTGGGAACACCGGGAATCAGATTGGGCTTTTGCCGAAGCAGCGTCTCGGCGTAGACCTTTACATTAAATTGGGGAATGAGAATGCAGGTGCCTCCGGCAATCAGAGGGGTGTGGATGCCGATTCCCAGGCCGAAGCCGTGGAATACCGGCATGACGGAGAGCATCTTCATATTGGAGATATCCTCCATGGAAAAGCCGGAGGCGGCAATGGTTTGCAGGGCCAGGGCGTTAAAATTCATATTGGAGAGCATGATGCCCTTGGTGGTGCCGGTGGTGCCGCCGGAATAGAGAATGGCGGCGCAGCTGTCCTTATATTCTGGCATTTGGGGCAGCACCGTATTTTTGCCGGCCTTTACCATGTCGTACCAAAGGGTATACCCCTTTTTGGGCAGCTTCTTCACCGCCCGGGCGGTTTTGGTCATGGGATACAGCACGCTCAAGGCTCCGGGCAGCTCCTCGGACACCTTGGCCACCAGAATGGTGGTGGGGTTTTCCAGCTGGGGCAGGATGGAGGCCACCTTGTCGTAAAACTGATCCAGGGTCAGAATGGCCTTGCTTTTGGAAAAATTCAGGTAGAAAGCGATTTCCTGGGCAGCGGACAGGGGATGGATCATATTGGGGATGGCACCCAGACGGTTCAGGGCATAAAAGCAGTCCAGGGCCTGGGGGGTGTTTGCCATGCAGATGGAAACCTTGTCCCCCTCCCGAATGCCCAGGTTGTAAAGGCCCCGGGCGGCAGCGTCAATGCGCTTTAAAAACTGGGGATAGGAGGTTTTCTTCCCCATAAAGATGTAGGCGGTGTGGTCGGGCTTTCTTCTGGCGGCATCGGCCACCATTTCATACATGGTCTTGCGGGGGTATTCCAAAGAAGCGGGGGTGCTTCCGTAATACTTGAGCCAAGGCGCGTAGGCGGATAATCCCATAGGGTCACGGTCCTTTCAAAATAGGGTATATATCAAGTAATTATAGCATTTCACCCTCTGAATTTCTACCCTGCCCGGAAAAAATAAAGAGGTTCCGGAGAAGTCTTGGGTTTTGCCCTTGTAAAGCCCATGGGAAAACGGTATAATAGGGAAAACACGGGGGAGGCAATATCCCCCAATTATGGAGGAATCGACCATGCTTTTGGGTTCTATGACCGTTCTCGCCGCCCTTTTCGCGGTGCTGACCTGTGTCCTGGGGGACTTTTCCGGTGCCGTCGTGGTACTGGGTACTTTGGCTTGCTTTGCGGGCTACTGGGTGGCACTGTTTGCCCTGGCCTTTTTGTTCCTGTGGCTTGCCACCGCAACGGTGGATATTTCCAAGCCCCGGGAAAGCGACAGCAAGTTCTTCCGCTGGGTGCTGCGGCTCTATATCCCGGCGGTGTATTCGCTGCTGCGGATGGATATTGATTTCCAGGGCAAGGAAAAGCTTCCCAAAGATGGTCGGTTCCTGCTGGTGTGCAACCACCTGAGCATTCTGGACCCGGTACTGCTGATGGGCTGCTTCCCGGAGTCCCAGCTGGCCTTTATCTCCAAGCGGGAAAACGCGGATATGTTCATCATCGGCAAGCTGATGCACGCGACCCTTTGCCAGATGATCAACCGGGAAAATGACCGGGAGGCCCTGAAAACCATCCTCAAGTGCATCCAGCTGATCAAGGACGACCAGGTCAGCGTGGCGGTATTCCCCGAGGGCTACACCAGCCGGGACCAGAAGCTCCATCATTTCCGCTCCGGTGTCTTCAAAATCGCCACCAAAACCCAGGTACCCATCGTCCTGTGTACCCTGCAAAATACCCAGAATATTTTCTGCAACATCACCCACCTCAAAAAGACCCACATCCCCCTCCACGTGGTAGACGTCCTGTCCCCCACCACCTTCCCCGGCCGCACCGCCGTAGACATCTCCCAGGAAGCCTTTGACAAAATGCTGCAAGACCTAGGCCCCAACTACGCCCTCCCGGCAGAACCGACTGAGGAGGCGTAAGAAATAAGGGGGAAACTTAAAATTGACAATTGACAATGGACATTTTTTCAGTTGACAGTGGACAGTTTTTGAAGCAAAAATTGGTGATAGATACGTTCAATATACGGTATTTGTAACAAATTTATCGTAGGGGCGGCAACCTGCCGCCCGCCACGTTGGATGTATAACTTGTGGGGGTGAATGGTATCACCCGAAATACGGTACCCCCACTGTAGCGGCGGCAATCTGCCGCCAACCGGCCCGGAGGGCCGGAACCGTGGTACGTTTGTATTCGTAACATCCAACGGGGCCAGCCCCTGGCGGGGCTGGATGGCGTTGGGTCAACGCCGCTACATTGTTCCGCATATGGGGTGATACCATTCACCCGCACAGATTTGTATTCGGAACGTGGCGGGCGACATGGTAGCCGCCCCTACATGGGGGTACCATCCTCCGCCTCTGGTGAACGTTTGTCTTTATCTATTCTGCCCAAAAAAGAATGTCGAAAATTGGTAAAAAACACTTGACAAACGGTGGCGGCTGTGGTAACATATGCAAGCTGT
>CAKTQE010000080.1 GCA_934593275.1 uncultured Oscillospiraceae bacterium | reverse complement strand
TTCCTGTCCGGTGTGGCGGAGGTCCTGCCGATTTCTTCCAGAGCCCATGGCATTTTGCTGCTGAAGATTTTCGGAGCTTCCGGCAACAGCAATCTGATGCTGCTCATGCTCCATGCTGCCCTGCTTGCGGCGCTGCATGTATCCAGCCGCACCCATCTGATCAGGATCCGTCGGGCCCTGGCCCTGGCCCGGATCCCCAAGAAAAAACGCCGCCGTCCCCTGGATTTGAAAAGCCTCATGGATTTTAAGCTCCTGCGGACCATGGCCCTGCCCATTATTCTGGCCTATTGCTTTTACAATAGTCTGTCTTTCCTGGTGGGAAGCCTTCTGGCCATTGCGGCGTTTTTGTTCCTCAACGGATTGATTCTGTATATTCCCCAGTTTTTCCCTACCGGCAATAAAGACTCCCGGAATATGAGCCGGGTAGAGGGGCTGCTCATCGGCCTGGGCGGGGCCCTTTCTGTCCTGCCGGGCATTTCCGGCATTGGTGCCATGGTCTCCGTCAGCTCTATTTGCGGCGTGGACAGAAGCTATGCCCTGGATAATGCCCTGATGGCCTCCATGGTGATTTCCGCTGCCATGGTGGTCAGTGATGCCGTCCGGCTGGTTGCCGGAGGCTTTGGGGGCGTGACCTTCCAGGTCGTGCTGGTGTACCTGACCTCGGCCCTTGCCAGCTTCCTGGGAGGACTCCTGGGAGTAAAGCTCCTGAAAAAGACTGTTGGAGAGCGGGGATTCTCGTTCTTCGCCTTTTACTGCTGGGGCCTGAGTCTGTTTACATTCTTCTTGAATCTTGTGGCCTGATGGGAGGAGTTTCAATGGCACAAAAGAAGCCTTCGACCCGGGCGGATGAAGCCGCCGCCAAATCTAAAACCAAATCCGCCGCTGGGAAACCCAGCGGCAAATCTACCCCTCCGAAGAAGCGCGCTCCGGAGAAAGTGAAAAAAAGCAACCAGGATTTTGCCGGCGGTCTGGCCCCCAATGTCCTGTTTGCGTTCCTCAGCCTCGTCCTGTTCGTGCTGTTCCTGGTCATTGCGGTGAATCCGGACGGTGCTTTGCTCAGAGCCATGAAATCCGTCATTCTGGGTCTGCTTGGCCAAGTGGGGTTTTATTTCTTCATCCCCGCTTTTTTGTATCTGTTTTTCATCCAGACCTTTGGAAGAAAGCACGCCCCTACCATGCGCAGCATCTGCCTTATTGCCTTTGTGCTGCTCAGCGGCAGCATTTACCATCTGGCAGTGCAGCGTCAGGGCATGGCAGAGGGTCTGGCGGTGATTCCGGATTTGTATACAGGGGGCGTGGATGGCCGCACCGGCGGCGTGCTGTGCGGGGGCCTGGCCATGCTGCTGCGCTGGTCCTGCGGCAATGTGATTTCCTATCTGATTCTAGGCATTGCCGCAGTGCTGACCCTCCTTGGCTCCATGCAGATCACCGTTCCCAGCATCGTCCGGGCCATTGCCAACCGTCCCAGAGCGCAATGGGACGAAGAGACCGAGGAAGACTATATTGAACCCGCGGCGGCGGTGGTGAACCACCTGGCCAACAAGCGGATGGAGCAAAAACGCCGCAAACAGGCCCCGCAGTCGGTTTCCCAGCCACTGCCTGAGAAAACCGAGGCCCCGGCCCAGCCGCCTAAAAAGCAAACCAGGCAGGAGCCACGGGCAGAGCAGGAAGCCCCGCTTCCCTCTACCGGTACGCCATCCCGGGCCGCGGATGTGATGAATACCATTGATTTGGACATTGACGCCCCCATGTATCCGGCCCCCAAGGGCATCCCTGTGGAGAAAGAGACCGTAGAGCTGGAACCGGAGGAGCCTGTGCGCCACCGGGAGCCGGAACCCATTCCCCAGGAAATGCCGCCCTTTGTAAAACGCCGGGAACCCGCGCCGGAGAAGCCCAAGAAACCGGCTGCCCCCAAAGCCCCCGAAACCGGGGAAACCGGGGAGAAACCCGGAAAGGTCACCACGAAAGACGCGGCAGAGTCTGCCCGCCAGGTGGCGGCGGAAATCGCCCAGAGCCAGGATACACCTCCCCAGGCCTACAGCTTCCCGCCCCTGGAACTTCTGCGCCGTCCTGTTGGGGCCAGTTCCGATGGAACGGAGGAAATGCGGGAGAATTCCAGACGGCTTAACGAGACCCTGGCAAGCTTCCGCATTGATGCCCATATTATCAATGTCACCCGTGGACCCAGTGTCACCCGGTATGAGGTAGAGCTTGATAAGGGGGTACGGCTGAGCAAGCTGACCTCCTGTGCCGATGACATTGCCCTGAGCCTGGGTGCTTCCGGCGTTCGTATTGCCGCCGTTCCCGGCAAAATCTCCATTGTAGGCATTGAGGTTCCCAACCGCACCGTGACTACGGTCTCTCTGCGGGAGGTGGTGGATTCTCCGGAGTTTGCCAGAGCAAAGTCCAAATCCTCTTTCTCTGTGGGCAAGGACATTGGAGGAAACTGCATTGTGGGCAACATTGCAAAAATGCCCCATATGCTCATTGCCGGTACCACCGGTTCCGGTAAATCCGTGTGTATGAATTCCATCATCATTAGCCTACTGTACAAGGCCGGGCCTGAGGATGTCAAGCTCATTATGGTGGACCCCAAAATGGTGGAATTGGGCATTTACAACGGCATTCCCCATCTGCTGATTCCCGTGGTCACCGACCCCAAAAAGGCCGCCGGTTCCCTGCAATGGGCGGTTACGGAAATGCTGCGGCGGTATAAACTCATGTCTGACGTGGGCGTCCGGGATTTGGAATCCTACAACAGCATTATGATGTCGGAAGAGGACGGCCAGAAGCTGCCCCAGATCATTGTCATCATTGACGAGTTGGCAGACCTGATGCTGGTGGCTGCCAAGGAGGTGGAGGATTCCATCTGCCGCATTGCCCAGATGGGCCGTGCCGCCGGAATGCACCTGATCATCGCCACCCAGCGGCCCTCCGCCGATGTGATCACCGGCCTGATGAAAGCAAATATTCCCTCCCGTATCGCGTTCTCCGTGGCCTCCGCCATGGAATCCCGGATCATTCTGGATACCCAGGGTGCGGAAAAGCTGGTAGGCAAGGGCGATATGCTCTATGCCCCCATTGGCTGCGGCAAACCCCTCCGGGTCCAGGGCTGCTTTGTCACCGACAGCGAGGTAGAGGCGGTGGCCGGGTTTGTGAAAGAACACTATCTGGCAGATTACAACCAGCAGGTTTTGGAGGAAATTGAGAAAAAGGCCCAGCAGACCGGGAAATCCGGTAAGGGCGCATCGGTGTCTGACCCGGAACCCACAGATGGGGAGCTGGAGGGGGACGAGATGCTCCCGGCAGCGGTGGAGGTCATTTTAGAGACCGGACAGGCTTCCGTCTCCATGCTCCAACGCAGACTCAAGCTGGGCTATGCCCGGGCTGCCCGTATTGTGGACGAAATGGAAGAAAAGGGCATCGTAGGCCCCTTCCAGGGTTCCAAGCCCCGGTCCATCCTCATCACCAAAGAAGAATGGGCCGCCCGCAACGGCGACATGCCGGATGACGACGCTATGTCGGAAGACGAAGGACTCTGATTATTTTACGTGCCTAATGTCGGTTTATCGTATCGAATAATGGAAAAAACGCTGTACGTTGACGTAGGGATGGCAGATTGCTGCCCCTACGTCAAAATTGTTTCAGATTACCGTATATTTAACGTATCTATCGTTGCTTTCCGTTTCGAAAAATTCGAAAAACGTGGCGCATTACCGTAGGGGCGGCAACCTGCCGCCCGCCACGTGGCAAATACAACCTGTGCGGGTGAATGGTAAAACCCAATATACGGAACAATGTAGCGGCGTTGACCCAACGCCATCCAGCCCCGCCAGGGGCTGGCACCGTGGCGAATACAACCCGTTAGGTTGAACGGTACCACCCTCCGGCATGTCATTCCGAGCGGAGTGAAACGGAGTCGAGGAATCTTCCCAAGTGGCAAGTTTTATCTTGTGGTTATTTCTTATCCCACGTGGTGGATTCCTCCACTCCGCTAACGCTCCGGTCGGAATGACATAATGGGGGACGTTTCTGGTTTGGCTGTTGCGGATACAAACGTACTACGACTCCGGCCCTGCGGGCCGGGTGGCGGCAGATTGCCGCCGCTACAGTGGGGGTACCACGTTTCGGGTGGTACCATTCAACCCCACAGGTTATACATACCACGTAGGGGCGGCTAATAGCCGCCCCTACGATACATTTGTTACAAATACCGCATATTTTACGTGCCTAATGTGTGTTTTGCGTTTCAAAAAATACGAAAACGCGGTACGTTGACGTAGGGGCGGCAACCTGCCGCCCGCCACGTGGCAATAATACCCTGTGCCGGTGAATGGTATAACCCGATATACGGTACAAATGTAGCGGCGTTGACCCAACGCCATCCAGTCCCGCCAGGGGCTGGCACCGTCCTGAATATAACCTGTGTGGTTGAACGGTACCACCCCCCGACATGTCATTCCGACCGTAGCGCAAGCGGAGTGGAGGAATCCACCACGTAGCAGAAAGTACCAACGTAAGGTGAAATCTGCAACTTGCGTGGATTCCTCGACTCACTACGTTCGCTCGGAATGACAAACCGGGGGGCGTTTTTTATTTTTCTGCTCTATCCATAAAACCCCGGCGGCAATTCTGCCGCCGGGGTTTGCATGAAATCCATCACTTGAGAATCCCGCTGATGTCTGTGCTTTCCAGGGTGAATGTGACCTTGTCGCCGTCATGGGTCAGGGTGACGCTGCCGGTGCCGGAGGTCAGGAGGTCGGAGAGGGCAAAATCAGACTGGGCCTGGTTGGTGACGAACCGGATTTCCGTAATACCCTGGGCCTCCAACTGCCGCAGACTTCCGGTGGTCCCACGGAGGGAGGCGGTGTCTGCCTGGACGGTGACGGTCAGAACGCCGTCCTTGACCTGGGACTGGTAGGTCAGGGCCTGTCCGTCAGAGCCGCAGACCCAATAGGCCTCCTGCCGGACTTCCACAGCCGTCTCGGCGGTATTGCCCTTGGGAATACCGACGATAAGCGTCGGCGCGTCGGTTTGCATATTGGCACCGGGGGCGTAATACCGAATCGTTCCCCCGTTTAGCTTGCCGGGATCCTGGAGAAGCTCTTTGCCGTCTTGCCCAAGCGTACCACCGTCACCGATCCCAGCACCTGTTCCATAGTAGTCGTTATATTTTTCACCGCCCTGCACCTTCACCTGTGCATCATTGGAGACGGTAATACCCGTGCCAGTACCCTTGGCACCGCCGCCGATGCCTGCGCCAGACTTGCTGCCGGTGGCGTTCACTTCGCCGCCGGAGACGGCAATACCCGTGCCATCACCCTCAAAACCGCCGCCGATGCCTGCGCCTCTTGGGCCGCCGTTGGCGGTTACCGTGCCGCCGGAGATTTTAATATCCGTGCCGTCACCACCCATACCGCCGCCGATACCTGCGCCAGCCTCGCCGCCAGTGGCGGTTACCGTGCCATTCTCAATGTTAATGATGCTGCCATTACCACGTAAACCGCCGCCGATGCCTGCACTTGAACTGCCGCCGGTGGCGTTCACATCGCCGCCGAAGACTTTAATATCCGTGCCAGCACCTTCAATGCCGCCGCCGATGCCTGCGCCACCATGCTGGCCGCCTTTGGCGGTTACCGTGCTATTCTTAATGATAATGGTGCTGCCATCACCCCTGTAACCGCCGCCGATGCCTGCGCCACCATACGTGCCGCCGTTGGCGGTTACCTTGCTATTCTCAATGATAATGATGCTGCCATCACCATTCTCGCCGCCGCCGATGCCTGCACCATCATTGCTGCCGTTGGCGGTTACCTCGCCGCCGGAGACGGTAATTTTCTTGCCATCACCCCCGTAACCGCCGCCGATGCCTGCACCAAGCACGCCGCCATTAGCTTTCACTTTGCCGCCGGAGATGGTAATATCCGTGCCATCTTTTCCATAGCCGCCGCCGATGCCTGCACCACTAGAGCCGCCGTTGGCCGTGAGTCTGCCATCATTATCTTTGTCCGTAATGGTCAGGGTGCCGGTGTTGTCCTTTTCCACACCGGCGTGGTTAGAGCCGCTTTGAACCGTGTTAGTTCCTTCCAGCTCGATGGTTACGTTGCCATCACCCTTGGTGGTGATGGCGGCCTTGGAATCACTGCTTACGTCAATATTGACGTTATCCAGGGTCACGTTGGCGGTGGCGTTTTTCCCCGCTTCGATGGTAACGGTGTTGTTTGTCGTCCCGCTGCTGGTGATGACGGGATTAGTGTCTACTTTTGGGGTACTTCCCGCCTGGGAAACGGTCTGGTCCGTACCCGGAGCAGCATTGACAGTAATATTGCCGTCTTTCAGATCCCATTCGGCCGCCAAAACAAAGCTGGGGACAAAGGCACAGATCAAGGCAAGGGAGAGCAAACGTGTCATTAGTTTTTTCATAGAAATTCCTCCTTAGGCCGAAAAGGCCATGGCTTGTATTCCATTATTATAGAAAGAATGATTCCGGTTGTCAAGGGACGGAATGACAAAATGAGGGATGTTTCTGGTTTTATCTGGAACGGTTCCGTGCTTTCAGGTGCTACCCCAAAAGCACCCTTGGCTCTCCCTCTGGGAGAGCTGGCTCGGCGCAGCCGAGACTGAGAGGACCTTGGGGCGGTTCTTGAATGATAACGTTATTGGTATTGTAAACGTTGACCCTCTCCGTCCTCGCTTGCGCTCGGCCCCTTGCCTCTCCCACAGGGAGAGGCAAGGGGCCGGGTGGCGGCAGATTGCCGCCGCTACAGTGGGGGTACCACGTTTCGGGTGGTACCATTTAACCCCACAGGTTAAACATCCAACGTGGCGGGCGGCAGGTTGCCGCCCCTACGTCAAAATTGTTACAAATTGCCGTATATTTAACGTGTCTATCGTCGTTTTGCGTTTCGAAAAATGCAAAAAACGTGGTACATTACCGTAGGGGCGGCAATCTGCCGCCCGCCACGTATCGATTACAACCTGTTCGGTTGTACGGTATCACCCTCCGATATGTCATTCCGAGCGGAGTGAATGTGGTATAATGATTTTGGACAACTCATCAAATGACAAAAAGGAGAGAAACGAGATGCCCAAAGGTGAAAG
>CAKTQE010000079.1 GCA_934593275.1 uncultured Oscillospiraceae bacterium | reverse complement strand
GAGTCTGCTCGTATCAAGCTTGCTCATCTATATCCGGAAATAAAGTTTTAGTTTTAACAGACTAGTAGGGGCGGCTATTAGCCGCCCGCCACATGAGACGTATAACCTGTGGAGGTGAATGGTATGACCCAAAACATGGTACACCCCCTGTAGCGGCGGCAATCTGCCGCCATTGGCCGTAAGGCCACTCGTTGGACGTTCGTATCCGTAGCATCCCACGGTGCCAGCCCCTCGCCGGGGCTGGAGTGGCGATGAATCATCGCCGCTACATTGTTCCGTATATTGGGTGGTACCATTCAACCACACAGGTTGTAATTGCCACGTGGCGGGCGGCAGATTGCCGCCCCTACAAGTAATGTACCACGTTTTTCGCATTTTACGGACGCAAAACCGGTGCTGAATATGTTAAATACACACCTGATTCGCAAAAATTGTCAATTGTCAATTGTCCATTGTCAATTTGCAAAATAACTGTCAACTGTCAACTGTCCACTGTCAACTAACATCCACGCCCTTGTCCACCGTCTCCTGTGCGGAAAACAGGACGATGGCGGTACCCAGGGCGGCGCAGACGGTGCCGAAGATAAGCATGGGGGCAACGCCAAAGCTATCGATCATGGGGCCTCCGATGAGGGAGGCCAGGACGGAGGCCAGGGTGTAGGTCATGGTGTAGTAGGCCTGGCCTTTTACCGCGTCTTCCGGGGCCATGACGGCGTTGATGTAATATACCGAGGCCACGGCGATCAATGCCCAGGCCAGGACCTGGGTCAGCTGCAGCAGGCAATACACCGCCACATTGGGAGCCAGCCAGGAACCCAGGGCTTTTAAGAGGAAAAAGAACCCGGTGAGCTTCATCCAGAAGCCGCTGTTTTTCTTTTGGAGCATTTTGGTAAACAGCAGCATGGTGGGAAGCTCCGATAGGGCCGCAAGGGCCATGGCCATGCCCATGTGGCTGCTGTTGCCGCCCTTGGTCACCATGATCTGCAAGGTGAAATTATTCAGCAGAGCGTGGCTGATATAGATCAGGATACAGCCCAGCAAGACGCCGGTAAACCGGGGGTATTTCTTAAAAAAGGCCAGGCCCTGGACCCCCGCTCCCTGTCCCGGCTGCCTGGGGGCGCGCTGGGTGGGGTAGAGGCAGATGGAGCCAATAAAGAGCAGACTGCACAGGGTAATGGCCACGGGAACAGGCGACCCGCCCCGGGCGGCGGTGAGCCGTCCCAACAGGAAACTCACCAGGGCAAAAGTCACGGAACTGAGACTTTTGGACACCCCATAATTGAGGTTTTCCCCGCAATTGATGGATGTGACCCCCAGGCCGTTGACCAGGGGCGTCTGCAATTGCAGCAGGGCCAAAGCCAGGGCGTAGAGGAGCATGGACCATTCCTTATCTTTGCGGATGAGGCACAGTCCCAGGCCGCAAAGCCCCGTCAGCCCCGCTACAAAAAGGTTGATGGACTTGAGGCTTCTGCTGCTTTCTTTGTCCGCATATCCTGCTACCACAGGCTGTAACAAGGCCGATACCACCCCCGCCAGGGCAATGGCCGCGCCGATGGCCCCGTTGGAAAAGCCCTGTTCCAGAAGATAGAGACTGATGTACCCGGAAATTGACGCGTAAACCATCCAGTAGGTGCCGTGGATCAGCCCGTAGCGGGCGGTCAGATGTTTGCTCATAGTCGTCCCTCTTGTTTTGATGAATTTGCGACTCCATCATACCACAGGAAAAATTTTTTGCAATTTCTTTTTTCCGCAAAAAGTAGGAAAAGGGCGTTTTTCCCACTTGAACCCATCCCCCGGTGGGGGTTTCCGTCTGTTTTGTACAAATACCCCCCCGGGGGGATACAAAAAAGCACGTGAAATGTGTCTAAAAAGCCGATTGACAATCTTGAATAGTATTGGTAGAATATTATCGATACAGTATTGGTTCGGCAATACCCACGTGTATCGACTGGAAAGAATTACTTAATTAGGAGGAAATCACATTGAAGGATTGGGCATATCTGACCACTGTCGAAGAAATGGAAGAAGCCACCAATTCCTTGCTGGATAACGGCAAGAAGGTTGGCGCGGACTCCTGGCAGCAGCGTGTCAAAAACCAGACCCCCCACTGCGGATTCGGCGAGAAGGGTACCTGCTGCCGTATCTGCTCCATGGGCCCCTGCCGCATTACCCCCAAGGCTCCCCGCGGCATCTGCGGCTGCGATGTTCATGGCATTGTTGGCCGTAACTTCCTGCGCTTTACCGCCGGTGGCTCCGCCACCCACTCCGACCATGGCCGTGAAATCATGCACACCCTGCACCAGGCCAAGGAGGGCGGCAACTATCAGGTCAAGGATCCTGCAAAGCTGATCCGCATCGCCAAGGAATGGGGCGTGGAGACCGAGGGCAAGGACATCTATGATCTGGCCCACGAAATGGCTGAGATCGGCCTGATGGAATACGGCAAGCCTTTCGGCGTTCAGAAGTTCCTGAAGCGGGCTCCCGAGCATACCCAGCAGCTGTGGCATGAGGCCGGCATCGAGCCCCGGGCAATTGACCGGGAAGTTGCCACCGCTCTGCACATGACCCACATGGGCAACAGCTCCCTGCCTGAGGCTCTGGTCCGTCAGGCTCTGCGCTGCGGCCTGTCTGACGGCTGGGGCGGCTCCATGATGGGCACCGAGTTCTCCGACGTTCTGTTCGGCACTCCCAAGCCCGTAGACTCCACCGCCAACATCGGCGTTATGGAGAAAGACAACGTCAACATCGTTGTTCACGGCCACGATCCCTCCCTGTCTGAAATGATCGTTTACTACGCCAACGATCCCGAGATGATCGCTCTGGCCAAGAGCGTTGGCGCCAAGGGCATCACCATTTCCGGCGTGTGCTGCACCGCCAACGAAGTGGCCATGCGTCACGGCATCCCCATGGCCGGTAACTTCCTGAGCCAGGAGAACGTGGTTCTCACCGGCGCCTGCGAAGCCATTGTCGTAGACGTACAGTGCATCTTCCCCGCACTGGGACCCCTGTCCAAGTGCTTCCACACCAAGTTCATCACCACCTCTCCCATCTGCCGGATGCCCGACTCCGAGTTCATCCAGTTCAATGCCGAGACCGCCGGTGACAACGCCAAGGCGATCGTGAAGATGGCCATTGAGAACTTCAAGAACCGGAAGCCCGAGCTGGTGAACATCCCCAACCAGGTCCAGAAGACCCGTGTGGGCTACTCTGTTGAAGCCATCGTCAAGGTTCTCGACGGCGTTGCCAACTCCCAGGTTGACGAGTTCGGCACCACCAAGCCCCTGCTGGAGTGCATCACCTCCGGTGTTCTCCGCGGCGCTGTGGCTCTGGTCGGCTGCAACAACCCCAAGGTCCGTCCTGACACCGCGCACATCGAGCTGATGAAGAAGATGCTGGAGAACGACATCGTCTGCATCGTTTCCGGCTGCTCCGCCCAGGCTGCCGCCAAGGCAGGTCTCATGGATCCCGTACAGGCCAAGGAATACTGCGGCGCGGGTCTGAAGCGTGTTTGCGAGCTGGCTGGCATTCCTCCCGTTCTGCACATGGGTTCCTGCGTGGACATCTCCCGTATGCTGATCCTGGCCTCCGAGCTGGCCAAGGACTCCGGCCTGAACATTTCTCAGCTGCCTGTTGTGGGCTGCGCTCCCGAATGGATGTCTGAGAAGGCCGTTTCCATCGGCAACTACGTTGTCTCCACCGGCCTGGATACCTTCCTGGGCGTAGACCCCTACGTCTCCGGTTCCTCCGAGATCTGTGACCTGCTCTGCGGCGAAGACGGCATCAACAAGTGGGTTGAGGCCAAGTACGTTGTGGAAAAGGACATCGACAAGATGGGTGACATGATGATCGCCCGCATCGAAGAGAAGCGCGCGGCTCTGGGCATCTAAACTATGAAACTAGCAATCACCGGCAAGGGTGGCGTGGGTAAAACCACCCTTGCCTCCACCCTGGCCCGGCTCTATGCCGACGAGGGACGCACCGTCCTTGCCGCCGACGTAGACCCGGACGCCAATTTGGGCCTGGCCCTAGGCCTGAGCCAGGAAGAAGTAGACGCCATCGTCCCCATCAGCAAAATGCGCACCCTGGTGGAGGAGCGTACCGGTGCTACCGATGCCAACCGGTTCTATAAGCTGAACCCCTACGTGGCCGACATCCCCGAAAAGTACTCCAAGGACATCAACGGCGTCAAGCTGCTGGTCATGGGTACGGTGGATGTAGGCGGCTCCGGCTGTGTATGCCCGGAGCATGTGATGCTCAAATCCATCCTCTCCGCCATGACCTATCGGAAAAACGATGTGGTCATTATGGATATGGAGGCAGGACTGGAACATCTGGGCAGGGGTACCGCTTCCAATATGGACCAGTTTATCGTGGTCATTGAGCCGGGGGCCCGCAGTGTCCAGACCTACCGCAACGTCAAGCGGCTGGCCAAGGACCTGGGTGTCAAGCAGGTTCGTGTGGTGGCCAATAAGGTCCGGGACGAAAGTGATGAGGCTTTTGTCCGTGAGACCATCCCGGCAGAGGACCTGCTGGGCTGCATTCACTATAACCCGGATGTTATCAACGCCGACCGTCAGGGCAAATCCCCCTACGATTTCAGCCCCAAGGCCATTGATGAGATCCGCCAAATCAAAGCGATTCTGGATCGTGAAGAAAATTAGGAGGAAATACCGTGACTTTATTTGAAAGAGTTTTCGGCGGCAACGATGCTGTTTACGGCCTCACCGAGGCAGCCATCAACAATGCCATCGCACAGTACGGTGAGGGCCAGGCCGTGTCCTTCCCCGGCACCGCTTATTCCCTGCCCTGCTACTACGGCGTCACCGGTGTCAAGGTCGAGACCCTGGGCCAGCTGAAAGAAGCCCTGGGCGTGGTCAAGACCCTGATGACCCGCAACAACCGTCTGAATGATGCCTTTATGTCCGGCGTTGCCACTGCCCTGTGCGCGGAATTCATCGAAGTTCTGAAGTACATCGGCAACGACGCACCCTACGAGGCTCCCTGCTACGGCCATCTGCCCGATGCCGTGGTCCGTTCCCTGGGTGTTCCCCTGGTTACCGGCGACATCCCCGGTGTTCCCGTTATCCTGGGTACCGCTCCTACCGCTGACGAGGCCGTGGCTCTGGTCAAGAGCTATCAGTCTCAGGGTATGCTGGTCACTCTGGTGGGCGGCGTCATCGATCAGCTCCAGGAGAAGGGCTACAAGACCGGCGACAACGTCCGTGTGATCCCCCTGGGCAAGGACGTGACTTCTGTTATTCACGTTGTGTCCGTTGCTGTCCGTGCGGCTCTGATCTTCGGTAACATTCAGCCCGGCGATGCCGCTGGCCTGATGAAGTACACCATGGAGCGTGTACCCGCTTTCGTCAACGCTTTCGCTCCTCTGGACGATGTGATCGTTGCCTGCGGTGCCGGTGCCATTGCGCTGGGCTTCCCCGTTATCACCAACGAGCAGGAGAACATCTTCCGTGTTCCCAAGAGCCTGATCGTACAGCCCGATGTGGAGAAGTTCAACGCCACCTCTCTGGAGGCCCGGGACATCAAGATCAAGATCACCAACATTGACATTCCCGTATCCTTCGCTTCCGCTTTCGAGGGCGAAATCATCCGCCGTCCCGACATGCAGGTGGAAGTCGACGGCTCCCGTGTGGACTGCTTCGAGCTGGTACACACCAAGGAAGCTGCCGAGGTGGAAGACCACAAGATCACCGTTATCGGACCGGAAATCGACGAGATCCCCGTGGGTTCCAAGATCTCCATGTCCTACACCGTGGACGTAGCCGGCAAGAACATGCAGCCTGACTTTGAGTCCGTTATGGAGCGGAAGTTCCACTCCTACCTGAACTGCATTGAGGGCGTGATGCACACCGGTCAGCGTGACATGATCCGTATCCGTATCAGCAAGGCCGACTTTGAGGCTGGCTTCAAGTTCCGTCACATCGGTGAGGTGCTGTACGCCAAGGTCAAGAGCGAGTTTGAGGCCGTTGTGGACAAGTGCCAGGTCACCATCGTTGTGGATGCCGAGAAGAACAAGGAACTGCGGGCTGCCGCCAACACCGTGTTCAACAAGCGTGACGACCGTCTGAAGTCCATGACTGACGAGTCCGTGCCTGTATACTACACCTGCATCATGTGCCAGGCTTTCTCCCCCAGCCACGTATGTATCGTTACCCCCGAGCGTCTGGGCCTGTGCGGCGCCGTGTCCTGGCTGGATGCCAAGGCCACCAATGAGCTGGATCCCACCGGTCCTTGCCAGATCGTTCCCAAGGAACACTGCATCGATGAGAAGCTGGGCCGCTACGAAGACGTGGACGAGGCCGTTGCCAAGTACTCCCACGGCGCACTGGAGCATGTGACCCTGTACTCCCTGTTCCAGGATCCCATGACCTCCTGCGGCTGCTTCGAGTGTATCTGCGGCGTGGAGCCTGTTTCCATGGGCGTTGTCATCACCTGCCGTGAACACGCCGGTATGACTCCTCTGGGCATGAGCTTCTCCGAAATGGCCTCTATGACCGGCGGCGGCGTTCAGACCCCCGGCTTCATGGGCCACGGCAAGCAGTTCATCTCCTCCAAGAAGTTCATCGCCGCCGAAGGCGGCCCCGGCCGTATCGTTTGGATGCCCAAGGAACTGAAAGACCAGGTCCGCGAGCGTCTGGATGCTACCGCCAAGGAGATGTACGGCGTTGACAACTTCACCGACATGATCGCCGATGAAACCGTCTGCACCGAGGATCCCGAGGAACTGCTGAACTTCCTGTCCGAGCACGGCCACCCCGTCCTCAGCATGGAGCCTTTCGACATGTAATTTTTCAAAAACACCTCCGTGAAAACGGAGGTGTTTTTTGCGCGATGGGGGCGCAGCCCCCCACTGGGGAAGCTTTTGTACCGTGTATCGGGTGGTACCCCCCACTGTAGCGGCGGCAATCTGCCGATGGAATTATGGTGTGATTGCCCCCGGCAATCATTATATTTTGATTCGCTGCGCGGAGCACCACCACCCGGCCCGCAGGGCCGGAATCGTGGTACGTTTGAATTTGTAACGTTCAATGCAAAAAACGTCTGTCATTCCGACCGTAGCGCAAGCGGAGTGGAGGAATCCACCACGTGGCAGAAAGTACCAACGTAAGGTAAAATCTGCTACTTGGGAAGATTCCTCGACTCCGTTTCACTACGCAATGGTACAGTATTTTAGACACAAATTTCAAAAAATAAATGACAGTCACGCAGCAAGCGGTGGAGTGTACCCC
>CAKTQE010000078.1 GCA_934593275.1 uncultured Oscillospiraceae bacterium | reverse complement strand
GGAGGAAACATATGGAACAATTGCAGGAAACCAAACAGGAGCGGGCCGTGCTGGTGGGGCTGAACGCGGCCTGTTTTACAAAGGAGCAAACCGCCACAGATGAATCTTTGGAGGAATTGGAAGCACTTTTGGAAACCGCCGGAGGCTTTTGCACCGGAAAAATGCTCCAAAACCGACCCAACCCTGACCCCCACAGCTTTATAGGCGAGGGCAAGGCCCAGGAGGTGCGGATGCTGGCAGAGGCCACGGAAGCCACCATGGTGATTTTCGACAATGAGCTTTCCCCGGGAAATATCCGGGCATTGGAGGAGATCATCGGCCTGCCGGTGCTGGACAGAAGCGCGCTCATTATGGATATTTTCGCCCAGCGGGCTAAAACCAAGGAGGGCCGCCTCCAGGTGGAGCTGGCGCAGTATAAGTATCTGCTGCCAAGGCTCTCCGGTATGGGCAGAAGCCTGTCCCGGCAGGGCGGCGGCATCGGCACCCGTGGCCCTGGCGAAACCAAGCTGGAAAGTGACCGCCGTCACATCCGGGAACGGATCAACCGGCTGGAAGCGGAGTTGAGCCAGGTTCGTCAGGTTCGGGGTGTCCAGCGGGAGCGGCGCATGAAAAACGCCGTGCCGGTGGTAGCCATTGTGGGCTACACCAACGCCGGAAAATCCACCTTGCTCAATCAGCTGACCGGGGCGGGGATCCCTGCCAACAACCGGCTTTTTGACACCCTGGACACCACCTCCCGGCAGCTGAAAGTTTCAGACAATCTGGATGTGATTTTATCCGATACCGTGGGTTTTATCGCAAAGCTTCCTCACCACTTGGTAGATGCTTTCCGGGCAACTCTGGAAGAACTGCAATATGCGGATCTGTTGCTGCATGTGATCGATGCCTCTGACCCCAACCGGCAGGCTCATATTGAGGTCGTGGAAAAGCTCACCGCCACCCTGGCAAAGCCCGGTACCCCGGTGATCTATTGCTACAACAAGGCAGACCTGGTAAGCCGGGAAGAACTGCCTACGGGAGAAAACGTCATTGCCGTTTCCGCCGCCAAGGGCCAGGGAATGGAGCAGCTTCTGGCATTGATCGAAAAGAATCTGGGAAAAACCCTCCATCATGTGGTCTTGTGTCTGCCTTATTCCATGGGCGGCCAGGTGGAGGCTCTTCACAGCGGGGCCAAGGTTCACCGAGTAGAGTATACCGCCCAGGGCATCGAGGTAGAAGCGGTGCTGGATGAGATTTTCTATGGACGGTTAAAACAGTACGTTACAAAGGAGATTTGAGCCGTGGAAGAATATATGGTCCCCACCGGCTTTGGAGAAGACGAATTTACGGAAAAGAAATCCCGGTTTATTGGCCGCCTTTGGCTGGTAGAAACCGAGGAAGAAGCCCTGGAAAAAATCCAGGAGATGAAAAAGAAGCATTACGATGCCACCCACAATTGCTGGGCCTACATTCTGCGGGACGGTGCTGTCCGGTTTTCCGATGACGGAGAGCCGGGAGGTACCGCCGGAATGCCCATGCTGCAGGTGCTGCAGCGGGAGGGCCTTTTTAACGTGGTCTGCGTGGTGACACGGTATTTTGGCGGCATCCTTTTGGGAGCGGGTGGTTTGGTCCGGGCCTATACCAAAGGTGCCAAAATCGCTGTGGACGCCGCAGGCAAGTCCATGAAACGAATCTGGACGGTGCTGTATCTGCCTTGCCCCTATCCCTTTTACGAGCGGGTCAAGCTGGCGGTGGCGGAATATGAGGGCATGATCCGGAAAACGGAGTTTGGTGCGGAAATTGATTTGGAGCTTTTGTTTCCCGAAGCCCGCACCCAGGACTTTTTGACCCACTTGCAGGATATGACCTGCGGCGGGGTGGAAGCAATGGAACTGGGGACGGAATACAGGGCTTTCCCCATAGAGTAAACAGAAAAGGAGTGATTTCCATGACGGTACGGGAAGAACTGGAACGTTTGGAACACAAAAGGCTGAATCCTTTGGCGGCCTTTTCGGACTGCTCTGCCGGCAGACCCCGGCAGGAGCCGGAACGGGAGGAGGATGTGCGGACCTGCTATCAGCGGGATACGGACCGCATTGTCCACAGCAAGTCTTTCCGGCGGCTGATGCACAAGACCCAGGTTTTTCTGAACCCTGAGGGAGATCACTACCGCACCCGTATGACCCATACCCTGGAAGTTATCCGTATCGCCAAAACCATCACCCGGGCCTTGGGGCTGAACGAGGATCTGGCCGAGGCCATTGCCATGGGCCACGATTTGGGTCACACCCCTTTCGGCCATGCCGGAGAGGCGGCACTGACCGAGTGCTGGGGCAGACCCTTCCGTCATAATGAGCAAAGTCTGCGGGTGGTGGACGTGCTGGAAAAGGACGGCATGGGCTTGAACCTGTGCCATGAGGTCCGGCTGGGCATCCTGGGCCATACAGGACCCCAGGTCCCCAAAACCCTGGAAGGGCAAATCGTCCGGCGGTCAGACCAGATCGCCTATGTGAACCATGATATTGACGATGCCATCCGGGCGGGGATCCTGACCCCCGAGGATATCCCCCGGGATATTGTAGCCATTCTGGGCGACAATCAGCGGGACCGGATCAATACCCTGGTCTGTGATACCATCCGGGTCTCTCGGGAGGCCGGGTCCATCTGCATGACCCCCAGGGTTCAACAGGCACTCCAGGACCTGCGCAGCTTTATGTTTGAACGGGTCTACCGGAATCCCGTGGCAAAAGGGGAGGAGACCAAGGCAAAGGATCTGCTTAAAATGCTCTACGGCTATTATGTGGCGCATCCGGAGTGTCTGCCGGAGGATTTTCAGCCCCAGCTGAGCTTCGAGGGCCTGGGCCGCACGGTTTGTGACTATATCGCCGGAATGACCGACAATTACGCTGTAGGAAAATTCACAGAACTTTTTGTCCCCAGTGGCTGGAATGTCCGGGGATAATGTGTTATAATGAAAGATAAAGTTACCGGGAGAGCGGCCAAATGATGGCCAAACGCCCGAAACGGAAAACGAAGAAAGGAGGGGACCCCCAATGCCTTTTCCACCGGCATTTTTGGATGAACTGGCGGCCAGAAATCCCATTGAGGAAGTGGTGGGCCAGTATGTCAATCTGAAACGCTCCGGCTCCAACCTCTTTGGCCTGTGTCCCTTCCACGGGGAAAAAACGGCCTCCTTTTCCGTTGCGCCGGACAAGGGTATTTTCTATTGCTTCGGCTGCCACAAGGGCGGCAGTGTCATTAATTTTGAGATGGAAATCGAGGGCCTCAGCTACCCCGATGCCGTCCGGGCCTTGGCCAGACGGGCGGGGATGGAAGTGCCGGAGGATGCCCAGTATGAGAGCCGCTACCACAAGCAGGAACGGCTCTGGGCACTTTCCAAAGAGGCAGCCCGGTTCTTTGTCTCCCAGCTCTATGCTCCTGCCGGTGCGGAGGGTCTGGCCTATGCCCAAAAACGGGGCATGACCAAGGGTACTTTAACAAGGTTTGGCGTTGGCTTTGCCCCCAACAGTTGGGGGAGCCTGTGCGATGCCATGCGGGCCAAGGGCTATACGGATGAGGAGCTAAAGGAGGCGGGGCTGGCATCTGTCTCCCAGAAAAACGGCAATATCTATGACCGGTTCCGGAACCGGCTCATGTTTCCCATCATCGATGTACGGGGCAATGTCATCGGCTTTGGCGGGCGGGTCATGGATGACTCCACTCCCAAATACTTAAACTCCCCGGAAACACTGATTTTTAACAAGCGAAAAAATCTGTTTGCCCTGAATGTCGCCAAGAAAACAAAGATGGAGGGGCTGATTCTGGTGGAGGGGTATATGGATGCCATTGCCCTGCACCAATACGGCTTTGACTGTGCCGTGGCATCCTTAGGTACCTCTTTGACGGAGGAACACGCGGTACTTCTCTCCCGATACACAGACCAGGTGACCCTCATTTACGATGGAGACAACGCCGGTCAGAACGCCACCCGCCGGGCCATTCCCATGCTTGAAAAGGCGGGGCTGCAAGTAAAGGTCCTGCAAATGCGGGATGCAAAAGACCCGGATGAATTCTTAAAAAAATTCGGGGCGGACCGGTTTAAGCTTCTCATGGAGGAATCCTCCAACCGGGTGGAATACCAGCTTCGCGCCATCCAGAGAAAATATGACCTGACCCAGGATGAAGACCGGGTGCAGTTTATCGGGGAAGCGGCGGAGTTTTTAAGCAGCCTGGGAAGTGCCGTCCAGCGGGAGGTTTACGGTACCCGGATGGCGGAGGCCGCCGGTATTTCCGTGGAGGCCATGAAGCTGGAACTGAACAAGGCCTTTAAACGCCGGGTAGCCCGGGAAAAGCGGAAACAGGAACGGGTGGATCTGGCCCCGGCGATATCCGCCCAGCCCAAAACCAAGGCTTTTCACTATGACAATGTAAAATCTGCCATGGCAGAAGAAACAGTCATTGCCCTATGTCTGCGGGACCCTGCCATGATGGACGAGACCCAGGGACTTCAGCCGGAAACCTTTTCCGCGCCGCTGCTGGGAAAGGTATTTGCCCAGCTTCGGGACCAGGTAAAGCTGGGAATGGCCCCCAATCTGGCGGGGCTTACGGATTTTACAGCGGAGGAAATGGCCCATGTGGCGGGCATCCTCCAAAGACATCAGGGACCGGTGTCGGATCAGGCCATGCGAGACAGCATTTCCGTCATCCGGCAGACCCATCAGTTCAAAACCGCCCAGTCGGATGACGATCTTCTGGCACTGCGGCGGAAACTACAGGAAAGTAAAGGGATCAAAGCATGACAGAACTGGAAGAAAAGCAGCCCCAGGCCGTTCCTGTGCCGGGGGATGAAGACGATATTCGCCAGTACCTTCAGGAAATCCGCAGCTACCCCCGGCTGACCCCGGAGGAAGAAAAGGAACTGGCCCGCCGCTGCGCCCAGGGAGACGAGGAGGCCATTCGGAAAATGGTCAACTCCAATCTGCGCCTGGTGGTGTCCATTGCCAAGGAGTATACAGGCCGTGGTGTACCGCTGCTGGATCTGATTCAGGAGGGCAGCATCGGCCTTTTGGTGGCGGCAAAAAAATTTGACTATACCCGGGATTATCGGTTTTCTACATACGCAACCAAGTGGATCCGCCAAGGCGTTACCAGGTGCCTTTTAAACCATGCGGGAACCATCCGGGTGCCGGTGCATACGGCTGAGCGGATGCGGAAAATCCAGGCCGCCAGTTCCTATCTGCGCCAGCAAAACGGCACAGAACCCACGGCAGAGGAAATCGCCGCCCGGGTGGATTTGCCGAAAGAAAAGGTAGAAGAACTGTTGCAGCTGTCCCCGGACATCTGCTCTTTGGATGTTCCCACCGGCGATGGGGACAAGGGGACCCTGGGAAATCTTCTGGAAGATATGGAAGCCCCCCAGCCTCAGGAGGAGCTGGTGCGCAAGGAAATGACCGATATGATGGATAAACTCCTGTCAGACCTGACACCCCGGCAGCAGACCATTCTGCGGCTGCATTTTGGCATGGAGGATGGAGTATGCCATTCCCTGGAAGAAATCGGCCAGCAGCTGGGCATTTCCAAGGAACGGGTACGCCAGGTGGAAAAGCAGGCCATGGAAAAATTACAGGCCATGGGTACCAGCATGGGATTGGAGGACTTTTTGGAATGATCGATTTGGATGTATCCTTTGAGGAACGTCCCTGGGAGCGGTTCTTGTCAGGAAAGCAGCCGGGAGACCGGATCAACGCTGCCCATTTTCTGACGCTTTTGGAGGAAGAAACCGAGGAGGCGGTGGAGGATGCCTTTGCCGCTCTGGAAGAACAGGGCCTGTCCCTGGACTTGACAGGGCTTCCCCACAGACAGTTTTCAGGTCAGGCCGCCCTGCGGTTAAAGCAGGAGGCAGAACTGGCGGAAAAAGGCCTGGATGTTTCCGAGTTGGGCCATAACGACCCATTGCGGCTGTATTTGGAGGAAATCAAAAGCCTTACGCCCAATGTGGAAGAAGAGTTGCTTTTAGAAAAAGCAGCCCAGGGAGATATGGGTGCCGCGGAACAGCTGATGCACCTGGGGATGCTTCGGGCCACCCAGATCGCACCGGAGTTTACAGGCTATGGGGTGCTGCTTCTGGACCTCATTCAGGAGGGTGGCCTTGCCCTGTGGCAGACCATTTCCCAGAACCCGGCCCATTATATGGAAAACCGGGACCGGGAGATCCGGGGGGCCATGGCCCGGGCCGTGACCCTACAGGCCCGGGAACGGGGCGTTGGTCAGAAAATGCGCCAGGCCTTGGAAGACTACCGGGCGGTGGATGAACGTCTGCTTTCCGAGTTGGGCAGAAATCCGACCTTGGAGGAAATTGCCTGGGAGCTGCACATGACCCCGGAGGATGCGGGGACCGTTCGCCGTGTTCTGGAAGATGCCAGAATGCTGGAACGGGCCACGGCAGAACCCCGGGAGGAGACCCCGGAGGAGGAAAACCAGGCGGTGGAGGATACCGCTTATTTCCAGATGCGCAGCCGCATTATGGAGCTGCTCAGCGTTCTGCCGGAGGAGGATGCCAAACTTCTGACATTGCGCTTCGGTCTGGAACAGGGGCTGCCCCTGAGTCCGGAGGAAACCGGAAAGAAGCTGGGCCTGACGGTCAGCGAGGTCAACCGCCGGGAGGCGGCGGCTCTGGCATTGTTGAGAAACGAGAAAAATAGCGGCTGAGAATGCCGGGAAATGAGGAAACCAATGGAGAAAAAGATTTCTGTGGCCATTGATGGCCCTGCCGGTGCCGGAAAGAGTACCATCGCCCGCCGTCTGGCGGCAGAACTGGGGTACCGCTATGTAGATACCGGGGCCATTTATCGCACTGTGGCCTACTTTATGGATTTGTGGGGCGTAAGCCCCAAGGATGTGGACGGGGTAAACCGCTACATTGACGAGCTGACCATTGGCATCGAGTATGACGAGGACGGCTTGCAGCACATGATCATGAACGGCATGGACGTGACCCAGGACATCCGCACCCAGGACATTTCCCAGAAAGCCAGCCTGATTTCCGCCCATGCGGTGGTACGGGAGGTGCTGCTGGATATGCAGCGGGATATGGCCAAGAACTATGACGTGGTGATGGATGGCCGGGACATCGGCACCGTGGTACTGCCCAAGGCAACCGTGAAGATTTTCCTCACCGCTTCCCCGGAGGTCCGGGCAGAACGCCGGTGCAAGGAGCTGCAGGAAAAGGGCCAGAAAGCCCAGTATGCCCAGATTCTCAAGGAAATCCAGCAGCGGGATTACCAGGATACCCACCGGGAGATCGCGCCTCTTAAAATGTGCCGGGATTCCGT
>CAKTQE010000077.1 GCA_934593275.1 uncultured Oscillospiraceae bacterium | reverse complement strand
AGGTTATACATCCAACGTGGCGGTGAATGGTATGACCCGATATACGGTACAAATGTAGCGGCGTTGACCCAACGCCATCCAGCCCCGGCGAGGGGCTGGCTCCGTTGGACGGTACAGATACGAACGTACCACGGTTCCGGCCCTGCGGGCTATTTTTGAATTTTTACATAAACCAGATTATCCTGGCCCCACACGCCTGAATATGTATATCCGTTCTTTTCCATCGATTTATCTCCAAATAGGATCATGTCATCGATTGAATCAACAATGCTGTCTGCTGTTGAATAGTCTAAAGAGGCATCCAACGCCATGGCAGACGCGATAATGGGTTGCTCATACTTCCGCCGTGATGGGCCGTCAGCGGAAAAAGAAAAAATAAACTCAGAAAACTGGTCATTTTTAAAAGATATTGATATTGCGCCAATGGTCTCGCCGGCAACACTCGCGGTAGCACCGTATGTGCCGCTTCCTGTGTCTGATAGATTATCCATGGAATAATCGGCCAATTCCGGGTTGCTCTGTGTGATTTCTTTTACACGATTTGCAAACAGCTGCCCTTGTGCGGTTTTGCTTCCGCAAGCCGATAGCAACATGATTATAAGAAACAATGCGGTTGCGCGTAATAAATACTTCCGTTTCATATTGAATACCTCTTTCAAACTTATTTTTTTGTATATGTCACCTCAAGGCCGCGACTGGGATGATAAGTCCAGGACACCTTATACTTGCTGTTTTCTTCGGTTTGCCGTCCCATTATAGCGTTTGTGCTTAGCATATCAGAATAGACCGAACCGGGAAATCCTAATGCTTCATTGGCGTGTTTGATGGCTTTCAATGTCCGTTCCTGAACACCGGGCAGCAGGAGGGCTTTTAGTGTGTCATCCATGTTTTCGTATGAATCAGGACAGGTGTCAAGGGAAAAATAATTTTTCCCAGACCCGACTGTTCCCGCAATATCCAGGCATTCGTTTTTGACCTTGTCAAATTTTGATGGCGTCAAAAGAACCACAAGAACGATGACGAGGATCGCGGCAACAGCGAAAATGATTCTGAGCTTCTTTTTTGACATTTTTTTCTTTGGAACAACCTGCGTTTCTTGCGGAACATCATGGAAAGCGGTTGTTTCTGACGTAACGCGGTCTTGACTGGCTTCGGTGGTTTCGGATTCAATTGCTGTTGCGGACGCGTTTTCTTGAGGCGTAACTTCCTCCGCTACATAGTCCTCGTATTCGGGGATAGTATTGCTCATCTCTGATCTCCTCTAACTATATTTTTGTAGTGCTAACTACACTACATAATTATAATATATAAAAGGTATTACTGTCAAGTTATAATCATACTATAATTGAGGTGATTAAAGTGGCAGCGGAAATTAAAATCAAAAAGAAGATCCCAAAGCGTGGAGACGATGGATATAAAGTTGTTTCCGTTCGTATGAAAGATGAACTGCTCGAAAGACTGGACAAGCTATCCGTGGAAACAAACCGTTCCCGCAATGAATTGATTAATTTGCTGCTGGAAGCGTCTGTAGATATTGTCAAAATAGAAGAATAAAGTCCCCCAAGGGTTTTCTGCACTGCTTTTTGTGAGCGGAAAACCTTTGGGGGATTTTTTATGGCCGTTTCCTGCGGTTTTGCTGGAACGTCTGATTGTTTAACCGGGTGTTTGAAGAACATCGGCTTTTTTGACAGCCTGGGCCATATGGGGGCAGGGGTTGGCTTATTACCAAACCGGCCCGCTCCCCAAAAAACAGGGAGCGGGCCGGTTTGGTATTTACATTTACAGGTCGCTATACAGATCCGCCTGGTACACGCCGTCAGACAGAAGCTTTTCAAAGCTTTCGGTGACGGCGGCTTTGTCGGCGGCGTAGGTGACACCGAACCATTTGTCCTGGGTGGGGAGGACCTGGACGGTGACGGCCTTTTGCTGCAAAAGCTTACCAATGAGGATGGGCAGCAGATATTCTGCTTTCAGGGGATTCTGAGAAACATCGGTTTGGAAGAAGGTCTTAAAATGCTCTTCCAAAGTACCCAGGAAAGCGGGGGACAGGCCCCACATGTTCATGGAGACGAAACCGTCGGGGTCCACGGCCTTGCCGTCGGCCTGTGCGCCGGACTGGCAGGGCTGTATGTTTTTGGTTTCCACCACATCCGTCAGGAAGCCCCCGCCATCCACCTGGCACAGGCCCCGGGTGACACCGCCGTTTTCGGACAGTGTGTTTTTCAGGATGAAGCCCGCCATGCAGAAAGCGTTGTCCGGATGGTCCTGGCAGAGAAAATCATGGATGGAACGGTAGACGCTTTTGCCGTAGTAGTCATCGGCATTGATGACGGCAAAGGGACTGTCGATCAGCTCCTTTGCGGCCAGCACCGCCTGACCGGTACCCCAGGGCTTGGTGCGGCCCTCAGGCAGCTGCCCGGGAATGTCCGTCAGGGATTGGAAGCAGTAGCCCACCTCCACGCCCTTTTGGGCGCAGACCGCTTCAATGCGGTTGCCGATGACCTCCCGGAAGTCCTTTTCAATGTCCCGGCGGATGATAAACACGATTTTATTGAAGCCCGCGGCGATGGCATCATGAATGGAATAGTCCATGATGATGTGTCCGGAGCCGTCAACACAGGCCAGCTGCTTGATGCCGCCGCCAAACCGACTGCCGATACCGGCTGCCATAATTACGAGAGTTGTTTTTTTCAAGAAGAGTCTCCTCCTATCAATATGATACGGGATCCGATGTTCTAAGCATATCATAGTTTTCGGCGGAATGCAATGCCATCTGGCCTTTTTCGTCACTATCGCTATCCGGAGGCTCCGGAATGCCCCGGTCCAGGACCCACAGCGACAGCAGCAGATATACCCGCTGGTTGGGGTCATCCAGATTGATGTTTACCAGGGCGTTGATTTTTTTCAGCCGGTACAACAGGGTGCTTCGGTGGATGATCAGCATTTCGGAGGTTTTGGGAACATCCCGCTCACACAGAAGATAGGCCCGCAGGGTTTCAAAGTAGGGGGTGCCATGGAGCCTGTCATGGTCCCGCAGCAGCACCAGGGCCGGGGAAAGGGTATATTCCAGAGGCAGGGCAGAGCGATAGCTCTCAACGATATGCTCCAGAGCGCAGCTGGAAAAGAGCCGGATCCACCTGGCACCCCGCTGCCGGAAGCAGCTTTCCAGGGCGATTTGAGATTGGAGATAGGCGAAGGACAGATCCCGGATGTGGGGGACCGGGGCGGAGATACCGGCATAGAGCAGATGATCCCGGCACAGGGGGGCCAGGGTGTGCCGCAGCAGGGTATAGGGGATGGTCTGCCGCCGCATATTGATGACGACAATCTGCCGATGCTCCCGCAGCAGCACATAGCTGTTGGGGAAATAGCGGAACAAATCACTGTGGAGGGAATGCTCCTGAATGCTGGAAATCTGCTCCTCCTGAGGGGCAACGTTCAGACAGACGTAGGGGTCCTCCGGCTCCCAGCCCAGCTGGTCCAAGCATCGGCGGAGCCTGGCGGAGTCCGGCTGGCCGGAGAGCATTTCCCAAATCACATCGTCCATGCTGCGGTAGGCCGCGTTGGCGGAATCGGAAATGTAGTGGAGGCAGTTTATGGCCCGCTGCCCAAGGACCTCTGCCAGCCGGTAGTCCGAGGGGCGGCTGGGGTGGTTGGCTTCCAGCACCAGAAGCCGTCCCCGGTAGATGCCCCCGTCCCAGAGGTTGACGTACAGACAGTCCGAGGGGCCGTTGGGGTTGTGCCAACGCTGCACATCGTGGGTGGTGTAGGTTTCCAGGTAGTCGGAGTCAAATTGCAGATCCTCAATGATGGCCCGGGGCAGAAAGCCCCGCTGGGAGGCGGTGGTGTACTCCGGGGTCAGCAGCGATTCGGCCTGGCTGGACTGGGCCAGCATCATAAACCAGTCATCGTGGATGTACACGGGGTTTTCCAGCAGCGCGGCCCCGGCTTCGCACAGCTGCTGGAGGGTGCAGCCTCCGAATACCAGCTCGTCCAACTGCTGCTCCTGCTCCCGGTAGCGGGAGAACAGAGCCATGGCCCGGTCCAGCACCTGCTCATCCGTCAGCTCCGGTACGGTGATCCGGTCAGCGATCCCGGAAATGGGTGCGTTGCAGATGCTGGCATAGGTATCGCCGGGGAAAGAAGCCGCGTCCGCCTCCCGGACAAGATACAGAATATTCTCGCTCATGGGCAAGGCACTGCGGAAAATGCGTACATCCAGATAGGACTGTCCTTTGCCGGAATTATGGACGATACAGCCGGGAAATGCCTGGGCCGCCATGGCAAGATTCGGATTCATATGGGCAAGGGTGTATTTCTCCATCCATAACGCGCTCCTTTTCAAGATCATAAGGAAATTATATCCGCAAAATTGCGGAAAGTAAATAGGGTAAAAATCACAAAATGTGGAAAATTGTAAATTGTCTTTGCATGAATTGACAAAATGACCTGAATTTGCTAGGATACATATGGAAGCAATCTACAAAAAGGGGGGCGTTTCGCCTATCGCAAATTTGTGGATAACCCTTCACGGATTTTTGTCATATGGAGGATACAGATGATGCTTACCGCAAAGGAAAACATGCGCGAAACCGTTCGTGGCGGCAATCCCGACCGGTTCGTCAACCAGTATGAGGCCGTTTCCATCTTGATGCACCCCTACATGATGACCCAGCCCCTGCTGAAGCGCGGCATGGAGAACGTGGTCAACGGCTGGGGCGTGACGAATTCCTTCCCGGAAAATGTACCCGGTGCGTTCCCTGTCCATACCCCCGACAAGATCGTAGTCAAGGACTTTGAAAACTGGCAGGACGATGTCCATGCCCCCAACTTGAAGTTCTCCGATGAGTTGTGGAACATCTGCAAGGATATGTACGCCGCAGTGGACGGCACCAAGGCCTATAAGGCTGCCTTTGTGGCTCCCGGTATTTTTGAACAGGTTCATCACCTGTGTTCCATGCAGGAAGCTCTGATGAACTACATGGAGTACCCCGATGAGATGCATGACCTCATCAAGTACCTGACCGACTGGGAGCTGGAACTGGCGGAGGGCATTTGCTCCAACCTGCATCCCGATGCCATCCTGCACCACGACGACTGGGGCAGCGAACTGAACTCTTTCCTGCGGCCCTCCCTCTTTGAGGACTTCTTCCTGGAAGCCTATCAGAAGATTTACGGCTACTACCACAGCCACGGCGTGGAGCTGATCATCCACCACTCCGACTCCTACTGCGCCAATCTGCTGCCCACCATGATCGACATGGGCATCGATGTGTGGCAGGGCTGTATGCACTCCAATAATGTGCCGGAGTGCCTTGCCAAGTACGGCGACAAGATCTCCTTCATGGGTGAAATTGACAACAAGCAGGTGGACTTTGAGGGCTGGACCTACGCCGACTGCGAGAAAGCTGCCGTCCACGCCATGGAAACCTGCGGCATGAAGCACTTCATTCCCTGCATCACCCAGGGAGGCCCCGGCTCTTTGTACAAGGGTACCTATCAGGGCCTGTGGGATGCCATTGACGATTACAACTGCAAGCACTTCGGCTTCACCAAGGAGCAGCTGGAGGCCCAACGTCTACCCATCAACATCATGTTCTAAAAAGGAGAATGTACAATGATTATTATTGGTGAAAAAATCAACGGCTCCATTCCTGTTGTGGCAAAGGCCATTGCCGAGCGGGACGCGGAGTTTATCAAGGCCCGTGCCATTGCCCAGGCCAATGCCGGCGCGACTTTTATTGACTGCTGCGCTTCCGTGCCGGAGGCCGAGGAAGTCGAGACCCTGCACTGGATGATCGACTGCATCCAGTCCGTTACGGACCTGCCCATCGCCGTGGACAGCCCCAGTGCCGATGTGCTGACCCAGGCTTACAAGTTCTGCAACAAGCCCGGTCTTATCAACTCCGTTTCCGGTGAGGGTGACAAGATCGATAAGATTTTCCCCATTCTGGCGGAGAACAAGGGCTGGCAGGTCATTGCCCTGCTGTCTGATGACACCGGCATCCCCAAGAACGCCGCGGACCGGCTGCGGGTCTTTGACAAGATCATGGCCAAGGCCAAGGAATATGGCATTGCCCCCAACCGCATCCACATTGACCCCCTGGTAGAAATGCTCTGCACCTCTGAAAACGGCATTGAGACCAATGTAGAGGTGATTTCCACCGTCCGGGAGAAGTATCCCACCATCCACATTACCGCCGCCGTGTCCAACATCTCCTTTAACCTGCCGGTGCGGAAGATGGTGAACCTGGGCTTTACGGTGCTGGCTATGAATGCCGGTCTGGATTCCGCCATTCTCGACCCCACCAACCGGGATATGATGGGCGTGATCTTCGCCACGGAAGCATTGCTGGGCCTGGATGACTACTGCATGGAATACATCGGCGCTTACCGGGAAGGCCTGTTTGGCCCCGTGAAGCAGTAAAAGCAAAAGTCGGAGCCTGTCGGCGGCAATCGACAGGGTCTGTACCATAAAAAATCTTTCTAATTCAAAAGGGGAAAAAGACTATGAGTATTGAAAATGTACATGATTTGGTCGTTCGTGGCAAGGCCAAGCTGGTTCCCGCCGCTGTGCAGGAAACCCTGGACGAGGGCGTTGAAGCCTCCAAAATCCTGGATACCATGATCTCCGCCATGGATGTGGTGGGCGAAAACTTCAAGAACGGCACCATTTTCGTTCCTGAAATGCTGATCGCCGCCAAGGCCATGAAGAAAGGCGTCGAGGTGCTGAAGCCCCATCTGGCTTCCGGTGCCGCCGGCGCGCTGGGCAAGGTCATTATCGGCACCGTGGCCGGTGACCTCCACGACATCGGCAAGAACCTGGTGGCCATGATGATCGAGTCCGCCGGTTTCGAGGTCATCGACCTGGGCGTGGACGTGCCTGTTGAAAAGTTCCTGGCTGCTTACGAAGAGAATCCCGGCACCAAGATCATTGCTTGCTCCGCCCTGCTGACCACCACCATGCCGGCCCTGCAGGAGACTGTGGCCGCTCTGAATGCCGCTCCCTGGCGTTCTCAGATCAAGGTCATGGTAGGCGGCGCACCCATCACCCAGGAGTTCTCCGATAAGATCGGTGCCGATGCTTACACCCCCGATGCCGCTTCCGCTGCCAAAAAGGCCAAGGAACTGGCTGCCTAAAAGAGGATAACGCCCATGAAGCAGTACACTGTTACATTTTTACCCACCGGAAAGACCCTTTCGGTGGAGCCGGGTATCACGCTGCTTCAGGCGGAACGATTAGCAGGATTATCCCCCAACGCCCCCTGCGGCGGCAAGGGAACCTGCGGTAAATGCAAAGTCAAAACACAGGCCGGGGCAATCGTCCTGGCCTGTCAGACTATTGTGGACAGGGACATGACCGTGACCCTGCCGGAGCGTTCCGCCGCCCAGAT
>CAKTQE010000076.1 GCA_934593275.1 uncultured Oscillospiraceae bacterium | reverse complement strand
TTATATTTGCCGCGGGGCCAGCCCCTCGCCGGGGCTGGAGTGGCGTTGGGTCAACGCCGCTACATTGTTCCGTGTATTGGGTTATACCATTCATCGGCACAGGTTGTATTCGATACGTGGCGGGCGGCAGATTGCCGATGGAATTATGGTGTGATTGCCCCCGGCAATCAATTGATTTTGATTCGCTGCGCGAAGCACCGCCCCTACAGACTTTAACGGATGGGCCGAAATGAACTACGTTGGTCGCCCCCCCAAAAAATTGTCAATTGTCAATTGTCCATTGTCAATTGTATTCCCCGTATTCTTTACAAAAACTTCACACCCCACCCTTGCCGCTTTCAGTGTGGATTCAGTTTGGGGCGGTATATTGGTTCCGCTACTAAGGAAACTCTGAATAAATCGTCTGCGGCTGAGCGACGAATCTTTTGCTCCCAGGCTGCGGTTTGAAAAATGGGAAATACATACAGTATTCCCTCATTTTCCAAACCTTGCCTGGAATCAAAATCTTTCGCCGTCAGCTCTTGCCGATTTAATCAGAGCTTCCCTAATGTGAGGAGGGACCATATGATTCATGTTCAGCATCTGACCAAATGGTACGGGGCGACCCGGGCGGTGGAGGATTTGTGCTTTTCCATTGAAAACCATGGGGTCTACGGGTTTTTAGGACCCAACGGGGCGGGGAAATCTACCACCCTGAATATTTTAACCGGATGCCTTTCCCCCACCCAGGGGACGGTGACGGTTTGCGGGTATGATATTTTAGAGGAACCCCAGAATGCCAAGCGGCACATGGGGTATTTGCCGGAACAGCCGCCGCTGTATTTGCAGGAGAGTCCCTGGGACTATCTGTGCTTTGTGGGGGAGGCCAAGGGGTTACGGGGGCAGGAGCTGGAAAACCAGGTGCTTTCCGCTTTGGAGCGCACCGGTACCCGGGATGTGTGCCGGAAAGCCATTGGCAGTCTGTCCAAAGGCTACCGGCAGCGGGTGGGCATTGCCCAGGCGTTGTTGGGGGACCCGGAGATCATCATTCTGGACGAGCCTACGGTGGGCCTGGACCCCATTCAGATTCTGGACATCCGCGCCCTCATTGGGGAACTGGGGAAAGCGCATACGGTGATTTTCAGTTCTCATATCCTGTCGGAAGTCCAGACGGTCTGTGACCAGGTGCTGATGATCGCCCGGGGGCATCTGGTGGCCTTTGACACCCCGGCCCACCTGGAAGCCCAGCTTCGGGCCGGTCAGAAAATCCGGCTCACCGCCAAGGGAAGCCGGGAGGAGCTGGAACCCATCGCCCTGGGCCTGCCGGGGCTACAGGTAGAGTCCGCCCAACAGGAGGGGGCCTACACCACCCTGACCCTTACCGGGGGCCGGGGGTATGAGACCACCCAGGCCCTTTTTGAGTGCTTCTCCAAAGAAAAACGGCCTTTGGCTGCTCTGGATGTGACCAAGGCGGGGCTGGAAGATGTATTTTTGGAGTTGGCGGAAAACGGGAAAGAAGCGGAAGAACAGGAGGACGGGGAATGAAAGCCATTTTCAAGCACGAGCTGCGGCTCTATTTTGAATCCATGACGGCCTATTTCTTTGGGGCCTTTTTGCTGCTGTTCATCGGCATCGGCTCCATGCTGTATAATCTCCGGTCCGCTGTCAGCAATTTTGAGTTTGTGCTGAGCTTTGCGGCCATCGTCTTTGTGGTCATTGTTCCGGTGCTGACCATGCGGTGTCTCAGCGAGGAGCGGAAGCAGAAAACCGACCAGCTGCTCTATTCTCTGCCCATTACCACCACCCAGGTGGTGCTGGGAAAGTACGGGGCGTTGCTGGTGGTGTTTCTCCTGCCTTTGTGCTTTATCGCCCTGTACCCTTTGATGTTTGCCCAGTTTGGAGAAGTGTATCTGCCTACGGCCTACGGCTCTTTGGTGGCCTTTTTCCTGATGGGGGCGGCACTTCTTGCCGTGGGGGTGTTTCTGTCATCCTTAACGGACAACCAGGGCCTGGCCGCGGGGCTGGGCATTGGAACGATCCTACTTAACTACTACTGCGTGAGCCTTTCAGAATACGTCTCCTCCACGGCGGCGGGGACGGCCATTGCCCTGCTGGTGCTGATCGCCGCCCTGGCATTTTTAGTCAAGGCCCTGACCCGGAGTGTCCCGGCAGGGGTGGGGACGGGGGTATTGCTTCTGGCTCTCCTTGGCATCTGCTACGCTCTGGACAGCACCGCTTTGGAGGGGCTGCTTCCTGCCATGATGAAGAAAATCTCCCTTTTTGAGCGGTTTAACACCTTTGTAAACGGGGTGTTTGATTTGACCAATGTGGTGTATTTCCTGTCCGTGACCCTATTTTTCCTGTTTTTGACCGTAGAATCCCTGGAAAAGCGGAGGTATAACTGATGAAAAAAACCGTAGCCCTGAAAGGGGGCAGCTACGCCATTGCCCTGACGGTGCTGGTGCTGGCTCTACTCATCGTGGTGAACATTCTGGCCGGGGCCTTGCCCGCAAACCTTACCAAGCTGGACATCAGTTCCTCCAAGCTCTATTCCATCACCAGCAACACCAAAGCCGTGGTGAACGCCCTGGAACAGGATGTGACCCTATACTGGATCGTCCAGTCCGGCCAGGAGGACGCGGTGATTGAAAATTTGCTTGCCAAATATGACAGCCTTTCCGACTTTCTCCATGTAGAAAAGAAAAATCCGGATGTGTACCCCACCTTTGCCCAGCAGTACACGGAGGAGACCGTCAGCAACAATTCTCTGGTGGTGGTTTCCGGGGAAAAATACCGGTATGTACCCTATTCGGACATTTACGTCACCCAGGGCAGCCAGTTTTCCTATTCCTATTCCACCTCCTTTGACGGCGAGGGGGCCATTACCTCGGCCATCGACTATGTGGTAAGCTCCGAACTTCCCAAGCTCTATTTGTTGGAGGGCCACGGGGAGTCAGCACTGCCGGAGAGTTTTCAGGAGCAGCTGGAAAAGGAAAATGTGGAAACGGATAATTTGTCGCTCCTGACAGTGGACGAGGTGCCGGAGGATGCTGCGGCCCTGATGCTCTATGCCCCCGCTTCGGATATTTCCAAAGAGGAGGCCCGGATGCTGGAAAGCTACGTCCAAAAAGGCGGAAAGCTGCTGGTACTGGCCGGGCCGGTGGCAGATGGGGAACTGACGAACCTATACGGCATCCTGGAAAACTACGGCATCACGGCGGCCCAGGGCATTGTCAGCGAGGGCGACCGGAGCCACTATGCCTTCCAGGCCCCCTATGTGCTGCTGCCGGAACTGGGGGATTCGGACATCACCGCCCCTCTGACGGAAAAGAATTACTATGCCATCGTTCCCGTGGCGGCGGGCTTGCAGCTGGGAGACGACAGCCGGGTAACGGCCCTGCTGACCACCACGGACAGTGCCTACAGCAAACTCTCCGGCTACAGCCAGACCACCTATGAAAAGGAAGAGGGGGACATTGACGGCCCCTTTGCCTTGGGGGTAGACATTGCCGACGGCGGGGAACTGGTGTACTTCACCTCCTCCTATCTCCTGGAAGACATGTACAACGCCTATTCTTCCGGTGCCAACAGCGACCTGGTGATGAACGCTCTGTCAAGCCTTTTGGGGGAGCGGCAGGCCCTATCCATCCGCAGCAAATCCCTGAACTACAACTATCTGACCATCAGTGAGTCCGCCGCTTCTCTTTTAAAGCTGGTGATGATCGGCATGGTGCCGCTACTGTATCTGGCCATGGGCGGTGCCGCACTGTGGGATAAAAGGAGGATGCAGCGATGAACAAGCAGAAAAAACTTCTGTCTGTGCTGGCCGCCCTGGTGCTGGTCAGTGCCGTGACGGTGGTGGTGGTCCGGCGGGAGGAGACCAGGGAAAAAATCAAGAATACCCCCGCCACGGTTTTGGAGTGGTCGGATATTTCCGCCGTCAGCTGGACCTATGAGAAAAACAGCTACGCGTTCCAAAAAACCGAGGATACCTGGGTCTACCCGGAGGACACCGCGTTCCCGGTAGACCAGGAGAAAATGGAGGAGCTTCTGTCCCAGTTTGAAGACCTGGGAGCGGCCTTTACCATTGAGGACGTGGAGGACTACGGCCAGTACGGCCTGGAAAAGCCCAGCTGCACCATTACCCTGACCCAGGGGGAGGAAACGGTACAGCTAGACTTGGGGGACTACAGCAAAATGGATGCCCAGCGGTATGCCTCTTTGGGTGACGGCAATGTGTATCTTCTCAGCCACGACCCTGTGGAAGATTTTGATGTGGGCTTGTCAGACCTCATCCAACAGGACCAGGTACCGGCCTTTGCCCATGTAGAAGCCATCACCCTTTCCGGCAACCAAACTGACCAATTCCTCAAAACCCAGGGCCAGAGCCTTTGCCAGGAGGATGAATACTTCCGGGAATCTGACGGCGGCCCCCTGGATACGGATTTGACGGAAAACTACCTGAAAACCCTGGAAAAGCTTAGCCTTACAGACTATGTGACCTATAAGGCCACGGAAGAAGATTTGAAAGACTGCTATCTGGATACCCCCGCCCAGACCGTTACCGTGACCTATAAGCCAGAGGAGGAGGAAGACACCGCCACCTTTACATTGCACCTGGGGAAAGCCCCGGATGAATCCGAGGAGGAGGTGGGCCAGGCCTACGCCCGGGTAGGGGACTCTCCCATCCTCTATAAAATCAGCGAAAGCCTGTATCAGGCCCTCACCGCCTGCGGCTATGACGACCTGCGGCACCAGCACCTCTTTACCGGGGACTTTGCCCTGGCCCAGGAACTGACCGTGACATTGGAGGGCAGCACCCGGGTATTTACCTGTGAACAGCAGGAGGACGATGAAGAACCCGCCTGGTATCTGGGTGAGGAAGAAGCAGACCTGACGGCCATTCAGACCGCCCTGGAAAACCTCACCGCCGAAACCTTTACCCAGGAAGCCCCCACCGGCAAAGAGGAACTGTCCCTCACCGTCACGTTGGACCAGGAGGGGGAGAACACCCTTACTTTGACCTTCTACCGCCAGGACGGCACCACCATGCTGGCCCAGGCCAACGGAAAAACCCTCTGCACCCTGCCCAGAAGCCAGGTGGTCACCTTGACAGAAGCCTTTAACGCCATCCTTTTGGGATAAAAAGCCACAAAAGACGCTCAACCCACCGAACCAGGCCGGACTTCACTTCACATGGAGTCCGGCCTGATGTTCTTTCCTGTATCGGCAAAAATCAAATGAGAGCCAGCAAAAACGGTCTGCATTTTTGCCGATAATGTGGTATATCATTTCAGCAAGTCCACCTTGCCCGCAAGCGGGCGTACAGCGTTTAAAACAGGCTGCCGCAATTTAGAATACGGCAGCCTGTTTCTTTTCTTTTGGGAAGCGATCAAGCGATATACTGGTCCTCTCGGGAGAGTTTTTTGATTTTCCGGGAGGTGCAGACAAAGAGGATGATGACGAACAGCAAAAACAGCCATTCAGAACCCTCTGCGTCGGAGGAGGCGATGTAATCGTACAGACCGTGGACGGCCGTAGGTATGACCACCGCCAGACGGCGACAGGTTTTGCTTTTTCCTGGGTAGCCGTAGTTTTCATACCGCTTGGCCATGCCGTAAAACGCACCCATGAACACGCCAAAACAGGCGTGGCCGGGGACGGCGGTGAGGGCGCGGACCATGGCGGTACCCAGGCCGTACATGGCAACATAGCCGATGTTTTCCCACAAAGCAAAGCCCAGAGACACGCTGACGGCGTAGACCACCCCGTCAAACTGGCAGTTAAAGGCCGGGGCGCGCCAGGTCCGGCGTTTCAGCACCAGGTATTTAAAGCCCTCTTCCGAAAGGCCCACCACGATAAAATACATGATGGCCCGGTAGGTAACGCTGTCCTCCGGCCACAGGTCTTCCAGCAGTGCTTCCCCCAGCTCCTCGGTAAATACCGCCAGGGTGGTTGCGATAATGCCCCGGAACACCAGGCCCAGCAGCAGCCCCCAAGGCTCTTTGTCCAGCCTGTCTGCCCGGTTCACCTGAATCAGCAGGAACATAGCGGGAATCACCGCGGCGGCGATCAGAATAGGGTCGGAGTCATAAAACAGCATCTTAAACCTCCAGTTTCTCCCGGATTTCGGCGGCGATCTGGCAGTCCGCCTCATAGGGGCAAACACCAAAATTGCAGTCTACATCATAGTCCTCTTTGTTTTCCATTTCCAGCAGCACCCGGCGGCTCTGGTCCTGGCAGCGGCAATAGCCGGAGAGAAAGTATTCCATGTTACACCTCCACCATGCAGAAGCCGTGAGGGCCAAGAATCAGCTGGTCCCGGGTGGCCAATTTCAGATACATGCCCATGCAGACCTTGCCAGGGGTCACTTTCCAGGCGTCTCCGGAACGGTTTACATAAATCCGGCATTTCCGGGTGTTCCACTGGCGTTCGTATGCCAGGTGCTTGTCCCCGGCTTCCAGGAAGCGGATGTCCCCCCGGCGCAGTTCCGGGTGGATTTTCCGAAGCCGGCCCAGGCTGCGGAAGAAAGCAAGCAGTTCCTCGTCCTCCCGGCCCCAGGGGTAGGTCCGGCGGTTAAAGGGGTCTTTATAGCCCTCCATCAGGGCCTCGTCACCGTAGTACAGGCTGGGGCTTCCCGGCAGGGTGTATTGCAGGAACGCCGCCATGTGCAGCCGGTCCAGGGCCACTTCCATCTGATTCCGGCTGAGCCGCCGGGCGGCCTTTTCCTCCCGGCTGCCGTCAAAATCATCCACCAGGGCCGTTAAAATCCGGGGGGTGTCGTGGGTACCCAGGAGATTCATGTTGCAGGCCACCACCTGGGGGGGATAGTTTTCCACAATGGTCATGACCGTATCCCGCAGCTTTCCGCCGCTGTCCCGGCCCCGCATAAAGTCCAGAATGGCGGTGCGGAAGGGATAGTTCATGACGCTGTCCAGTTCCCCGTCGGTAAAATACCGGCGGCGGCGGTCATAGGCCACCTTGTTGGAGGCATCCTCCCAGACCTCGCCCATCAGCAGGGCATCGGGTTTTAGTTCCCGGATGCGCTGGCGCAGCAGGGCGATGAATTCATCGGGCAGCTCGTCTGCCACGTCCAGCCGGAAGCCGTCAGCACCCAGCCGGAGCCAGTGGGCCACCACGCTGTCCTCATCCCGGATGACGTAGTCCAGGAATCGGTCATCCATTTTGTTTACCGTGGGCAGGGTGTCAAAGCCCCACCAGGCGTTGTAGCGGTCAGGCCACTGGTAAAACGTGTACCAGCTATAGTAGGGAGAATCCTGACGGCAGTAGGCCCCGTTGCCGCCAAAGGCCCAGTACCTGTCAAAATACAGGCTGTTGGAGCCGGTATGGGAGTAAACCCCGTCCAAAATCACCCGGATGTCCCGGGCGTGGGCCTCCCGGCACAGCTCCGCAAAGTCCTCCTCGGTACCCAGCATGGGGTCGGGGGTTTTGTAGTCGCCGGTGTCATAGCGGTGGGAGGAGAAGCTTTTGCTGATGGGGTTCAGATACAAAATGGTGGTACCAAGAGAAGCGATATAGTCCAGTTTCTCAATAATACCCCGGAAGTTGCCCCCAAAGAAATCGTTGTTATGGACAATGCCATGTGCATCGGGCTGCCAGCTGACCTCCTCGTTCCAGTCATCGTGGACGGTATAGGGACCCAGCTTTCCGGTGCAGTCGCACCAGCCCGCCCGGGCGAACCGGTCCGGGAAGACCTGGTAGATGAGCGCGCCCTTGGCCCATTCCGGGGTGTAGAAGTCCCCGGGGATGCAGCTGAGCTGCCAGTAGGTGCCCTCCTCCATGCTGGCATCGTCCCCCTCTTTCAGCAGCCGGAAGCTGCCGTTGGGGTCGGTGATGCAAAAAAAATAAAAATACAGTCCCCGGTTCTCCAGCCGGAAGGTCCCCCGCCAATACTCATAGGGCCCCACGGTTTTCTCGTAAGCCATGGGCACCCGATTCCGTTCCTGACCGTCCTGGTCACACAGAACGATGTGGGCCTCCCGGGTCAATACCGCCGCCGGAATATGCACCCGCAGAGCGCATTCCTCCCCGGGTTTCACGCACCCAAAAGGGCG
>CAKTQE010000075.1 GCA_934593275.1 uncultured Oscillospiraceae bacterium | reverse complement strand
AACGATTGCTAAAATCGAATACCATTCCATAATTCCACAACGCACCTCCTTCCGTAAAATTGGCGCAGGAGGGCTGCGGATCGTTCCATGTGAAATTGAGCTTATTTTGGCAAAAGCCAATCTATCGCAAAACGCCACAAGGCGCAAAACGCAAACCCGGCTCACGCGCCGGTAAGGGAGCAACTCACAAAGAGCCGCTCACGTCTCACCTTATTGTATCGGTCAGAACAGGAATTGTCAAGTAAAATTCCCCAAAAATAATTGTGCGCGCCCCATGAATTTCACACATACCTAACAGAGGAATTCCGTATCTTCCCCTGCCCCGTCTTGCATTTTCGGGAAATATGCTGTATAGTAGGCCTAAAGCGAATTAGAAAGGGCTTTCTTTGTATGAACAAAAACAAATTATGGGTCAAGGCGTTCCGCTGTGTGGACTTTCTGATCCTTTCCATTCTTGTGGGCGTCTTGCTGATGACGGCGGTTTACGTTCTGCCGGTGGGCCGGATGCACACCCAGGTAGACGCAAGCCGACCTTTATTCGAAAATGAGGGTCACGGTTTTTACTGGTGTCCCCCGGATGATGTCACCACTCGGTTAGACGGCTATACCGACTGCATCATGCTCCAAAGTGCCATCTACAAAGGCACCGGAAATCCCTTGAAAGATGCCATGCTCCACGCCCGGGTGGAGTTTTACCCGGAACGGTGGAACCCCAGCGAGTCCCTCATCCGCTATGTTTACGGGGAATATGACGGCCCGGTGCTGTCCTACGCCCGGTACTGGGGAGGGTATCTGCTGTTTTTAAAGCCCTTACTACTGTTTTTCACCCTGCCCCAGATTCGGGCCATGGATGCCTGTTTTCAGCTGTTTCTGGCCCTTGCGGTGCTGCTGCTGGCCTATCGGAAAGGCGGTCTGCGACTGGCCATTCCCATGTCCCTGATGATGATCAGTCTCAACCCCATTACCACTGCCATGAGCCTACAGTATACCAGCATGTATCTGATCACCCTGGGGGGTGTTCTTGTAATGCTGGCCTTTGAAACCTGGGATAAAGACTGGGGGTACCTGGTGTTTTTGTTCCTGGGCATTGCCACCGCCTTTTTTGATTTCCTCACCTACCCCGCCGCGGCGGTGGGCGTGTGCCTGACCCTCCAAGTCCTCCTGGGCCGCAAAAAAGGGACGAACGCCCTACTGGGCTGCATCGGCTCCGGGGCTGCCTGGGCCTTTGGCTACGGCGGCATGTGGAGCGGCAAATGGCTGGTGGCCAATGTGCTGACAGGCCAGAATGTGCTTTCCGATGCCATGACCCAGGTCCAGTACCGGTCCAACAGCCAGCTATCCGGCAACGAGGGGGCCGAGCAGGTGGGTCTTATCCAGGTGATCCTTAAAAACCTCTCTGCCTACCGGACCCCTGCCTATATTCTTTTGGCCCTGTGCCTGGTAGCCGCGGTTTTGTGGCTGCTGCTCAAAAAACGCCGGGTTTTTCGGGTGGACAAGGGTCTTGTGGCCCCGCTGCTCCTTTGCTTTCTGGTTCCCTTTGTCTGGTACGCCCTGGTGCGCAACCACTCTGCCGTCCACTACTGGATGACCCATCGGAACCTCAGTGCCGCCATACTGGCCCTTTCCGGCTTCATTGCCTATTCGCTTCATCGCCCTCAGGAGGAAACTTCCCATGGATAAAATCGCCGTACTGATTCCCTGCTATAACGAGGAAAAAACCGTAGAAAAAGTGGTCTCAGACTTTAAGCGGGTGCTGCCTGAGGCAGTGGTCTACGTTTACAACAACAATTCTTCTGACCGCACCGCGGAACTGGCGGCAAAGGCCGGGGCGGTGGTCCGCAATGAGTACATGCAGGGCAAGGGCAACGTCATTCGCCGGATGTTCCGGGAAATCGATGCCCAGTGCTACATCATGGCCGACGGTGACGACACCTACCCCGCGGAGGATGCCCCGGAAATGGCCCGGCTGGTGCTGGAGCAGCAAGCGGACATGGTGGTAGGTGACCGACTCTCCTCCACCTATTTTACGGAGAACACCCGGCCTTTCCACAATCTGGGCAACCGCCTGGTCCGGGGCAGCATCCAGCTGCTCTTCCGCAACAACATCAAGGACATTATGACGGGCTACCGGGCTTTCAGCTATGAGTTTGTAAAGACCTTCCCGGTGATTTCCAAGGGCTTTGAAATCGAGACGGAAATGAGCATCCACGCCGTCAACGCCAATATGCACCTGGAAAACGTGATCATCGGCTACCGGGACCGGCCTGAGGGCAGCGTTTCCAAGCTGAACACCTATTCTGACGGCATGAAAGTGCTGAAAACCATCGTCAAACTCTACCGGGTCTACAAGCCCCTGGGGTTCTTCGGCCTGATTTCCGCGTTTCTCTTCCTGCTGGCAGCCCTGTTCTTTATCCCGGTGCTGAATACCTACGCCCAGACCGGTCTGGTACCCAACTTCCCCACACTGATCGTCTGCGGCTTTACGGTGATGGCCAGTTTCCAATCCCTGTTTTCAGGTCTGATCTTGGAGACCATCCGGCAAAAAAACCGGCAGGACTTTGAAATTAACCTGATCCGCGCCGCCAACGAAAAGGCAGAAAAACTGAAATAACAATACCGCCCCGGAATCACAAAACCGGGGCGGTATGATTTATTGCAGCTTGGTAGGGTCCGGCATGTAGACGTTGATGTCCACGTCTCCGGCAATGCCGGGAACCCGGCCTGTACAGGTGTATTGCCACATTTCCACCCGGAATGGGTAGGTCATGCGGTTCTGGTAGAACGCCAGCCAGAACGGGTAGTCCTCCAATTCGCTGAGATACAGGGTGTTGTCTGCCAGATGCCAGTTGAAATACACCATAGGACTGTAGCCAAAGTCCACCATGGTCTTGCAGAAGTGCTTCTGCATTTCCGTTAAGGTCCGGGCATCCACATTGGCCGTCCGGGCGGTATCGGAAATATACTCCCAGTCTAAGACAATGGGCATGGTCAGCTCAAAGTCCCCCAGGGTCTGCATGAAGAAGAAGATTTCGTCATCCACCTCGTCAATGGTGGTGGCCTGGGAGAAGAAATAGGCTCCTACTTCCAGCCCCGCCTTTCGGGCTCCTTCCAGATTGCGCCGGGCGTACTCGTCCTCTACCATGTTGCCGGCCTTGCCGTAGCCCCGGTAGCCCAGGCGAACCATGGCAAAGCGAATGCCGGAATCCTTGACCCGCTGCCAATTGATCTCCCCCTGGAAAGAGGACACGTCCACCCCGGGGTAGCTGTCCTGCTTGGTGCAGATCAGGTAGTTGTTTTTGTCATACTGAAAATCCCGCTTGATATAGGGGTTGGACTCCGGCGGGATGGTAGGCGGCAGGGTCTCCGGTTCGGTCTCCGGCTCGGTCTCCTGGCTTTCCTGGATCTGCTCGTGGTGCTGCTGCAGCATGGGTTCCGGGTCCGTTTCCTGGTCGTAATAAGGGATACAGGCGATCAGCATCCCCATCAGCACCAGGGCACTGACAATGGCCACCAGAACGATGACCAGTTCCGGCTTCATCTGTTTTTTTCGCTTTGGCTCCATGGGGCATCTCCTTTCGGGTCTATTCGATTTATTATATCATAATTCCCCTATTTCGCCAATAAAATTTTTTCACCGTAAGCCAATCTTAAACAATCCGTTAATTCTGTACCGGGGCAGTTGAAATTCCCGAATTTCGCAATATAATAGAAACTACAAATTGATTTCCCTGTTGGTAAAGGTGATTTTATGGATAAACTGAGTTTATGGCTGCGGCAGGCCGGTGCCCGATTCTCCGCCGGAATGCGCAGCTTTATGTATGGCCGCTACGGCTCTGACCGGCTGAATATGGTGATCCTCTGCACCGGATTGGTGGCCTGTATCCTCTCCTCCATGTTCCGGAACGTGGGCATTCGCACGGTGTTCTGGGCATTGAGTTATGCGCTGATGTTCTGGGCCATTTTCCGGGCCTTGTCCCGCAACACCTATAAGCGTTACCAGGAAAACCGGAAATTCCTGCTGATTTTTGACCGGCTCAAAGACCGGAACAACCGGTATTTTGATTGCCCCAAATGCCGTCAGACCGTCCGGGTCCCCCGGGGAAAGGGCAAAATTTCCATCACCTGCCCCCGGTGCAAGGAGAAATTCATCCGGAAGACCTGACCGGCTCCAACTTTTGTTCACAGCTTGATTTTCACCCCGAAATGAGGCACTAACCTCTCTTTCGGGGTGTTTTTTACCCGGTATTCAGGTTACGCCCCGGGGACGCCGGTGGCCGTTTTGCTCCCGGGTTCCGGAAATTTTCATTTTCCTAGAAAATGGTGGAGATTTTCATAAAAAATTTCCTCATTTTTGAAAATAATTGTTTACAATCTGTGAACGCATGTGGTATACTGAATCCAATTCTCACCTTTGTGGCAGCGTCCACGAAAATATAGAATCCGAAGAAAGGAAGATTACAATGAAACAGAAATTAACAGTGCGAGAAACCCTGGCCGTAGCAAGTATGCTGTTCGGCCTATTCTTTGGAGCCGGCAATCTGATTTTCCCCGTACACATGGGACAGGCCGCCGGTTCTGCCAGCGTCATGGCCACTGTAGGCTTTATTCTCACCGGTGTAGGTCTTCCTCTTCTGGGCGTGGCCGCCATGGGCATTTCCCGCAGTGAAAGCCTGGTGGATTTGGCGGGACAGGTGAGCCGGGGTTACGGGCTGTTTTTTACGGTGCTGCTGTACCTGACCATCGGACCCTGTTTTGCCATCCCCCGGTGCGCCTCCACCTCCTTTACCGTGGGAGTAGTCCCCTTGCTGCAAGGCGGGGAGGAAAAGCTGTGGCTGCTGCTGTTTTCCAGCCTGTTTTTCCTGCTGGTGCTGTATTTTTCCCTGCGGCCCAGCCACATCCTCACCTGGGTAGGCCGGGTCATCAATCCGGTGTTTCTGGTGTTCCTGTCCAGCCTGATCATCGCCTCCCTGGTTTCCCCCATGGCCCAGGTCTCCCAAATCGCCCCGGAGGGTGCCTATGCCTCCGATGCCCTGACGACTGGTTTTTTGGAGGGCTATAACACCATGGATACCCTGGCGGCTCTGGCATTCGGCATTACGGTGATCCAGGTCATCCGGCAGCTGGGCATCCAGGAACCCGAAGACCTGGCCAAAAGCACCTGTCTGTCCGGCCTGTTCAGCTGTCTGCTCATGGCCCTTATTTACGCCCTTATCACCTGGATGGGTGCCCAGAGCCGCGGGGTCTTTGCCACCAGCGAAAACGGCGGCATCGCCCTGACGGAGATTGCCCACCATTACTTTGGTCGGGCCGGTCAGTTGATTCTGGCCGCCACCGTGACCCTGGCCTGTCTCAAAACCTCCATCGGTCTTGTCACCAGCTGCGCCGAGACCTTTTCCCTGCTCTTCCCCAAGGTGTCCTACAAGAGCTTCACGGTGCTTTTCAGCCTGTTCCCCCTGGTGATTTCCAACTTGGGTCTCACCACCATCATCACCGTCTCCCTGCCGGTATTGATGTTCCTGTATCCCCTGTCCATCACCCTGATCCTCCTGACCCTCTTTGGCCGGTTCTTTGACCATGACCGCCGGGTCTTTGTCTGCGTCACCGCCTTTACCCTGGTGGCAGCATTCCTGGACCTGCTGAACGCCATGCCCGCCGCTGCCCAGGCGGCCCTCCATGTAGAGGGGCTGCTGTCCTGGGTCAAGGGTGCCATGCCGCTGTTCTCCCGGGGCATGGGCTGGGTGCTGCCCGGAGCCATGGGTCTGGTACTGGGACTGATTCTCAAAGCCCTGAAACCCAAAACTTAAGGGAGCCTTAAACATCCTATAAACAAGCGTTAAGGACAAATTCAGCATTCCGTGGTATAATTCAGTCATCACAAATGACTGGAGGTTCCCGGAATGCTGAGCTATTATTTCACCTATACGTCGGCCCTGCCTGTGCTGGCCGCCATCTGTATTTTGGCCTATGTCCCCTACGGTGTCTACGTCACCAAACTCCACGGTCAGCGTCCCGGCCTGTACCACCTGGCCAAGTGCCTGCTGGGACTGTGCGTGGCCTCTTTGCTGTATCTGACCATCTTCTTTTTCTACCCCAATATCAGCTTCCACCCGGCCCAGTATCATCTGAATCTGGTACCCTTTATCTGGGTCACGGAATGCTACACCGCCGGGCCCCGGATCATGGCCGCCCAGCTGCTGCTGAACATCGCCATGTTCCTGCCCCTGGGGCTGCTGCTGCCCATGGCCGCCCACCGACTCCGCTCTCTCCCGGCCACAGCCCTGACGGTGCTGCTGTCCACCGTGAGCATTGAGACCTTCCAATATTTCATTGGCCGCAGTGCCGATGTGGATGACGTGATCATGAATTTCCTGGGAGGCCTTTTGGGCTACCTCTGCTTCTGCCTTTTGAACCGCTCCCTTGCCACCACCCCCTGGTGGCAAGAAACCCTGGGCCTGACAGACAGCAACGAGCGGCTGCTGTACCGGCAGACCTTTGCGGTGTAGGGATGCAATTGATTTTGATTCACCGTACAAAGCATCACCCCATGTCAACACACCGCGTTTTTTGAACTTTTTGGAACACATTGCGCCAATAGTCACGTTAAGCATACAGTAATACGGAACAAATGTATCGTAGGGGCGGCAACCTGCCGCCCGCCACGTTGGGTATTTAACCTGTGGGGTTGAATGGTATGACCCAATACACGGAATCCCCACTGTAGCGGCGGCAATCTGCCGATGGAATTATGGTGTGATTGCCCCCGGCAATCAATTGATTTTGATTCGCTGCGCGGAGCACCACCAACCGGCCCAGAGGGCCGGAATCGTGGTACGTTTGTATACGTATCAATCAAACCGGAAACGCTGTCATTCCGACCGGAGCGCAAGCGGAGTGGAGGAATCCACTACGTTGGATAAGAAATAACCACAAGATAAAACTTGCCACTCGGGAAGATTCCTCGACTCCGTTTCACTCGCTCGGAATGACATGTCGGGGGGTTGTTCCATTCAACCAAACGGGTTGTATTCGTTACGGGGCCAGCCCCTCGCCGGGGCTGGATGGCGTTGGGTCAACGCCGCTACACTGTACCGTATATAGGGTTATACCATTCAACCAAACAGGTTATTATTGGTAGGTGGCGGGCGGCAGGTTGCCGCCCCTACGTCAATGTACCATGTTTTTCGCATTTTGGGAACATATTGCGTCAATAGACGTGTTAAATATGTGGTATTTCGCAACAAATTGAATATATAAACGGCAAGGACGATAATACGTCCTTGCCGTTTTTGCGGAAGTCTTGTTTACATCTTTTGGACTCTTTTTTTCTCCCACTGCCACAGAATCAGGAAACCGATGCCCGCGGCGATCCAGGAGGAGATGTAGATATCGATGATACATTCCATGGTATGCTGTCTGGGCAGCAGCAGCAGGATTCCCAACACCCGGAGAAGGCAGATGGACAAAAGGGTCAGAACCATGGGCCTTACCGTATCCCCTGTTCCACAACATGCGCCGGAAAAGCTTTCTGCCAACGCATAAAACAGGAAAAATGGGGCCATTCGCCGCATGAAAGCAACTGCCTGGGGTACCACCGCCGCCGCATCCTGCACGGGAACAAACAGGCCGCCCAATGGGCCGGTCAGGAAATACAGGCCAAGGCTTACCGCCCCCACCGCAGCCACGGACATGGCTGCACCGATTCGATTGCCTTTACAGACCCTGTCCCAACGTCCCGCCCCCATATTCTGGGCGGTATAGGTCGTCAGTGCCGGTCCCATGGCATCCGCCAGGAGCCAGATCAGCATGTCCAGCTTGTCGCAGATGCCCCAGGCCGCAATGGTATCCGTTCCCATGGTGTTCACCGCTGCCTGCACAATGGAATTTGCCACCGGGAACAGCACCGATTGCAGTGCCAGCGGAATGCCGATCCCTACCATGGCCCACAGGTGTTCCAGCCACCGCCGGAGCCGCCGTGCGCCCAGCCTTTCAGGCAGTTTTTTCCCTGCCATCCACAGCGCCATGGCCGCACTGATCATCTGGGCAAAAACCGTCGCCATTGCCGCCCCGGCGGTTCCCATTCCCAGCGCGCCCACCAGAAGAATATCTCCTGCAATATTGATAGCCGAGCTGACCAGCAGAATATACAGGGGGCTTTTGGAGTTTCCAAAGGCCCGGAGGACACCGGAGGCCATATTGTATAAGATCATGGCCCAAATGCCCCCGAAATAGATTCTCGTATAGTCCAGGGTCTGGGCATAAATTTCTTCCGGAACCTGCATGAATTGCAAAAGCACAGGTGTCAGCAGGACCCCTCCCACTGCGCACAGGATTCCAAGTACCACCGCCAAGGCGACCGCTGAGAGCATACAGGAGCGCAAGCCGTCCCGGTTCTCCGCACCGAAGTGCCGGGAAATCAGGATGGTCGCCCCGGCAGCAAGGCCGTTCATGAAATTGATGGGAAACCGAAAGAGCGTATGCACGGAATCAATGGCCGCCAGTGCGGTCTTCCCGGCAATGCGCCCAACGATCACCGCATCCGCCGT
>CAKTQE010000074.1 GCA_934593275.1 uncultured Oscillospiraceae bacterium | reverse complement strand
ACCACGTCTGCCTCAATATCATAGGTAATGGCGGTTTCCATATTATAGCCGGTAAGGGAAATGCCCATTCCGGCCTTGCACAGAATGCCCTCAATGAGGGACAGACTGCTTTTCACGGCCACCGTTCGGGAGGCCACATTCAGTCCCTGGAGCAGCATACTTTTTTCACAGGTAAAGCGCATGGAGTTTCTTCCTTTCCTTGTTAAAGAATCGAATCAATATATATTTACAGGATATTAGGTAGTAACAGGAGTCGTAGTACAAAATTGTGTGGATAAACGGTGAACGCTTTAGAACCGCAAGAGATTTTTGTCCACAGGCGGGTGTGGAAACCTGGGAAGTTTTCAACAGGCCCTGTGAGGAGATTTTTTGTCCTCCATTTTTCCACAAGTTTTCTTTCCACATTCAACAAGGGCTGTGGATAACTTTTGGCGTCGGAAAAACGCCTGGCAGAGCCACAGCGCATACATATGAATGTATATTGAATAGGGAATATTCAAAGGGTGTCTTTGCACCGTGGACTGTCCGTCACAGGCAGGCGTTGATGTTGGCGGTGATGGTCTGAATGTTCTCCTGGATGGTCTTGTCCCCGTTTTTAAGGGCCACCTCCACTTTCCGGATGGCATAAAGCACCGTGGAGTGGTCCTTGGCAAATTCCTTGCCGATGTCCGGCAGGGACAGGTTGGTGAGCTTCCGGATGAGATACATGGCCATCTGCCGGGCCTCGGCCACGCCCTTGTTTTTAAGGGTTCCCCGCAGCACGTTTTCGTCTACAGAGTAGAACTTGCAGACCTGGGAAATGATCAGGCTGGGGGTGGGCAGGGAATTGCCCTCGGATTTGAACATGTCGTCAATGGCCCGGGATACGTTGGCCAGATCCAGGGGCATGTTGTTGAGATCCCGGTAGGCCAGAATCTTCTTCACCGTACCCTCCAGCTGCCGGACGTTGTTGGTGACGTTCACGGCAATGTAGTTGAGTACATCGTCCGAAAGGGTCAGCCCCAGGCTCTTGGCCTTGTTTTTAAGGATGGCCATTCTGGTCTCATAATCCGGGGGCTGGATGTCCGCCAGCAAGCCCCATTCAAAACGGGTTCGCAGCCGGTCTTCCAGGGTCAGCATATCGCTGGGCTTCCGGTCAGAGGTCATGACGATCTGCTTATGCTCCTCGTAGAGCTTGTTGAAGGTGTGGAAGAACTCTTCCTGGGTGGATTCCTTACCGGCGATAAACTGAATATCATCGATGAGGAACAAATCGCTTTCCCGGTATTTGCTCCGGAATTCGATATTTTTACCGTTGGCAATGGCGGCGATCAGCTCATTGGTGAACTCGTCGCCCTTGATGTAGACAATGTTGGCGTTGGGATTCTGCTTGCGGATGCCGTTGGCAATGGCGTAAAGCAGATGGGTCTTGCCCACACCGGCAGGGCCGTAGATAAACAGAGGGTTATACACCTGCCCGGGCGTTTTGGAAACGGCAATGGCGGCAGAGTGGGCAAACCGGTTGGAGGGTCCTACCACGAAATTGTCAAAGGTGAACTGGGGGTTAAAATCCATGGAGGGCGCGGCGGCTTTTCCTTTATTGATATAGTTTTCCCGCTCTTCGTCCCCAAAAACCAGCAGCTTGGCTTCGGAATTAAAAATCTCTTTCAGGGCATCCTGCACATAGTCGGTGCAGCGGCGGCGAATGATCTCCCGGCGGAAATCCGAGGGAGAGTAAAGGATCAGATTGTTGTCGTTGAGCTCCACCACTTCCGCGTCGTCAAACCAAGCGGAAACCGTGACCGCCCCCAGCCGCTCCTCCATATGGCTGAGGATCTTCGCCCAAACATAGGCCGATGAATACATATTGCGCTCCTCTCTGTCTTTTTATTGAAACGTTGCGGGTATAACCCGTGGGGATGAACGGTAAACCTAAAGTATACCCACTGTAGCGGCGGCAACCTGCCGCCAACCGGCCGCAAGGCCGGAATCGTGGTACGTTTGGATTTGCATCGACCAACGTGGCCAGCCCCTCGCCGGGGCTGGATGGCGATGAATCATCGCCGCTACATTGCGTGTACCGTTGTACGAAGCGGGTGTAGCGGCGGCAACCTGCCGCCAACCGGCCCGGAGGGCCGGAATCGTGGTACGTTTGGATTTGCATCGACCAACGTGGCCAGCCCCTGGCCGGGGCTGGATGGCGATGAATCATCGCCGCTACATTGCGTGTACCGTTGTACGAAGCGGGTGTAGCGGCGGCAATCTGCCGCCAACCGGCCGCAAGGCCGGAATCGTGGTACGTTTGAATTTGTATCGACCAACGGAGCCAGCCCCTCGCCGGGGCTGGAGTGGCGATGAATCATCGCCGCTACATTGCGTGTACCGCGTTGTACGTAACGGGTGTAGCGGCGGCAATCTGCCGCCATCCGGCCCGGAGGGCCGGAATCGTGGTACGTTTGGATTTGCATCGACCAACGTGGCCAGCCCCTCGCCGGGGCTGGAGTGGCGATGAATCATCGCCGCTACATTGTACCGTGTATGGGGTGACACCATTCACCGGCACGGGTCTGATTGCCGTCCCTGCATTGGGTCATTATGGGGCATAATATTTCATCCTCTATTGTAGCACACTTTTCCACAGATTACAACCACTTTTCCACAGGGTCTGTATAGAAAGGATGACCAAAAACCCATGGTTTTTTCCCAAAATCTTTGCCCCTGAGGGGGGAAGATTCCCTCTTGACCCCTTATCCGGGCTATGCTATAGTATTATATCAACAAGTGTCCCCCGGGTCAAATCCGGGTGGGGCCAGTTTTCCACAGGCCGGACACCGGAAATATCTGTTTAATAGAGGTAAAAAGCGGAAAATGAAACGTGTATGGACCTATTTTGTCATCGCTGCGGTGGCCTTGCTGGCGGCTTTGAACTATGAGCTGTTCGTGTTTCCAAACGCCTTCGCCCCCTCGGGGCTGAACGGCATCTGCACCATGATCCAATACGTCAGCGGTATCAGCGTGGGCTATCTGAGCCTGCTGATCAATATCCCGCTGGCGATGATCGTTTATTTGAAAGTGAGCAAGCCCATTGCCGCCCGGAGCATGGTGTATGTGGTGGTGTTCTCCGTGGGACTGCTGATTTTTGACAAGGTGGATTTGTCCGCCGTTGCCTACTCCACCGCCAACGGCACCAGCCATATTTTAGGGCCTCTGACGGCGGGCCTCATCATGGGTTATATCTACGGCATCCTGATGAAAGCCAGTGCCTACACCGGCGGTACCGACTTTGTGGCGGCCATCATCCATAATAAAAATCCGGAGAAGAGCGTTTACGGCCTGAGCTTCGTCATGAATGCCCTGGTAGCGGTATCCAGCTACTTTGTCTATGATTTCAAAATGGAGCCGGTGCTGCTGTGCATTCTCTATTCCTTTGCCACCTCCACCATGGCGGAGCGGTTTCTCAAAAACGGACGCAGTGCCGTGCGTTTTGAGATCGTCACCAATTACCCGGAGGAAATTAGCAAAGAGATCATCAGCAAGCTTCACCACACGGCCACGGTGTTCCCCGCCAAGGGCATGTACAATGGGAAAGAAGTGGACATCGTCATGTGCGTGGTGAACAACAGTCAGATGGGCATCCTTTCCCAGATCGTCAAAAATTACCCCCATACCTTCGCCATTATGAGCCAGGTCACGGAGGTCGTGGGCAATTTCCGTCACTATTCCAAGCAGGGCCAGGAAGTGGTGCCGGTGCTGGACCAAGGCGACGGAAAAACGGTGTAAGTGTCTCTTTCAAGAGCAGATATATACAATATGTAAATACTTCGAGGAGGAACGAAAAATGGCCTATTACTATCCCGAACCCAGCCACACCTTTAGCGAGTACCTGCTGGTGCCCGGCTATACGTCCGAGGAGTGCATCCCGGACCGGGTGAGCCTGCGGACCCCCCTGGTAAAATACCGGAAGGGCCAGGAGGAGCCGGCGATCTCCCTGAATATCCCGCTGACCTCCGCGGTCATGCAGTCCGTGTCCAACGACACCCTGGCCATTGCCCTGGCCAAAGAGGGCGGCATCAGCTTTATTTACGGCTCCCAGTCCATTGAGAGCCAGGCGGCTATGGTTTCCAAGGTCAAGCACCACAAGGCGGGCTTCGTGACCTCCGCTTCCAACCTGACCCCGGAAAACACCCTGGCAGACGTGCTGGCCCTGAAAGCTAAAAACGGCTTCTCCACCGTGGCCATCACCCATGACGGCACCGCCAACGGCAAGCTCCTGGGCATCGTGTCCAGCCGGGACTACCGGGTCAGCCGCATGGAGCCTACGGACAAGGTTTCCTCCTTTATGACTCCCCGGGAAAAGCTGGTAACGGCCCCGGCAGAGACCACTCTGAAAGAGGCCAACGATATCATCTGGGAAAACAAGCTGAACAGCCTGCCCATTGTGGACGAAAACGACCATCTGCTGTATTTCGTCTTCCGCAAGGACTACGCCTCCCATAAGGCCAACCCCCTGGAGCTGCTGGACAACCAGAAGCGGTATCTGGTAGGCGCGGGCATCAACACCCGGGACTATGAGACCCGGATCCCCGCTCTGCTGGAAGCCGGTGTGGACGTGCTGGTCATTGACTCCTCCGAGGGCTACACCTGCTGGCAGAAAAAGACCATCGAGTGGGTGCGGAAAACCTACGGCGACACCGTGAAGATCGGTGCCGGCAACGTGGTAGACCGGGACGGCTTCCGGTTCCTGGCCGAGGCCGGCGCGGACTTTGTAAAGGTGGGCATCGGCGGCGGCTCCATCTGCATCACCCGGGAGACCAAGGGCATTGGCCGGGGCCAGGCCACGGCCCTCATTGAAGTGGCGGCTGCCAGAGACCAGTATTTCCAGGAGACCGGCGTGTATGTACCCATCTGCTCCGACGGCGGCATTGTCCACGATTACCACATGACCCTGGCTCTGGCCATGGGCGCGGACTTCCTGATGCTGGGCCGGTACTTCGCCCGCTTTGACGAAGGCCCCACCCCCAAGGTCATGGTGAACGGTGCCTACATGAAAGAATACTGGGGCGAGGGCAGCAACCGCGCCCGGAACTGGCAGCGTTATGATTTGGGCGGTGCCACCAAGCTGAGCTTTGAAGAGGGCGTAGACTCCTACGTCACCTACGCAGGACCCCTCCACGACAACGTGGAAGCTTCCCTCTACAAGGTCCGCTCCACCATGTGCAACGTAGGCGTCATCACCATCCCCGACCTCCAGCGGGACGCCAAGCTGACCCTGGTATCCTCCGTCTCCATCGTAGAAGGCGGCTACCATGATGTAACGCTGCGTTCCTCCAGCCAGGCAAAGTAAAAAACCAACCACGGGTTGCCCCATTCCGTTAGGGCCACCCGTGGTTTTTTAGTTGACAGTTGACAGTGGACAGTTGACAGTTATTCCCAATTGACAATTGACAATGGACAATTGACAATTGTGTATTTTTGGGGTGGTTCCGTGTATCCGAACAGCCTATTGAGCCGTATCAATCCAACGGTATCCCATCGGACGGGCATGTAGGGGCGGCAATCTGCCGCCCGCCACGTGGCAAATACAACCTGTGTGGGTGAATGGTACTACCCTATACACGGAACAATGTAGCGGCGATGATTCATCGCCATCCAGCCCCGGCGAGGGGCTGGCACCGTTGGAAATACAACCTGTTTGGGTGAATGGTATCACCCCATATAATGACAAACGTTTTTCCGTTGGACGATACAAATACAAACGTACCACGATTCCGGCCCTGCGGGCCGGATGGCGGCAGATTGCCGCCGCTACAGTGGGTATACCATGTTTTGGGTGATACCATTCACCCTAACAGGTTATATACCCAACGTGGCAAAAACAACTCCTGCGGATACACGGAACCACCCGATACCCGCACAATTGTCAATTGGGAAAAAACTGTCAACTGTCAACTCCAATTCCCCCGGCGGATTTCTCTTTACATTCCGCCCTGATTCCTGTATGATAGGAAAAAAATCACGGAGGAGGAATGGCCTGTGTTTGATGATCCCAGGAAAGAATTGGAGCGGCTGCAGCAGGAGCTGTTGGCGGCGGAGGAGGACGAGCAGGAGGAAGAGCTGGAGGACCTGGATTTGGACGGGGAGCTGGAATCGGTGGACTGGGACGGGGCGCATCGGGAGCCGCTGTCCAGAAGCTATACCCAGGAGGATGAAGACGAGGACGTGAAACTCTGGAAGCCCGGGGCGGAGATCGAAGAGGCTCTGCGTCAGGTGGAGGAACCGGCCAAAAAGGAGAAAAAATCCTATGTGGGCCTGAAATTTGCCATTGCTTTGGAGCTTCTGGCCATTGCGGGGCTGTTCTGGTGGTGGTATCTATGGATCCGGTAACGCCCATAGGCCGCTTTGCCCCCACCCCCTCAGGCCGGATGCACCTGGGCAATGTGTTCTCGGCCCTGATCGCCTGGCTCTCCGTCAAATCCCGGGGCGGGGAAATGGTGCTGCGGATGGAGGATCTGGACACCCAGCGGACCAGCCTTGAATACGGAGAAATTCTGCGGCAGGACCTTACATGGCTGGGTCTTCTCTGGGACCGGGAGACGGAACCACAGAGCAAGCGCGGCGGGGTTTATGACGAATATTTTGACCGGCTGCGGCAGCAGGGTCTCCTTTACCCCTGTTACTGCACCCGGAGTCAGCTCCACAGCGTCAACGCCCCCCATTTAAGTGACGGCACCTACGTCTACCCCGGCACTTGCCGGAATCTGACAGAGGTGCAGCAGGCGGCATTTGGGAGAAACCCCGCCTGGCGGGTCCGGGTGCCGGACCGGCTGTGGAGCCTGGAAGACCGGATCCAGGGCCACTATGAAAGCAACCTGGCCCGGGACTGCGGGGACATGGTGGTCCGCCGGGCCGATGGGGTTTACGTCTACCAGCTGGCCGTCACCGTGGATGACGGGGAGTCCGGCGTTACCGAGGTGGTCCGGGGTTCAGACCTCCTCAGCTCTGCCCCCCGGCAGATGTATTTGCAGGAGCTTTTCGGCTTCCCCCATCCCACCTACGCCCACGTCCCCATGCTGCTGGCCCCGGATGGCCGCCGCCTGAGCAAACGGGACCGGGATATGGATATTGGAGCCATTCGGACAAAAATGTCCCCAGAAGCCCTCCTAGGCCTCCTGGGCCACACCGCGGGCCTGCTGCCCAACAACGCCCCCATCTCCGCAAAAGAACTGGCAGCAACCTTTTCCTGGGAGAACCTCCGGAAAGAGGACATCAGAATCGATTTTTCTCAAATTGACAATTGACAATTGTGCGTTTTTGGGGTGGTTCCCTGTATCCGCATTTTGCGGATTACGGTATTTGTTGCAATTTTGATGTAGGGGCGGCAATCCTGCCGCCCGCCACGTGGGATGTATAACCTGTGGGGGTGAACGGTACCACCAAAAAAATGGTACACCCCCTGTAGCGGCGGCAATCTGCCGATGGAATTATGGTGTGATTGCCCCCGGCAATCAATAGATTTTGATTCGCTGCGCGGAGCACCACCACCCGGCCCGCAGGGCCGGAATCGTGGTACGTTTGAATTTGTAACACTCAATGAAAAAAACGTCTGTCATTCCGACCGTAGCGCAAGCGGAGTGGAGGAATCCACCACGTAGGATGAAGAACCACCACAAGATAAAACTTGCAACTCGGGAAGATTCCTCGACTCACTGCGTTCGCTCGGAATGACATGTCGGGGGGGGTGGTACCGTTCAACCAAACAGGTTGTAATTGCCACGGTGCCAGCCCCTCGGCGGGGCTGGATGGCGATGAATCATCGCCGCTACATTGTTCCGTATATTAGGTGGTACCATTCAACCCCACAGGTTGAATACCCAACGTGGCGGGCGGCAGGTTGCCGCCCCTACGGTAATGTACCATGTTTTCGCATTTTTCGAAACGCAAAACCGCCATTAGACACGTAAAATATAGGGTATTTTTAACAAATGTATCGTAGGGGCGGCTACCAGCCGCCCGCCACGTTGGATGTATAACCTGTGGGGGTGAACGGTACCACCAAAAAAATGGGACACCCCCTGTAGCGGCGGCAATCTGCCGATGGAATTATGGTGTGATTGCCCCCGGCAATCAATAGATTTTGATTCGCTGCGCGGAGCACCACCACCCGGCCCGCAGGGCCGGAACCGTGGTACGTTTGAATTTGTAACACTCAATGCAAAAAACGTCTGTCATTCCGACCGTAGCGCAAGCGGAGTGGAGGAATCCACCACGTGACAGAAAGTACCAACGCAAGGTAAAATCTGCAACTTGGGTGGATTCCTCGACTCACTGCGTTCGCTCGGAATGACATGTCGGGGGGTGGTACCGTTCAACCAAACGGGTTATATTTGCCACGGTGCCAGCCCCTCGGCGGGGCTGGATGGCGTTGGGTCAACGCCGCTACATTGTTCCGTATATTAGGTGGTACCATTCAACCCCACAGGTTGAATACCCAACGTGGCGGGCGGCAGGTTGGATGTATAACCTGTGGGGGTGAATGGTACGACCAAAAAAAGGTACCCCCACTGTAGCGGCGGCAATCTGCCGCCACCCGGCCCAAGGGGCCGGAGTCGTGGTACGTTTGTATCCGTAACAGCCAAATCAGAAACGTCTGTCATTCCGACCGTAGCGCAAGCGGAGTGGAGGAATCCACCACGTAACAGAAAGTACCAACGCAAGGGAAAATCTGCAACTTGGGTGGATTCCTCGACTCACTGTGTTCGCTCGGAATGACATGTCGGGGGGTGGTACCGTTCAACCAAACAGGTTGTAATTGCCACGGTGCCAGCCCCTCGGCGGGGCTGGATGGCGTTGGGTCAACGCCGCTACATTGTTCCGTATATTAGGTGGTACCATTCAACCCCACAGGTTGAATACCCAACGTGGCGGGCGGCAGGTTTGTATAGAGTAGTAACATAGGTAACAGGTAGAGAAGAGACATAGGTAACAGTTTTTGC
>CAKTQE010000073.1 GCA_934593275.1 uncultured Oscillospiraceae bacterium | reverse complement strand
CGCCAAAACCCGGCTCTACGCAAGAGCCGGGCCTTTGCTTTTTTGGGGGGCTGCCTTTTAGTGAGACAGCCCCTTTTTGCGCCGGAAGGGACTCGAAAGGGCGGCGGCAGCGCAGCTGCCGTAAAAACACTCCGGTGGAGTGTTTTTAGCCCGTGGGAGAGTCCCGAGAATTCTGAACGCACCCCGTAGGGGTGTGGGCAGAATTCTCCCCCCTGCGGTACAACGCGCCGGAAGGGACTCGAACCATCTAAATGGAACTGCCAGTGGCAGTTCCATCGCAGCGGCTAAACGCTGCGACACCATCATGTACCGAGTCTCTTCCGGCGTACCACGTAGGCTCTTGGTCTTCCGAACAGAGAAGCTGTCAGCAAAGCTGACAAATGGTTTCCGTCACTGAAAGGAAAGAACGCCCGTATTCTGCCTGCGGCAGAGGCTTTTCGTGCCGAAAAGCAACCTCTCAGTCTCGGCTGCGCCGAGCCAGCTCCCCTTTCAGGGGAGCCAAGGCCGCATACCACTCCCCGAATTGGGAATTCTCCCCTGTGGCTTGTCAACTTGTTGACACTTTCCGTTTTACTGTGGTATAATCACCTTAATATACGATGCCGTTTTGGGAAGCGGCGAAAGGGGGAGGCCGAATGGGGGGAAAGTTAATGCCCCGGGTTTTGTTTTTGGCCAATGTGCCGTCACCGTATCGGGTGGCGTTTTTTGACGAGATGAGTCGGTTGTGTCAGCTTACTGTGCTGTATCAGCTTCATGCCTCCGCGGAGCGGGACAAGAAGTGGACGGCTCCGCAGCAGGGAAGCTACGAGACCGTGTTTTTAAAGGGTCGCTCCACGGATGTGGATAAGGCCATTTGTCCTGGGGTGCTACCCTGGCTGACAAAGGACTGGGATGCCATTATTATTTCCGGCAACTCTTCACCCACGGAGCTTCTGGCCATCTTCTGGTGCAAGGCCAGACGGATCCCCTACTGTCTGGAGGCAGACGGTGCCTTTGTAAAAAACGGCGGCGGGCCAAAGGAGTGGCTGAAAGCCCAGTCCATCCGGGGGGCGCGGCTGTATTTGTCCACCTGCCGGGAGCTGGACCGGTATTATCTGCACTACGGTGCCACCCAGGAGGCTCTGCGGCGGTATCATTTTTCCTCTTTGCGGGAATCGGACATTCTGCCCGCCCCCATTTCTCCTAAAGAAAAGCAGCAGTACCGAAAGAAGCTTCACATCCCGGAGGAGAAAATGATCCTCTCCATCGGCCAGTTCATTCCCCGGAAAGGCTTTGACATTCTTCTGGGAGCCGTCAACACCCTGGACAAGCACATCGGCGTTTACATCGTGGGCGGAGAGCCTACGGAAGAATACATGACCTACGCCCGGGAAAACGATCTGACCAACGTCCATTTCGTGGGCTTCAAGACCAAGGAGCAATTGGAAGACTACTACCTGGCGGCAGACCTGTTTGTTCTTCCCACCCGGGAGGACATCTGGGGGCTGGTAGTTGCGGAAGCCATGGCCTACGGCCTGGGGGTCATTACCACCAACCGCTGCAATGCCGGGTTGGAACTGATCAAAAACGGTGAAAACGGCTATCTGGTCCCCTCCGAAAACGTCCACGCCCTGCGTCAGGCCATTACCGAGGCCATTCCCAACACCGCCGCCCTGGGGGCCGCGGCACTGCAATCCATTCGCCCCTATACAATAGAAACCATGGCCGCCGACCATCTGCGCATTCTGGCGGACCTACAGAAAGGAATATAACTATGTCAGAATTTTCCGGCGCGACTTTGATGATCACCGGCGGTACCGGCTCTTTCGGCAACACCGTCTTGAAGCACTTCCTGGACAGCGACATTGGCCAGATCCGCATTTTCTCCCGGGATGAGAAAAAGCAGGACGATATGCGCCACCAGCTCCAGGCCGCCCACCCGGACACCGCCTCCAAGGTCAAATTTTACGTAGGCGATGTCCGTGACCTCCAATCCATCCGGGATGCCATGCCTGGGGTGGACTACATTTTCCATGCCGCCGCCCTGAAGCAGGTCCCCTCCTGTGAGTTTTTCCCCATGCAGGCGGTCAAGACCAATATTGAGGGTACCGACAATATGCTCCATGCCGCCATCGATGCCGGGGTCAAGCGGGTGGTGTGCCTGTCCACCGACAAGGCCGCCTATCCCATCAACGCCATGGGCATTTCCAAGGCCATGATGGAGCATGTGATTTACGCCAATGCCCGGGTGGCCGCGGAACGGGGCGGCACCACCATTTGCTGCACCCGCTACGGCAACGTCATGTGTTCCCGGGGCAGCGTCATTCCCCTTTTCATTGACCAGATTCACGCAGGCAAACCCATTACCATTACCGACCCCAACATGACCCGGTTCCTCATGAACCTGGACGAGGCGGTGGAACTGGTGCGCTTTGCGTTCCTCCACGCCAATCCCGGCGACCTGTTTATCCAAAAGGCCGATGCCTCCACCATCGGAGACCTTGCCAAGGCCGTGCAGCAGCTGTTCGGAGACACCGGCACCAACATCATCGGCACCCGCCACGGCGAAAAGCTCTGTGAGACCCTGATGACCCGGGAAGAGCGGCTCCGCGCCCAAGACATGGGAGATTATTTCCGGGTCGCCGCCGACAGCCGGGACTTAAACTATGACAAATTCGTGGTCCAGGGCCAGGTACACACCGAAGCCGACGAGGCCTACACCAGCCACAACACCACAAGACTGGATGTAGAGGGTACCGTCAAGAAGCTGCTGACCACCGACTATGTTCGGGAAGAACTGGCCGGCATCCGCCACCTGTAAGGAGTGGGGCTATGAACAAGGAACAGGCATTGGCCCTGACCCAAAACCACATGGGCCTTTTTCGCTTTCTTTTTTCCATGCACAACCGTTTTCCCTTTGTAAATAAGATTCATGGGAAAATCAAACTGGATACCGGCCTTTCCTATATAAAGGGCTGCAACATCTCCGGCGGGCCGGGAAACACCCTGGTGGTTGAAGACTACGCGAGACTGAAAAACTGCCGGTTCCATATTGAGGGTACCGGAAACACCGTGGTCATCGGCCCCTGGTGTCACTGCGAAAACGCGGACTTCTGGATCGAGGATGACGGAAACACCATCACCCTGGGAGAACACACCGCCCTGCGGGGAGACATCCAGCTGGCCGCCATGGAGGGAACCCAAATCACCATTGGCCGGGATTGCCTGTTTTCCAGCCCCGTCCGCATCCGCACCGGAGACTCCCACAGCATTCTGGATAAAGCCACCGGCAAGCGCATCAACCCCTCCCGGTCCGTCACCGTTGGAGACCATGTATGGGTGGGTACCGGTGCCACCATCTTAAAGGGGACGCAAATCCCCGATGGCTGTGTGGTAGGTGCCAGGGGGCTGCTGTCCAGGCAATACACCACCCCCAACTGCGTTCTGGCCGGTATCCCCGCCCGGGAGGTCCGGCAGAACATCGACTGGACCCAAGAACGCATTTAAGACCGGCAGACGGTATTATAAAAAACGAAAGGTTGTTTTCTCATGGCAGATTACAGCAATGTCTCTTTCCGCAATGACGGAAAGTTAAAGCTTTTGATTATTGTGGGTACCCGGCCCGAAATCATCCGTCTGGCGGCGGTCATCAACAAGACCCGCCGGTATTTTGACGTGATCCTGGCCCACACCGGGCAGAACTACGACTACAATCTGAACGGTGTCTTCTTCCACGACCTGCGCCTGGACGACCCGGAGGTCTACCTCAACGCCGTAGGCGCGGACCTGGGGGAGACCATGGGCAATATCATTTCCGAGTCCTATAAGCTTATGGTGGTCACCCAGCCCGATGGGGTGCTGGTTCTGGGAGATACCAACAGCTGCCTGTCCGTCATCGGTGCCAAGCGGCTGCACATCCCCATTTTCCACATGGAGGCGGGCAACCGCTGCAAAGATGAGTGTCTGCCGGAGGAGACCAACCGCCGGATCGTGGACATCATCTCCGATGTGAACATGGCCTACTCCGAACACGCCCGCCGGTATCTGGCGGACACAGGGCTTCCCAAGGAGCGGACCTATGTCACCGGCTCCCCCATGGCAGAGGTGCTGCACCAGAATCTTCCCTATATCGAAAGCTCCGATATTCATGCCCGACTGGGGCTTCAAAAAGGAAAATACATTCTGCTCTCCGCCCACCGGGAGGAAAATATTGACACGGAAAAGAACTTCCTGTCCCTGTTCCGGGCCGTCAACGCCATGGCGGAAAAGTACGATCTGCCCATTCTCTATTCCTGCCATCCCCGGTCCAAAAAGCGGCTGAAAAGCTCCGGCTTTCAGCTGGACCGCCGGGTCATCCAGCATGAGCCTTTGGGCTTCCATGACTACAACTGCCTGCAAATGAACGCTTTCTGCGTGGTCTCCGACTCCGGAACCCTGCCGGAGGAAAGCAGCTTCTTTACTTCCGTAGGTCATCCTTTCCCTGCCGTGTGCATCCGCACCTCCACCGAGAGACCGGAATCTCTGGACAAGGCGGGCTTCATCCTCTCCGGCATTGACGAAAAGGGTCTGCTGCAAGCCGTGGACGTGGCCGTGGAAATGGTAAAGGACGGCTGCTTTGGGTTGCCGGTTCCCAACTACGTGGACGAAAACGTATCGGACAAGGTGGTCAAGCTCATTCAGAGCTACGTAGGCGTGGTCAACAAAATGGTTTGGAGAAAGGGCTGAGTCAATGAATATTCTCGTCACCGGTGCCAAGGGCATGGTGGGAACCGCCCTGGTGGACAACCTGAAAAACCTCCGGGACGGCAAAAACCGCACCCGGCCCGGCCTGGACATCCGGGAAATTTACGAATATGACCTGTCCTCCACCCCGGAGGAATTGGACGAATACTGCCGGAAGGCGGACTTTGTGTTCAATCTGGCAGGGGTCAACCGTCCGGAAAACCCGGAGGACTTTATGAAGGGCAACTTTGGCTTTGCCTCCCAGCTGCTGGAATGCCTGAAAAAACACGGCAACAAAGCCCCCATGATGCTCTCCTCCTCCATCCAGGCCACCCTGTCCGGCCGCTTCGGCACCAGCGAATACGGCAAGAGCAAAAAGGCCGGTGAGGAGCTGTTCTTTGACTATGGCAGAGAAACCGGGGCCTCGGTATTTGTCTACCGGTTCCCCAACCTGATGGGCCACAGCCGCCCCAAGTATAACAGTGCCGTGTCCACTTTCTGCTGGGCCGTGGCCAACGACCAGCCCTATACCGTCAACGACCCCTCCACGGAATTGGAGCTACTGTACATTGACGACCTGATTGAGGGTCTCTTTGATTTGCTGGAGGGAAGACCCCAACGCTGCGAGTTTGAGGGCGTGGAGACGGTGCTGACCCCCCAGGGCCGGTACTGCTGCGTCCCCGTGACCCACAAGGTCACTTTGGGGGAGATCGTGGAGCTGCTGCTGTCTTTCAAGGCCCAGCCGGAGACTCTTTTGATGCCCAAAATGCCCCAGGGCAGCTTTGCCAAAAAGCTCTATTCCCTGTACCTGACCTATCTGCCCACCGACAAATTCAAGTTCCCCCTGACCATGAACCGGGATGACCGGGGCAGCTTTACAGAGCTGCTCCACACCGCCGACTGCGGCCAGGTCAGCGTCAATATTTCCCGGCCCGGTATTACCAAGGGCCAGCACTGGCACAACTCCAAGTGGGAGCTGTTTATCGTGGTCAGCGGCCAGGGCCTGATCCGGGAGCGGAACATCCACACCGGGGAAACGGTAGAATTCCGAGTCAGCGGCGACCACATCGAGGCCGTCCACATGATCCCCGGCTGGACACACAGCATCATCAATCTGAGCCAAACCGAAAACCTGGTGACGGTCATGACCTGCAACGAAATTTTCGACCCCGCACGGCCTGATACCTTCTTTGAACCCGTATAGGAGGCTTTATGAAAACCCTTTATCTGGACCTGGGCATGGGTGCCGCCGGTGACATGCTCACCGGCGCGTTGCTGGAACTGATGCCGGACCGGGAAGCGGCCCTGGAACAGCTGAACCGCCTGGGTCTGCCCCACACCCAATTTTCCATGGAACGGGGCAGCAAATGCGGCATTTCCGGCACCCACATCCACGTCACCGTCCTGGGCCAGGAGGAGCAGCCCAGCAAGGATCTCCCCCAGCACGAACACCACCAGGAACAGGGCCATCACCATGACCACGGGCAGGAACACCACCACAGGCACACCGCCATGGCAGACATCCGCCAGACGGTCCAGACCCTGTCCGTGTCCGATGCCGTAAAGGCCCAGATTCTGGGGGTTTATGCGCGCATCGCCCAGGCGGAAAGCCTGGTCCACAGGGTTCCCGTAGACCAAATCCACTTCCATGAGGTAGGCACCCTGGATGCCCTGGCGGATATTACCGCCGTGTGCTATCTTTTGGAGCAGCTGGCCCCGGAGAGAATCGTTGCCTCCCCGGTACAGGTGGGCTACGGCAAAATCCGCTGCGCCCACGGCATTCTCCCGGTCCCCGCCCCCGCCACCGCCCAAATCCTATTGGGCGTCCCCATCCGGGCCGGTGACATCCCCGGCGAACTCTGCACCCCCACCGGTGCCGCCCTGCTGCGCCAGTTCGTCACATCCTACGGTGTCCTCCCCACCATGACCGTAACCGCCATCGGCTACGGCCTGGGCACCAAAGATTTCCCCGCCGCCAATTGCCTCAGAGCAATGCTGGGGGAATGCGAAGCGTAATAAAAACCGCCCCCAGACAACGGAGAGAATCCGGAGGTTGGGGGCGGGTTTGCAGTTGACAGTTTACAGTTGACAGTTGACAGTTGACAGTTATTTCCGAATTGACAATGGACAATTGACAATTATTGGGGGACGGACGTGGCCCTTTTGCGCCAGCTGTTCCTACAATATGAAACGTTGCTCCGCCCGTCCTTAGAATCCCCCGGTTGAAAACGCCCGCCAATCAGCGAAACCGTAGGGAACGGCCTATGTGCCGTTCCGCACCCGAAAGTACGGAACCGTTACCGAAAATACAATAAACGTCCCCCCATTATGTCATTCCGACCGCAGCGCAAGCGGAGTGGAGGAATCTTCTACGTGGCAGAAAAATACCAACACAAGGTAAAATCTGCCACTTGAGTGGATTTCTCGACTCCGGTTTTTTTAAGTCATTTATCTGGTTTTCTGACTTTTGCATTTGGGACACCAACATCTATTCAGTAAATGGTCAGCTCTGATACTCCATTTATTGCAACAAATGGTACACATTGCATCTACATTTTCTTTTGATCCAGTAAAATTAACTGCAACTATAGTATTATTGCTCTTTTGAAGTATTCTTTCGTAGTAGTCTTGCGCTCGGATTTTAATCCGTTCTTCTTCGGATAATTTTGCCTTTTCCTCAATGCTAAGTTTTGGCTTGCACTTCGGACACTCCGGGATTTGCTGCATGACTGTTTTATAACGAACAGTCCATTCAAACTCACAAATCTTACATCGCACTTTTATAGGGGAACTTACATTTTTAAAGGAAATCAAGGACAAATCTGATGATAAAAAATACTTGTTAAGCTCATCTATTCGATCTGCTCGCTGGCTTTCTCTTTTTCCTTTATACCAGTGTGGAGAGTCTGGATCTCCAATGTGAGCATCCACAGAAAAAATATTTATAATCATCTTTTTGGGCAAATTGGTTTTCCAATCGTTTATCCGCTCCATGTTCATGTAATAAATATCCCTTCCCCTGGACTCGTAAAAGAGCTGTTCTTTATAGCCTGATGGATCAATCGTATTTGTCTTTATCTCTAGTACTGCTTTCGGGGAGGAAATATCACATAGTGCAAGCATATTGTAGTCGGAATCAACCACAAGCTCCTGTGATAACAGAGGGGAACTTTCAAAAATTTCGGTTTGAATATATTCTATCAGCGGCAAGATTTGCCTTTTGATGTTTAATAGGGTGGCATTCCAACGTGTTACAGCTGGTTGATCTTCTTTATTTATTGCACTGTATGTTCCGTCTGAATTAGGTAATACAGGAATTACCGTTTTCCCATTTGGAATTCTTCCGATGAAATCCAGTTTCATTTTGTTTCTTTTTAAGAACGCCTGTGGATACTGTGTTTCGGCTTTTAGCATGGACTTTATCAAATGTTCGATTATTATTCCATCAGTATTCATCCCGAATTTTTCAATTCCTTTTGCTTTGATTTCAAACGATTTGATAAGGGTACTTTGACAATCAATATATGGCCTATCGCAAAGTACTGCGCTTAGATGTGGATGAGAGGACAGGAGACTGACTGGAATAATATAATTTTCGTTAAGTCTAAAAACTATGTCCTCACTTTTTCCCGCGGCCTCTGTAACAAGATAATAATCTCCACCCATTTTTTCAAACAGCTTCCACTCAAGTCTGCAATCGTTTACACTACTGTGAACGGTTTGAACACCCTCAATCTTAAAAATGGTACACAAATTGTCTTTCGTTAAGTTCCCAGTCGAAAAACGCGAAGATATGATATTCTTCTTAAAATTATAAAACTTCAATTTATCGAATCCGGTAAGGCCATGATTTTTCATATATTCAGAAAGAAACTGCTGATCAAATTCTCTTCCAGAATAAACCAAAATTGTTCTTCGTTCTAATTCAAATTCTTCAACAATATAATCGAATTCTTCTTGAGTGAGTGCAGTTGCACCAACTAAATCTTTATCTGTAATACCATTAAAACGGGTTGTAGTAATCTTATTATTCTTTTCCAATGGCAAAAACTTGCTATATTCCTTATTATCATCAGGTTTATAAAGTGAAATTGAGAGTAAATCATTCCGACGTGACTTTAATCCGTTGGTTTCAACATCGAACACTACATATTTTGTTGGGTCTGTACTCATTCTTTTCATTAGCTACCTCCAACGAGAGTCCAACTTTTTCATTGCTTGCTATTCGTGTATCTCTTCACCAAGTATAGCACGTAAGAAAAAAGATAGCAATCATTGTAATGGTTCATTACTTTCTGTTGAAAATACAATCAAACAAAGAAAGGTGATGCTCGGGTGCATTTTGCGTCGAACATCAATCGAACATCATCTGTCAAGAAAAGCTTTTCCATTTGTCTTATGGACCGGTTCTTCTTTGAAAAACACGGGACTCTGGAAGATTCCTCGACTCCTCCGTTTCGGAATGACATGTCGATGTGTGGTTTCATTCAACCACACAGGTTGTATTCGAAACGTGGCGGGCGGCAGGTTGCCGCCCCTACTAGAGTGTTAACATAAAAACTTTACTTTTTTAAATTCATGTGCTATA
>CAKTQE010000072.1 GCA_934593275.1 uncultured Oscillospiraceae bacterium | reverse complement strand
ATGACCATGGCCATCCTGCCCAAGCACCTGCTGGAGGGCGAAAACATGCAGGAGTCTGATTACTTCCGCAAGCCCATTGGCACCGGCCCCTACATGATCACCGAATGGGACGAGGGTCAGGCCATTGTCATGGACCGGAACCCCGACTACTTTGCCGGCCCCGCCAAAATTGACCGCATCATCTTCAAAATCGTTCCCGATGACAACGCCAAGGCCCTGCAGCTGCAGTCCGGCGAGCTGACCCTGTCCCAGGTGACCCCCAAGGATGCCCAGCTGTTTAAAAACGACTCCACCCACACCGTTTACGACGAGACCACCTCGGACTACCGGGGCATTCTGTACAACTTCTGGAACGAATACTGGCAGAAGAACGCCGACCTGATTCCCGCCATCAGCTACGCCATTGACCGTCAGGCCATTCTGGATGCGGTGGTTCTGGGCTGCGGTGAAATTGCCTACGGCCCCTTGCAGAGAAATGTTTACAACGACTCCGACGTCGAACACTATGATTACAACCCCGCCAAGGCCGCAGAAATGCTGGAACAGGCCGGCTGCACCAAGGATGCCCAGGGTTACTGGACCCGGAACGGAGAACGCATTGGCTTCGTCATCAACGCCACCCCCGGCGACCAGGTTCGTATCGATATGGCCCAGGTGGCTGCCCAGCAGCTTCAGGCCATTGGTCTGGACGTGACCGCTGCCGTCCCCGCCGGTGGCATTGACTGGGGCGGACAGGAGTGCTGCATCATCGGCTGGGGTTCCCCCTTTGATGCTGATGACCACACCTACAAGGTATTCGGCACCGACAAGGGGGCCAACTACTCCGGCTATTCCAACCCCTTGATTGACGAGTACCTGACCCAGGCCCGTCAGACCGATGTTCCCGAAGAGCGGGCAGCGGCCTACGCCAAGTTCCAGACCGAACTGGCCAACACCCCGGCTTTCACGTTCTTCTGTTACATCGATGCCATGTATGTGGCTGACAGCAACATTCAGGGCATTGCCACCGACACGGTTCTGGGCCACCACGGCGTGGGCATATTCTGGAATGTCTGCGACTGGACGATTAGCTGATAACTGATATTGCAAGGGGCTGGCGACAGCCCCTTGCTTCTGTGCTGAGGGGAACCGACCTATGAATGAATTATTGACCGTTAAAGACCTGCACGTATCCATCAAAAGCCCCCAGGGCAAGGTGGAGGCGGTGCGGGGTGTAAATCTGGAACTCCGCCCGGGGGAAGTGCTGGCCATTGTTGGCGAGTCCGGCTGCGGAAAAAGTATGCTCTGCAAGAGCATTATGAAGCTGCTTCCCAAAAACGCCTATATTGAAAGCGGCTCCATCCTGGCAAACGGCGTGGACATTACGCTCTATAAGGAGCGGGACATGGCCAAGCTCCGGGGCAGGCTCTTTTCCATGGTGTTTCAGGACCCCATGACCTCCCTGGACCCCACCATGACCGTAGGTGCCCAAATTGCCGAGGCGGTGCTGCTCCACAATCCCAAAATGTCCAAGGAAGAGGCCTACCGCCGGGTGATTGAACTCATGGAGCTGGTAGGCATCCCCAGGCCCCAGGAGCGTTACAAGCTCTACCCCTATAATTTTTCCGGCGGTATGCGGCAGCGGACGGTAATGGCCATTGCCCTGGCAGGATCCCCCCAGATTCTTCTGGCTGACGAACCCACCACCGCCCTGGATGTGACCATTCAGGCCCAGATTCTGGACCTGCTCCGGGACATCCAGCAGCAGCTGAACACCGCCACCATTCTGGTCTCCCATGATTTGGGAGTGGTGGCCCGGGCGGCGGACCGGGTGGCCATTATGTATGCCGGACGTATTGTAGAAATCGGCACGGCGGAAGAGGTCTATTATGACCCCCGGCACCCCTACACCTGGGGACTCATGCGGTCTCTGCCCGCACTGGCCCGGGGGAAAAAGGCCCTGTATACCATTCCCGGAATGCCCCCCTCCCTCATTGACCCGCCCAAAGGCGATGCTTTCGCCTGTCGGAACGAATACGCCCTGGCGGTGGACTACGAGGAAGCACCTCCCATGTTCCCCATTACGGATACCCACTACGCCGCCACCTGGCTGCTGGATGCCAGAGCGCCCAAAATCGAAAGCCCTCTGAAAGGAGGCAGCCATGTCTGAATCCATCGCCCAAGTCCAGAATCTGACCCATCGCTTTAAGCTTACCAAAAAGGTCTCCATCAAGGCCGTGGATCACGTTTCCTTTTCCATCCAAAAGGGAGAGATTTTCGGTCTGGTGGGAGAATCCGGCTCCGGCAAATCCACCGCCGCCCGGTGCATTATGAACATCTACAAGCCCTCAGAGGGAGAAATCTACTTTGAGGGCGTCAATACCACCGATGCCGCCGATGCCCGGAAAAACAAGCGGCTCTTGCAGACCCAGCGGCAAATCATTTTTCAGGACTCCGCTTCCAGCCTGAACCAGCGGATGACCGTGGCAGAGATCATTGCCGAACCTATGAAAATCAACCACATCAAGCCCCCCAGAGGAAGCTATCGGGCAGAGGCCGCCTTTCAGCTGTCCTACGTGGGCCTGGACGAAAGCTACCTGGACAAATACCCCTCGGAAATGTCCGGCGGTCAGCGGCAGCGGGTGGCCATTGCCCGGGCGTTGTCCATGGAGCCGGATCTGCTGGTGGCCGATGAACCCATTGCCTCCCTGGATGTTTCCATCCAGGCCCAGATCGTGAACCTTTTTAAGCATTTGCAGCAGGAACACGGCTTTTCCATTTTGTTCATCGCCCATGACCTGGCCATGGTGGAATACCTGTGTGACCGCATTGGGGTCATGTACCGGGGCTGTCTGGTGGAGTTGGCGGAGACGGAAGAACTGTTCCGCAATCCCCTGCACCCCTACACCCAGATGCTCCTGTCTGCCATCCCCTACCCCGACCCCATTCGGGAGCGGAACCGACCCAAGCTCAACACCGAGGAGCTGCACTTTGAAACGGAAGGACAGTTCAGAGAAGTTCTGCCCGGCCACTATGTTCTACAGAAAGAGGCGACAATATGATCAAGAAAAACCCCATGGCCTATTACGGGAAAAAACTGGCGATTTTCCTGGTCAGCGTCTTTTTGGTGTCTCTTTCCGTATTCGTGATTTCCCGGCTGACTCCTACAGACCCTCTGCAGGCCTACTACGGAGAGCGGACGGAGAAAATGAGTGTAGAGGAAAAGAACTGGGCCAGAGAAAAGCTGGGCCTGAACGACCCCATCCCCACCCAGTATATTCGCTGGCTCCGGGGGGCCGTGAAAGGCGAGTTTGGCATTTCCTATAAGTACAAGCAGCCTGTGACCCAGGTCATTGCCAAGCGCATCAACAACACCCTGATTTTGGGCGGCGTGGGCTTCATCCTGATTTTTGTAGGGTCGCTGCTTCTAGGCATTCTGTGCGCCTGGAATGAGGACGGGTGGCTGGATAAGTTTTTGTGCAAAATCGGCACCGTTTCCAGCTGTATCCCGGAATTCTGGTTTGCCCTGGTGCTGATCCTCCTTTTCTGCGTGCAGCTGCGTTGGCTTCCCAGTTCCGGAGCCTACGCCACCGGCAAGGCCAACGACATTGGAGACCGGATCATCCATCTGATTCTGCCCCTGTTTGTGGTGATGATCGGCCACCTGTGGTACTACGCCTACATGATCCGCAACAAGCTGCTGGAAGAAATTCGGGCAGACTATGTACTTTTGTGCAAGGCCAAGGGCATGAACAAACGGCAGATCATGTTCCGGCACTGCATCCGCAATATCATGCCCACCTATATTAGCCTCATGGCCATTTCCGTCCCCCACATTCTGGGCGGCACCTACATTGTGGAAACCGTGTTCTCCTACCCGGGCGTTGGCACCCTGTCCTATGAATCCGCCCGGTATGCGGACTACAATATGCTGATGATCCTTTGCATGATGACGGGTATCACCGTGATTTTCTGCAATATGATCGGCCAAATCATCAACGAACACATTGACCCCAGAGTAAAGGCCAATGAAACCACGGAACTGTCGGAGGTGACCAACCCATGACCCAGGAATCCTTTGCCCTGGTGGGCATTCGCCCGGAGGAAAAGAAAACCAGCATTTCCCGGAAAAAATCAGATTTTCCCCTGGTTTCCGGTGTGATTCTGGCGGCGATCATCCTGGGCTGTCTCTTTGCCGGGGTCATTGCCAGGAAAGACCCGGCTTATCTGGACCTTGCAAACTACGCCAAAGCCCCCAACCGGGAGTTTCTGTTCGGCACCGACACCCTGGGCCGGGATATTTTCTCCTGCATCTGGCACGGGGGCCGGGTGTCTCTGGCCATTGGCTTTCTGGCTACCTTTATTTCCACGGTGATTGCCGTGGTCTTCGGAGCCATCAGCGGGGCGGCCTCTGACGCAGTGGATACCCTGCTCATGCGGCTGACGGAGATTTTTCTCAGCATTCCGGGGCTGCTGCTGATTTTGTTTTTACAGGCCATCTGGGGCAAGCCCACGGTGCTGTCCATTTCCGTGATCATCGGCATTACCAGCTGGTTTTCCATTGCCAAGGTGGTCCGTACCGAGGTGCGGCAGATTCGGAACTCTGAATATGTCATCGCCTCCCGGTGCATGGGCGGCGGGTTCTTCCACATTCTGTTTAGGCATCTGGCCCCCAACTTCCTGTCTGCCATTATGTTCATGGTGGTAATGAACGTCCGGGGAGCCATCGTCTCCGAGTCCACTTTGAGCTTTATGGGCATGGGTCTTCCCCTGGAAGTCATTTCCTGGGGCAGTATGCTCTCCCTTTCCGAGCGGGCCTTGATGACCAAGGCCTGGTGGATGATTTTGATTCCCGGAGCCTTTCTGGTCACGCTGCTGGTGTGCCTGACAAACATCGGCTCCTGGCTGAGAAAAAGTGCCAACCGGAAAGAAAGCAACCTGTAAAAGGTTCCGAGAAAAGAATGGGCAACTGCCCCGTTTTGGGGCCGCAAAAGCTTTTAATACTACAAAAAACCGGGCTTCCCTTTGATTTGGGGAAGCCCGGTTTTTTGGGGCTGTGAGGCTTCAAAAACTATATCTTGTGGTCGAAATCAGAATTGACCACAACATCTTGTGTTTTAAGGCTTGACAGAATCAGCAGTCTATACTATACTTGGTGTCAGAAACGCCGAAGGAGGGACAGCACATGCGCATTGGCGGACTGCAAAAAATGACACTGTTGGACTACCCTGGAAAGGTGGCCTGTACGGTTTTTTTGACGGGCTGCAACCTGCGCTGCCCCTATTGCCACAACCCCTCCCTAGTGCTGCCGGGCTGCGCTATCCAGGAGCTTCCGGTGGAGGACCTGCTGGACTTTCTGAAAACCAGAATAAACAAGCTGGATGGGGTCTGCGTCACCGGCGGGGAACCTACCATTCAGGAAAAACTTCCGGAGTTTTTGGAACAGCTCCACCGGCTGGGCTTTCTTGTAAAACTGGATACCAACGGTACGAACCCCAAAATGCTGGAAGCACTTCTTGATGCCGGACTTCTGGACTACGTGGCCATGGACATCAAAAATAGCCCCGGCCTGTATGAAAAAACCTGCGGAGGAAGAAATGTTCTTGAAGCGGTGGAGAAAAGTGCCGGGCTGCTTTTAAGGGGCGCCGTTGACTATGAATTCCGCACCACGGTCTGCGCCCCCCTCCACACCCCTGAAAGCCTGGCAGACATTGGCCGTTGGCTCCGGGGTTCCCGGCGGTATTTCCTGCAGCCCTTTGAAAACCCTGGGGCCTTGGTGGGCAGTGGTGTCACTGCCCTGTCTGAGGAGGAACTGCTTCGGCTCCGGGAAGCGGTACTGCCATACATTCCGAATACTCAAATTCGTGGACGATAGGAAGGAGAAATTTCTATGTATCAGGTGATCAAACGAGACGGACATATTGCCGATTTCAGCCTTAGTCGGATTTCCCATGCCATTACAAAAGCATTCGATGCCCAAAGCACCCCCTACACCCCGGATATTATCAACCTCCTGGCCCTACAGGTCACGGCGGACTTTGCCGGAAAAATCCAAAACGACTTGATCGGTGTGGAAGCCATTCAGGACAGTGTAGAGGCAGTTCTCCAGCGGGCGGGCTATGCCGAGGTGGCAAAAGCCTACATTCTCTACCGGAAAAACCGGGAAAAGCTGCGGAACATGAGTTCCACCATTCTGGACTACAAGGGTCTGGTGGACGGATATCTGAAAGTCTCCGACTGGCGGGTCAAGGAAAACTCCACAGTGACCTACTCCGTAGGCGGCCTGATTCTCTCCAATTCCGGTGCCATTACCGCTAACTACTGGCTCAGCGAGATTTACGATGAGGAAATCGCTGATGCCCACCGGAACGCCGACCTGCACATCCACGATCTGTCCATGCTCACGGGCTACTGCGCCGGTTGGAGCCTGCGGCAGCTGCTCCAGGAGGGCCTAGGGGGCATTCCCGGAAAAATCACCAGCGCACCGGCCAAGCATCTGGCCAGCCTGTGCAACCAGATGGTAAACTTTCTGGGGATCATGCAGAACGAATGGGCCGGTGCCCAGGCCTTTTCCAGCTTTGACACTTACCTGGCCCCCTTTGTCCGCACGGACAAGCTGAGCTACAACGAGGTGAAGCACTGCATTGAAAGCTTCGTCTTCGGTGTCAACACCCCCAGCCGCTGGGGTACCCAGGCTCCTTTCTCCAACATCACCCTGGACTGGACGGTCCCGGCTGATATGGCAAACCAACCCTGCATTGTCGGCGGCAAGCCCATGGACTTTACCTATGGGGATTGTCAGGCAGAAATGGACATGATCAACAAAGCGTTCATTGAAGTGATGATCGAGGGCGATGCCAACGGACGGGGCTTCCAATACCCCATTCCCACCTACTCCATCACCAAGGACTTTGACTGGTCGGAGCGGGAAAACAACCGGCTGCTCTTTGAGATGACCGCCAAATACGGCACCCCCTATTTTTCCAATTACATCAACTCCGATATGGAGCCGGGGGACGTGCGCAGCATGTGCTGCCGTCTGCGGCTGGATTTGCGGGAACTGCGGAAAAAGAGCGGCGGCTTTTTTGGCAGCGGCGAGTCCACCGGTTCTGTGGGAGTGGTCACCATCAATCTGCCCCGGATCGCATACCTTGCCAAAAACGAGACCGATTTCTTCACCCGGCTGGACCGGATGATGGACATTGCCGCCAGAAGTCTGAAAATCAAGCGGGTCACCATCAGCCGCCTCATGGAAGAAGGACTTTACCCCTACACCAAGCGGTATCTGGGCAGCTTTGACAACCACTTCTCCACCATTGGCCTCATCGGCATGAACGAAGCGGGGCTGAACGCCTCCTGGCTGCGGAAAGATTTGACCCATGAGGAGACCCAGGACTTTGCCGTCAAAGTGCTGAACCACATGCGTCAGCGGCTCAGCGACTATCAGGAGCAGTACGGGGATCTGTACAACCTGGAAGCCACCCCGGCAGAGTCCACCGCCTACCGGCTTGCCAAGCACGACAAGCAGCGTTACCCGGACATCATCACCGCCCATGAGGGTGCCACCCCCTATTACACCAATTCCAGCCACTTGCCCGTGGGCTACACCGAGGATGTATTTGCCGCCCTGGACGTGCAGGACAAGCTGCAAACTCTGTATACCAGCGGCACGGTGTTCCATACTTTCCTGGGAGAAAAACTGCCCAGCTGGCAGTCTGCCGCGGCCCTGGTGCGGAAAATTGCGGAAAACTATGAACTGCCCTACTACACCATCTCCCCCACCTATTCCGTCTGCGCGGACCACGGATATCTGGCCGGTGAACAGAAAACCTGCCCCATCTGTGGAAAGAAAACCGAGGTTTACAGCCGCATTACCGGCTATTACCGCCCCGTTCAGAACTGGAACGATGGCAAGAGTCAGGAGTATCAGGACCGGAAAACCTATCAGGTGGGTACATCCAGCCTGTCCCAGGCTGTCCAGCCCGCCGAGGCAGCGGTGACTTCTGAGCAACAGAACCCCCAAACCGCCACCGGCTGCACCCTCTTTGTCACCGCCACTTGCCCCAATTGCAGGGCGATCAAGCCCCTGCTTCAAAAGGCGGGCATTGCCTATGAAGAAAAGGATGCCGCCCAGTATGCCGATGAAGCCAAGGCCCTGGGTCTGCGGCAAGCCCCCACCCTGGTGGTCTGGGGAGAGGTACCCCGTATTTATGCCGGGGCCGGAGAAATCCGCCGGTTCCTGCGGGAGAATGGCCATGATTGAGATTGCGGTGGTTGGCGGTGGCCCAGCGGGGCTTACCGCCGCCCTCTACGCCGCCCGGGCTGGCCGCAGCATAACGGTTTTCGAAGGCAACAGCTTTGGAGGCCAGATCACCCAGTCCCCTTTGGTTGAAAATTATCCCGGTCTGGCAAACGTCAGCGGCATGGAGCTGGGCGACCGGATGTATGTCCAGGCAGAACAGGCCGGGGCGACCCTGTCCTTTTCCGGCGTTGAAGCCATTCAAAAATCTGCCACCGGCACTTTCCTTTTGACCACCGAAGATGGCATTGTAGAAGCCCAGGCTGTGATTTACGCCGCCGGTGCCGCCCCCCGGCACCTGGAACTGCCCGGGGAGGACGCACTTGTAGGCCGGGGCCTCAGCTATTGCGCCCTTTGTGATGGTGCTTTCTTTGCAAACCAGGATGTGGCCGTGGCAGGCGGCGGCAATACGGCCCTGGAAGATGCCCTGTACCTGGCCGAACGCTGCCACAGCGTGACCCTGATCCACCGCAGAAACACTTTCCGGGCAGAATCCGCCCTGGTAGAGCGGGCAAAGGCCACCGGAAATCTCACCATCGTCACCCAGGCACAAATCACGGCACTCCTTGCCCAAGACGGGAATCCCACCGGCCTGCTCCTGCAAAAGCAGGACGGAACGACCAAAACCCTGGCAGTCTCCGGCCTGTTCGTAGCCTTTGGCCGGGTACCGGATACGGCCCCTCTATCCGGCCTTGCCCCCCGGGACGAACAAGGATATGTCCTGACAGACGACCAGATGCAAACCCTCACCCCGGGCCTTTTCGCTGCCGGCGACTGCCGCCACAAACAAATACGCCAACTGACCACCGCCGTGTCCGACGGCACCGTGGCAGCGATTTCCGCTTGTCGGTATCTGGGGAACAGATAAATTGTCGTTTTTAGCATTTTCAGGACGCAATACGGCGATTGATACGTTAAATATACGGTAATACGGAACAAATGTATTGTAGGGGCGGCAATCTGCCGCCCGCCACGTGGGATGTATAACCTGTGGGGGTGAATGGTACCACCCGAAATATGGTACACCCTACTGTAGCGGCGGCAATCTTGTCAAGACTCACATGGTTTACACATTGTGCAATCACATGGTTTACACCATCATTCCT
>CAKTQE010000071.1 GCA_934593275.1 uncultured Oscillospiraceae bacterium | reverse complement strand
GTCGCCGCTGATGTCATCGGTGCCAACGCCCTTGCGGAAGCACACGAAAGCCTGGTCCTCATCGCCGCTGCTGAAAATCACCTCTGCCAGTTCTCCTGGAATGGCTGCAATGTAGCGATTCTCAAAGCCCTCAATGCTTTCGGGAGCCGTAAAGGAGAAGCCCACCAGTTTTCCGGCTTCTTCCAGACTGGCGCATTCCTGCCAGGGGTTGGGAATTTGAACGTTCCCGTTTTCATTTTCAGGCTCCTCTGCCTTGGGCTTTCTGACAGAAAGAGGGACTTGTTCTGAGAAAGTGGGGGTGTTTCCGTCATGGACAGTGGGGGCTTCCGTATTTTTTCCGGCGCAAGCCGCCATAGAAAGCACCAGCACAAAACTAAGTACACCAACAGTAAACTTTTTCATCATTCATACATTCCTTTCATTTTCCGGCATTGTTGCCGGTCTATCCTGGATACAGCTGGGACAGGAAAAATGTTGCGGTTCTTAAAAATTTTTTTCAAACGCCTCTGTACTCCAAAGAGGATTCTCTGGGGTCTGCATCCCATAAGACTGTTTTAATTTCTGAAATTCGGCATAAAAGGGTAGAAATTTTCCACAAACTGTGGTAGAATGTGATTAAGTATACCATATGGAGAGGATACCTATGTTGGAATTGCTGGCCCCTGCGGGGTCGATGGATGCGCTGCGGGCCGCGGTGCAGAACGGTGCCAATGCGGTTTACTTAGGCGTTGGAACCTTTAACGCCCGGCAAAGCGCGAAGAATTTTACGGTGGATACCCTGGCTGAGGCCCTGCGGTACTGTCATGTCCGGGGAGTCCAGGTCCACCTGACCTTGAATACCCTGGTGACGGACCGGGAGCTGCAGCAGGTGCGGGACCTCATCCGTACCGCCGCCCAGGCGGGGGTGGATGCCTTTATCGTCCAGGACTGGGGCGTGGTGCAGCTGTGTCGGCAAATTGCCCCCCATGTGCCCATTCACGGCTCCACTCAGATGACCGTCCACTCCCTGGCCGGTGTCCAGCTGTGCGCCGCCATGGGCATGTCCCGGGTGGTGCTGAGCCGGGAGTTAAACCGGCAGGAAATCGCCTACATCTGCGAGAATGCCCCTATTGAAATTGAGATTTTCGGCCACGGCGCCCTGTGTATGTGCTATTCCGGCCAGTGCTATCTGTCTGCCATGATCGGCTCCCGTTCCGGCAACCGGGGCCGCTGCGCCCAGCCCTGCCGCCAGAGCTACGGCTATTCCCGTTGGGAAAACAAGTATCCCCTGAGCCTCAAAGACAACTGCTTGGTGAAGTACGTAGAGCAGATCAAAAAGATGGGGGTGGCCTCCTTAAAGCTGGAGGGCCGGATGAAAAGGCCAGAGTATGTGGCCGCCGTCACCAGAGTCTACCGGCAGGCCATTGACGGGGCACCGGTGACCCAGGAAATGATGGATACCCTTTTGGCCGCCTTTAACCGCCAGGGCTTTACCGCCGGGTATTACACCGGCAAGGTGGATAAGAAAATGTTCGGCGTCCATGAGGATGTGCCGGAGGATACGAAGTTTTTGCAGGCCTGCCGCCAGAGCTATGAAAGCGGCGAGGCCCCCCTGGTGGATGTAAAATTCCGGGCGGTGGTCACGGTGGACGGCAGCAGTCTTACGGCCACGGACCAGGAGGGCCACATGTGCATGGCCCAGGGGCCGGTGCCGGAGCGGGCGGTGAATGTCCCCCTGACGGGGAAAGCCCTGGCCGAACGCATCGGCAAAACCGGCGGTACCCCCTTCCGCTGTGTGGAAGTCCGCACCCAGGTAGAGCCGGGGCTGATGCTCCCCGCCGCAGCCATCAACGCCATGCGCCGGGATGTACTCAACCAGATGACGGCCCTTCGGGCCAGACGTTCGGACCATCCCGTGCGGCGGGCCAAGGAAGTTCCCTATCTGAAAGGCCCCACGGACCAGCCCGGTCTCACGGTCCAGGTGTCCAGCCTGGAACAGCTGACCCCCAGACTATTGGAATCTGAGGTCAGTATGCTCTATGTACCCCTGCATCTGCTGGCAGCGGATACAAAACTCTGCCAGTTGCTGGCCGCCCGGGGCCGGGTGGCGGCGGTGCTGCCCAGAGTGGTTCACGATGACGAGCTGCCCCGGCTCCGCAACCGCATGAGCCAGGTCCGGGCCTTGGGCATCCGGGACTGCCTGGTGGGGAACATGGGTCTGTTGATCCCCGCCATGGAGGCCGGATTCCGGCTGAGAGGGGACTTTGGCCTGAATATTTTCAATTCCGTCTCCGCAAACGTGGCCCGGGAGTTAAAGCTTGCCTCGGCCACCCTGAGCTTTGAAATGACCCTGCCCCAGGTTCGGGACATCAGCAAGGCCGTGAACATGGAGCTCATCGCCTATGGCCGTCTGCCCCTGATGATCACGGAGCAGTGCCTGATTAAAAACAAAACCGGGGAGTGCGCCTGTCAAAGCGGCGTTCCCGTGAAGCTGACAGACAAAACCGGTGCGGATTTCCCGGTGATGAAAGAAGCGGATACCTGCCGTTCGGTATTGCTCAACGGCAAAAAGCTCTACTGGCTGGACCGCCAGAACGACCTGGCCAAACTGGGCCTGTGGGCCATCCGCCTGAATTTCACCACGGAAAACGCCCGGGAAGTGGACCGGGTTCTGGAAGAATACCTGGTCCCCACCTCCTTTGACCCCGGTGCCTGCACCAGAGGGCTATACCTCCGGGGTGTGGAGTAAGGGCATGTTGCCACGTATCGACAAAACGGTACACAATGGACGATGGCTGTAGCGGCGGCAATCTGCCGCCATTGGCCGTAAGGCCGCTCATTGGACGTTCGTATTCGTAACATTCAACGGAGCCAGCCCCTCGCCGGGGCTGAGTGGTGGTGCTCCGCGCAGCGAATCAAAATCAAATGATTGCCGGGGGCAATCACACATTGATTTCATCGATGATTCATCGCCGCTACATTGGGGTTACTGTTAAACGCAACGGGTGTGGCGGCATTTTTTAGGCGCAGAATTCAAGAAATCTTCAAGAAGCGTTCGCAATTGGCCTGTAGAATAAGCCTTGAAAGAGAAACGCTGTCTTGTTACCGAAAGGAAAAAACAACGATGCGGTTGATTTTGGCATCCGCTTCCCCCAGACGGCGGGAGTTGATGGGGGCCTTTGGCCATCCCTTTGAGATTTTAAGTGCGGATATTGACGAAACCATGGATCCCGCCCGCTCTCCTGTTGAGGAGGTGGCCCGGGTCAGTAGGCTCAAAGCCCTGGCCATCCCCCGGAATCAGGAAGATGTGGTGGTGGCGGCAGATACCATTGTGGTCTGCGGCGGAAAGGTCCTGGGAAAGCCCAAGAGCGCAGAACGGGCAGAGGAAATGCTTTCCATGCTCTCAGGCCGGGACCACCAGGTCATGACCGGCTGCACCGTTCTCCGGGGTGACCGGGCGGAGACCTTTACGGAGGTCACCACCCTGCACTTTAGGCCATTGACCCCCGGAGAAATCCGCCGCTATGCCCAAAGCGGGGAACCCCTGGATAAGGCCGGGGCCTACGGCATCCAGGGCGGCGGCGCACTGTTCTGCACCGGCATGGAGGGCGACTATTATAATGTAGTGGGTCTGCCCCTGTGCCATCTGGGGCAGGTTTTGAAAAAAATGGTCCCGGAATGGGATATGGAGGCGTGAATGAAACAGTTATTCAATACCAAGCTTCGCATCATTTTGGTTCTGGCGGTGCTGATCACCGCGGGCCTGTCCGTGCTGTCGGGGCTGACCAATCAGAGTTTGCCGGACATGCTGATCCAGGGCGCACTGACCCCTTTCCGCAGCGCGGCCACCAGCTTCACCAACACCGTGGAGCGGTACTACAGCTATATGTTTAAATATGAGGCTCTGAAAGCGGAAAACGAAAAGCTGAAAGCGGACCTGGCCGAGATGGAGGATACGGCCCGTCAGGCCGATGCCACCACCCGTGAAAACGAGCGTCTGCGGAAAATGAACAATCTGCTTACCAGCCATGACAGCTACGCCATCGTGGATGCCTATATCATCGGTTGGAGTTCCACGGACTTTACAAACGTTCTGACCATCAACCGGGGTACTAACGCCGGTATTGAGACCAACATGTGCGCCATTACGGAAAACGGCGAAGTGGTGGGCCTGGTGACCCAGGTGGGTCCCAACTACGCCCAGGTCAAAACGGTGCTGGACTCCACCCTGGAAATCAGCTCCACCATTTCTGACTCCGGCTACAACGGCATGGTTTCCGGTGGCTACATCAACGGCAACGAAAAGCTGCTGCGGATGAACTATCTGCCCTCCGCCGCCATTATCCGAAACAACCAGCAGGTGGTTACCTCCGGTTCTACGGTGTACCCCAGAGGCCTGATCGTTGGCTCCATTGTGGATGCCGGTTTTGAAACCACCGGCGTGGCAAAATTTGCCCTGCTGCAATCCGCCGCGGACATTGACTCTTTGGAGCAGGTGTTTATCATCACCCAGTACACCACGGACGCGAACGTTGCAACCACCCCCACCACTACGGACACCACTGCTGACGGCACCGGGGAGACCGCGGCCACGGAAGAAACCCTTCTCCCCTGAGGTCACATATGGCAGAACAACAACGTAAACGGCGGCCCCAGCAGCCGCCTCAAAGACGCCGCCGCCGGAAGCGGAAAAAGGGCAATGCCTTTGCCCGGTGGCTGGTAGACACGGTGGATAAAATTCAGGCCTCCAAGGCGGAGTTCCAGCCGGACCGGCAGGATTCGCCTTTTGTAAAGTCCCTGCATTTTACCAGGCAGCAACGGATGAATCTGCTGCGGGGCGGGCTTCTGATTTTTACCTGCGTCATGGCCCTGGTGGTTCAGGACTGCATTATGAGCCGCATCCACCTGTTCGGTGCCACCACCGACTTGGGCGTGGCGGCGGTATTGCTGGTGGCATTGCTGGAGGGTACGGAAACCGGCAGCATCTTCGCCCTGGCAGCCGGTATCGTCTATTACTTCTCCGGCTCCGCCCCCGGGGCCTACTGCGTGGGCCTGATGACTGTTCCGGCACTGCTCTGTGGCCTGTTCCGTCAGAAATTCTGGCGGCGCAGCACCGGTTCCATGATTCTGTGCAGTGCCATCGCCATGTTTATCTATGAGATGGGGCTTTACGGCACCGCCATTTTCCTGGGTGTGACCCGCTGGAACCGCATTTCTTATTTCCTGCTGACAGCGTTGTACTCCATTTTGGCGATGATCCCGCTGTATCAGCTCATCTACCGCATTGGATCCATTGGAGGTCATGTATGGAACGAGTAACCAAACTGAGAGCCAGTATTTTTTTAGGCCTGTTTGCCTGTATCATGGTGCTGTACGCCATGCGGCTGTTCAAGCTTCAAATCATCGATACCGACGGCAACACCGATAACACCACCCTCTATTCCACCGTTACCACCGTCCGAGCCGCCCGGGGCGACATCCTGGACCGAAACGGCAAGGTTTTGGTTGGCAACCGCGCCAGTTATGATTTGGTGTTCAACCACTTCGTTATCAAGTCCGCGGACAACCGAAACGAATACCTGTACACCCTGCTTAAAAAGTGTGAGGAGTTGGGGGTATCCCACCAGGACCATCTGCCCATTACGGCTAGCCGTCCCTTTGAGTATACCCTGAGCCAGTATTCTACCGCCTGGCAGGGCTATTTCCAGAACTACATGGTAGACAGAAGCTGGGACCCGGATATTACCGCCCCCTTGCTGATCCAGAAAATGCGGGAGATTTACAAAATCCCCGAAACCTGGACGGAGGAGGAGGCCCGGGCGGTTATTGGTCTAAGATATGAATTTGACCTGCGAGGTGTTACCAACCTGCCCAGCTACGTTTTCATCTCTGACGTGAACAGTGAAAACCTGGCGGCCATTCTGGAACTGAATACCCCCGGCCTGATGGTGGAATCCTCCACCGTCCGGGAATACCACACCCAGTACGCCGCCCACATCCTGGGCTACATGGGCGGCATGGATGACAAGGACTGGGCCAAGTACAAAAAAGAGGGCTACGCCATGGATGCCCTTATCGGCCAGTCCGGCTTTGAGGAAGCCTTTGAAGAATACCTTCACGGCATTGACGGCCAGCGTCTGGATAAGGTTACCAAGGAAGGCACCATCGTCTCCCAGCAGTATATCACCGGTAAAGAGCCGATTGCCGGCAACAACGTGGAAACCACCATTGACATCAGCATCCAGAAAGTCGCGGAAGATGCTCTGGCCCAGCGGATGAAAGAAATCACCGACCCCCAGATCAATACGGAAGTGGGCGAGCATACGGGCTTGGATGCCCAGGGCGCGGCGGTCATTGTGATGAAAGTGAAGACCGGTGAAATCCTGGCCTGTGCCAGCTACCCCACTTTCAACCTGGCTACCATGAACGAGGACTGGGAGGAGATCACCAAGGATGACTTGAATCCCTTCTTCAACCGGGCCTTCGGTGCCACCTACGCCCCCGGTTCCACCTATAAAATGTGTACCCTGGTGGCGGCTATGGAGAATACGGATAAGAACGGCAACGTCATTTACCAGGCCGGAGAGATCATCAAGGATACGGGCTACTTTAACCACGGTGACGGCTTCGAAGGATTCCACCCCACCTGTCTGTACTATTCCAGCACCAAGGGCATGGCCACCCACGGCGACCTGATTGCCCAGGATGCGCTGAAGGTGTCCTGCAACCTGTTCTTCTACGAGCTGGGCTACCGGATGACCATCGAAATGATGGATGACACCGCCAAGGCCATGGGTCTGGGCGAGCCTACCGGCATTGAGCTGGTGGAGAAAGTGGGTTGGCGCGCCAACCGGGAAAGTAAGAAAAAGTCCTATACGGGCGTTGACGCGGCCTGGAACGGCGGTGACCGAGTGCTTTGCGCCATCGGTCAGTCCGAGAACCGTTTTACCCCCTTGCAGCTGGCGGTCTATGTTTCCACCCTGGCAAACCAGGGCACCCGGTATAGAGCCACCTTCTTAAACCGGGTCACATCTTCGGACTACCGGACCCTGGTCTATTCCAACAGCCCGGAGATCGTCAGCGAAATGAAGATTTCCGACACCACCTACGCCACCTATGTAGACGGTATGCGCCGGGTCATCACCATGCCCGGCGGCACCGCCACCAAGTGGTTCGGCGGCATCAAGGACGAGGACAACACCCAGTGGCCCTCCAAAATCACCGTCTGCGCCAAAACCGGTACTGCCCAGCACTCCTCCGGCGGCTCTGACCACGGTGCTTTCGTGTGCTTCGCCCCCATGGAAGACCCGGAAATCGCCATCGCCGTCTACGGCGAAAAAGTCGCCCACGGCGCCTCCATGGCCGCCGTGGCAGAACCCATCCTGAAAGCCTATTTCGAGGCCGTAGACGCCAGCGAGGTCTACACCTACGAAAACCGGCTGAGCTAAAAAATTGGCACCTGTGTGAAAGTTTTACACAGGTGCTGTTTTTAATGGTTTTACCGCAGGAACCAGAAGAAAAGTGAGAAATCTGTCCGGAAGTGAGTTGCAAAAGTGGGGGTGCTGTGGTATAATCAAACACGAATTGGTGAAAAAGGTCCGCAAAAGCCATGGGATTTTAGGACCTTGGAAAGGGAAGCTTTCTGGTATGGCTTCCCAGGAAAGGAAGAAAATTGGATGATTCAAAAACAAGAAAACAGCAAGCAGAATCTTCGTCAGGCGGTACTTATTAGCTTTTGTCTCTATTTTCTGATGTGTGATATCCTGGTATCCATGATTCCAGGGAAGTATTCGTCAGATTTTGGAAACCTGGAACGGCTGATTTGCTATTCCTTTCTGGGATTGCTCCTGGCCTCAATACCGAATGCTTCCAGAAAGAAAAGTCTGACCTGTTTGGGCCTCTTTTGGGTCTGGATGATTGTGATCCGGCTTGCGATACAGCAGCTTACTGAGGCCATGACAGTAGAAATATACCGCGTTGGCATTATGTGCGCTGTGTTTTATCTGACAAGCACCCTGGACGCCAAAGGAAAACAGCACCTCGGGGATATTTTCTGCGGAATGCTATTTCCGGTTCTGGCGGCTTTGGCGATTTTGGGCTTGCTGGTCAGCATGAATGTGATCCCGTCTTTCCGAATCGGGGATGCGGAAATCCTGCTTGTTGTACACCCCTACGGCAGCGGCACGGCGATTTATGTTTCCTTTTTGGGGGTAAATAAAAATATTACCTCAACCTGGTTCATGGTTGCGCTTTGGCTGGCAGTGGGGCAGTTCCTCCGTACCCGCAGGAAGTGGCTTCGGGTGCTTTTGGGACTGTTTGGCGTTCTGATGTACGCCTCCATGTCCCTGCAATATTGCCGCTTTGTCAATATAGCCTGTGCTGTAGGGGCCGGAATGTTGGCTGTTCTTCTTGTAAAAGACCGGTTGAAGATTCAAAAGGCAGCTGTCAGAAAAATGGCTGTGGGACTGATTGCGGTTGCGGTTCTGTTTGGATGCTACAAAGGCTGCAATCTTTGGGGCCAGCTGCTCAATGAGTTTGCAGGGCCGGATGTGTTAAAAAATGCCCATATGATAGGATATTCTTCTATAGAACAGGAAGAAGAACCGGCAGAAAATCAGCAAGAAAATGCGCAGAATGAATCGGGATCCAAGCTTGTGACGGAAAATCATGCTGAGAGTGCCAGTGAACAGGATGCCGAGTCCCAGCAATTATCCAAGTATATTGGAGACGCGACAGGCGTTGCGGACAACCGAAATTTCTTTAAGGATCTGTTGACGCTGACCGGTCGCACGGATATCTGGGCCGCTGCTCTGCGGGTGGTTTTCAGAAGAAAGAAATTCATGCTCCTTGGCCAACCGGTGGGGGACATTGGCATGAATATGATTTACTATGGAGATTATGATATTCTGAAAGGGCATACACACAATATGTTTATTCAGGTGTTGGCGCAGAGCGGAATCATCGGGTTTGGCCTTATGGCAGTCTTTACATACCTGCAAATTCGTGCCGCAATTCGCCTCTTCTTCAGCCGGGAACAGCCCTTTGCCAGGAAAATATATGCCATTTTGTTGACTTGCCTGTTGATTGATGGCGTTGGAGAATCTTTGCTGTTGCTGCAGTTTGTACCTCTTGCATTTATGTTCACTGCCGGTATGTTGACGGATCAGGTGGAGCCGACGGATTTGCGTGGACTTCTGAGATTCCGGAAAAAGAAGGCCTGAGAGGGTCTGAACATTATAACCGAGGCGTTGTTCGGCTGGGAGCCGTTCAATGCCTCGGTTTTCTTCATGGCTTCGATTCGCTGCTTTTGCGTATGGTACAGGAAGAGAAGCACAAGTATTGTGGGAATAGTTGCTGTATCTGGAAGAAAGCTCCCATGTCCCGGGGGTAGATCAAACTTTAGGGGAGAGTGACAGAAACCCTTTAAGAAAGCAGCATCAGGAGCCACGGACTGGTGTATGGCGCCCCTCGAAAGCGTATCCTTACGGCAGCAGACCATCCCGGTTTTCTGCTGCTGGGCCGGACAAGAAATAAAGAAGCGAAAACCAGAATCCCCCTTATGCAGGCCCGGGGGCCGCATAAGGGGGAATTTGGTTGGAATTGCTTCTGCCCTATAAGGGCATGGAAGTCAAGTTACCGCGTGGGCCACAGTAGTTCCAAAGGTTCTGGTTCTTACTTGGCGATCTTCTTGAACTCGTCGTAGACGAACTGGACCTTGGGTCCGATGATGACCTGAACAGAGGTCTT
>CAKTQE010000070.1 GCA_934593275.1 uncultured Oscillospiraceae bacterium | reverse complement strand
TGATAAAAGCTCTGGTAGGTGGTTTTGTTATCATCGATTCTCTTCCCGGTAAGCTTTTGGTGTCAGCTTATCTCTATCTGCCAACGCGTTCATCTGTTCTTCAAAGTCCAGATCCAACCGCATAGAAATGCGCTTCCACTTATAGTGGTCATCCAATACCTCTTGCCCAACGATTGCGGCAGCCATGGCCGTAATACGCTGTTGCCCATCAATCAGAACCTTTTTGCCAGAGGACTTTGTTCCGTCTTTCAGCTTAACATCCGGGTTTTGCCATACAATGATATATCCCACCGGAAATCCCTTATACAAAGAATCAACCAAGTCTCTGACTTTAGAGCTATCCCAAACAAAAGGACGCTGCATCTCCGGGATTGCAATGCTTCCGGATTTTATATTTGAAAGCAGTGTCTCAACTGTATAGTTATTAACGCTATAACGTGCCATATATTGCCCCTCACTTCAATCGATATCTTTTTCCCACACCTCTGCCGATGATCTCAATCAATTCATTCTCGTTCATCTGACAAATCTGTTCTGGAGATACACCATACCCTATTATAGCTTGATTATACTCCTATCTTCATGTATTTCAATAGACTCGAGTGAAAATTCACCTTTCTTTCACCTCATGGTATGAAAAATCACTCCTCTTCCGTTCAATGGGGGGCCATTTCAAAAAGTCTGCTGTTTTTCCATTCTCCCCCACCTTTCCCTCAAAAATCCACACATTTCCCGCCCGTTTCGGCGCAACCTATGACTGCGGAGAAAACCCGCGAAAAGAAACGGAAAGGAAGAGAATCACTATGAAAAACAGCAACGAACTGAACGTTCCCCAGGCCCGGGAAGCTATGGACAAGTTCAAGATGCAGGCTGCTCAGGAAATGGGCGTCAACCTGAAGCAGGGCTACAATGGCGACCTCACCAGCCGTGAGGCCGGTTCCGTGGGCGGCCAGATGGTCAAGAAGATGATCGAGGCCTACGAAAGCGGTATGCAGTAAGCAGCCAAAAGGCCATTGCGCATTTCAAAGCAAAGAAGGCCGTCCCTTTTTTCGGGGCGGCCTCAGCTTATAGAAAAAGTCTCGCAGCGTTCGTAAGTTTTTTGTCTGCCAATAAAGTCCGATCATTTTCTGCCGGGGCGCACCCCAGGGTGGCTGCTCTTGTCCCTTTGGGACAATTCACCGTCTGTACCTGGGACGAGATTTGTCAAGGGTATTTTCTGAAGCAAAAATCGCAGCCAAGGACCACAGCGGTTAACAGAATAAATCAAACCGGTATTTGTTAGCCTGTGTTTACTTCTGTTTAATGCAGCACTGCATAACCGATATAATATGCTCAATGCTATCGTTGCAATCGTCTTTCAGCCACTCATTGATGATTGCCATCACCCCACTGATATGGAACTGCATCACATATTTCCAATCTTCTGGTGGTACTCCAAATCGGTTTAAGATCGGTATAAAAACATGGCAGTTCAGCTTGTGATAAGCATCGTCCATCCGCAGCACGGATGACTGCTCTACAGTTGCCCGAAAAACATGTCGATGCTCCTTGATATAAGTCAGGTACGGTGTCAGATATTCCGGCGTGATGAGGTAGAGTTCTTCCAGCGGACGCTCCTGGAGCTTTTCAAGGAAGTCAGCCGTATCGTAGGGCATATATGTTAGGAATTCGTCAATGATGTGTTGTACGCTTTCTGCTAATAAATCACCGACGGTTTCATAATGCAGATAGAAAGTGGAGCGGTTGACCCCTGCTTTTTCACAAATCTCTTTTACCGTGATGTAAGCAAAGTCCTTCTTTTCAATGAGTTCCAAAAATGCCTTGTCCATACGCACGGCGGTTGCAAAATATTTGCTTTCAGACTTATTCATCGGATTTCACCTCATTGCTCCGTTTGCCGCTTCGATGTAGCATATAAACGGCAATCAAAATCACGGACAGCCAAATCGCACCGCCGGTTATGGCATTCATCATCTTGCGAAAGCCATCACCTTCTGTGGAAAACCGTGTAATCATCGCCGTTTGCAAGCAGAGAATCGACATCAGTGCGGCAATGAAATTCAAAACCTTGGCCGCAGATAGGATGGGACTTCCCAGGCGGCGGAATCGGACAAGGTTGACAACGGATGTAACCATCGTGTAAAACGTATACGCGGCCGACAGATAGATCACATATCCCGGATAAGAATACCCGGAGTTTGTCAGTACCATCAGCAGAATCATCCCACCCATGGGAAGATTGAGCAAAAACAGCCACCACGCCGTCCGCCGATAGCAGCGCAGCTCATCGGTTTCGCTCTTGTGCCGATAGTTCAATATCAGTGATAGACGGAGAACTGCCAACACCAGATAGTAAACCGCCATTGAGATAAACCACACGGATACATACCGAATTCCTACGATGATACGAAATAGCCCATAGAAGAAGTTTACAGCGATTCCCTGATAGATGCTGACGCTGCCCCGAAACGCAAGGTCGCTTACATACTTGTTGCCGAATGCGGTGTCATTTATCCGCCGCATAACGCACACCTTTGCATTCCGTATCTGCTTTGGCAACGGCAAAATCAAAACGGTCAAGCAGTACGCCGACAATCCGTAAATCGGGTACGCCAGCACACTATTATTCTGTTCTGTGAGAAAGATATAAATCAGCACCGAAAAAACGACCGGTGGTATAAAGAGGAGAACCCATATAGGCGGGTACAGGAGTTTGCTAAAAATTGCAAGCACCTTTTTCACGGCTTATTTCTCACTGATCTCTTTGGCCAGCTCCATAATTTCAAAGGCATATTTTCTCTTGCCGCTTTCCAGGATGCGCTTATAAATCGGATAGTTGATGCCCATTCCGATCATTCCCAGTATACCAACGACAATTCCCAATACGAATGAACCGGTGGTTCCGTTACCGATTTGCCCCATTGCAAGGCACATTCCCGTGCCGAAAATGAGTGCAGAGATGATCCCAACGCTGTATGTAAAAATGATGGCGGGGCGTTTCGCTTTGGCATCGAGTTTGCGAAGTGCGACAACCTTGGATGTGTCTTTCGGTGCGTATTCATTGGCGATTTGTTCAGCGTAAATTTTGTCTGTATTCATGGCTTATTGCCTCCTTCATTTGATGGTTTTATTATACCACCAATGGAGGACACACCGAACAACACGGATGGAAGCTTGTGTTGATTTAAATTATCCAATATGTAGAACTGATATTCAATATAACACACGCAGACCCCAATAGCAACCGGGCTGCAAAAGTTTGTCTAAAAAGCCCTTTTTTTTGGGGGGGGGGTAGACAGTTTGAGGCCGTCCCTTTTTCGGGGCGGCCTTCTGTTTTTTGGGTGTTACAGCACGTCCATATGCACGTGGGTCTGGTTGATGGCGTAGGCGTAGCGGACTTCCGGGTGGCGTTGAAGCAGGGTCAGGATTTTTTGGGCGGGCCAGCCGGGGATGGAAAAGTCCATGGCTTTTCCCAAAAGGTGCCGGGAGTTGGCTACGCCGCCGACTGCCCGGTTATGGGCGGGGCAGCGGACGGTGCTGCTGGGGATCAGTGGGGCGTTTGCTTCCTGGCGGAGGCTGTCGGCCAGGCGCATGAGCCGTTCATCCGGTTCTGCCGGGAAGCCGCCGCAGTGGCCGCAGGAACAGGCGATAAAAGGCTCGTTCCTTTTAAAATAGCGGATTTCCTCCCACCAAGCCGGGGCGTTTTCAGCTGTTTGTTTTGGCGCATACATCCGCCCCGCGGCCACTGCCGACAAAAGGGCCTTTTGGGTTTGCGCTCCGGCAATGCCATCGGCTCGCAAGCCCTCCTGGGTCTGAAACCGCCGCACAGCGCACTGGGTATTCTTTCCCTGGATCCCGTCAATGGACCCTGGGGCATAGTCCAGGTAGGCCAGGAGGCACTGGACCTGTTTGACCGTCATGCGGTTTCACCGCCGTAAACCGTCTCCACCAGGGCCGTCAGCTCCGTATATTCCTCATCCCCCAGCCGGTTGCAGGCGAAGAACACATCCAGCTTGCTCTGGGCGATCTGACCGCTTTTGTAGAAATGCTTGGTGATCAGAATTTTCATACTCTTATACATTAGAAAGCTCCTCCAATAAAAAAGATTTGCGGATACGCCCATCCCGTTACGCCTCCTGGATCTGGGCCATGTCCTGGTTGTAAATGTCTTCCACCATGGCGGCCATGGCATCCGTCAGCTCCCCGTTCTGGGCGGTCAGCTCCCGGTTCTGGCTGCGCTCATATTCCCGCTGAATCTTGTCAAGGCCTGACCAATTCTTCCAGGGCGATACCATTTCGCCGTGAAAAACCGTACCGTCCTCTCTGGTCCAGCTTTCACCTGCCGGTACGAACCGGTAGCCCTCGATGTACGCCGGGGCGGCATTCCGGAAGAATGGGGCCTCCACCTCCCGGAATCCGGTTTCCGGGGAAACATGACATTTATAGTCCTGGTCAATGTAGATTTTCATTGTGCTTCACCTCATTCCAGCCACACTTTGCGGATAAACAGCCGCTGTCCCCGGGAACCCTGGGCGTAGAAAGCGATATAGTGGCTTCCGGTAATCTTGCTGATGTCCAGGCCGTAAGTGTTGTCACTTTGGAATCTGGTATTGGTGATGATGCCATCGTTGATGCTTGTGGAATCCTGAACGGCACACCAAGCCGGGTCGCTGCCGCCACTGGTGGACATATAGCCCCAGCCATTCCACTTTAGGGTTTTGAAAGGGGTAAGGTCCACTTTGCTGACCGTTCGGATAAAGGCATCTCCGATGGGTACACAGCTGGCGTCGGAATACAGTGCCGGGTTTGCGGGGTCTTTCACGACTTCCGGCTGCACGGACACCATGCCCGTCCAGCCACCGGTATAGTCTTTATACTGATTTCCGTTTTGAAACAGCGTCCCGTCCCAAATCACACCGAACTGATGCCACTGTTCCCCATGAAAAATATAGGCGGCCTTGGCTTTCCACTGGCTTCCGTCATATTGCCAGCATCTTACAAGCTTTGCATAATGGGCACCCTCTTTTATTTTGAAGAAATTGAGACCCGTGGTTTCTCTTGCGGCGTAACCTCCCGTGTAGGTGGCGGTAAAATACACAAAGCCGGTCTCTTTTTCTGCGGTGGGGTAATCCGTCTCGGAAAATTCAAAGCCGGAAACGGCGATATCGGTATCGACCCAGATATCATTTTCCCTTGGGGCTGTGGCACCGCCGGACTCCTCCGGGGTTCCGGTGCCGCTGCGTACCCGCAGCAGCAGCCGGTCCCGGCCACTGCCGGTATTGGCAAATCCGATCATTGCGTCTTCTCCTTTCCCTTTACCGGTGGAGGATCACCCGCAGGGGAACCTCCGCCTGGGGTATCTCCGAAAGACAGGTGAGTTTTAAAATGCTGTTCAGGGCTTCCACCTTGTCCACACAGGCCCAGGCATCCCGTTGGGCCAGGGCCACCTCGCCGTTGGCATCGTAGTCCGCAATGACAAAGGGGGTGTCGCTGGGTACCAGCTCCGGCATGTAAAGCTGCTGTGTGAAAGGCCCGGTGCCGTTCCAGCCGGTGGTCAGCATTTTGGTTTTCAGCAGCACCTTGCGGTTGTCCACATATCCCTTGGTGGCCGCATCGTAAAAGCTGTCGGGGTATCCCACATTTTTGATGCGATGGTTTCCCATCAGCAGATTTCCGGTCATGGTATCCCCGGATTTCTTGACCGCCCCCAGCTGTTCGGCGGTGAGGGCCACGTTGCCGCTTTCATCGGGGGCCGTTCCGTTGATGGTCCGGACCACCTGTTCTCCCAGGTCTCCTCTAGGCCCGGGAGGGCCGGGTTCACCTTTGTCGCCTTTCTCGCCCTTTTCGCCCCGAATAGAGGGCAGGGGAACCATGTTTCCATCCAGTCCCCGCAGCCGCAGTACCGGCGGCTCCTGGCTTACGTCCAGCTGCACCCGATAGCCCGGGGGCATATCTCCGGGTCCTACATAGACCTCACTGTGCCGCAGAAAGGCCTGCTCCTGGGTGCCGCGAAAGCGTACCGTCAGCAGCACCCCATCGGGAAGCTCTTCCAGCTTCAGCCCCGTGTCCGCAATGGCCTGGGCCAGCTGGTCATACAGGCTGGGTGCCGGGTCTTCCGGGGGACCCCAACGACTTCGAACGCCCTCCCGCAGGGCGACCTTTGCCGGGGTGCTGGTCCGCACATTTTGGGCGAACACCCCCACCTCCAACTGCCTGGCATAGCCGATCACCGGCACCGTGCAGCGACAGCCGTAGAAAAACACATCCTGAAACAGATTTTCCGTCTGAAACCGGGCGGTTTTCGGGCCTTCCGGTTCCCATTCCTCATCAAAGTCGAATACCACGCTGTAGTCGCCGCTTCCGCAGACGTAAACCGTGGTATCCTCCTGCTGGGCCACCTTTTCTCGAACCGAAATATGAATTTCCGGCATTTTTCTCCTCCTTTTCCGGGTTGCGTCCCAAGGAGAAGGCAGCAGTGCTTCTCCTTGGGAGTTCATTTTTATCAACCCTTATGTGGATAATAGCACGTTTGTTCGAATTTGTCAAATCACGCTGGAGGTGCGGTTGGCAAAAATAAGGAAGCTCTGATTAAATCGGCAAGAGCTGGCAGCGAGAGATTTTGTTTCCAGGCAAGGTTTGGAAAATGAGGGAATACTGTATGTATTTCCCATTTTTCAAACCGCAGCATGGAAGCAAAAGATCCGCTGTCCAGCCGCAGACGATTTATTCAGAGTTTCCTAAGGGAAAAGTTTAAAAAAGTACGTGACAATTCCCTGTTCCTGTGCTAGAATCCCGGGTAGAATATTCTGGAGGGAACGGATTATGGAGAATCGTTCGGCCACCCGGCAAATCACAGAGGGCGTGATCTGGAAACAGATTCTGGCCTTCTTTTTTCCAATTCTGCTGGGGACCTTTTTTCAGCAAATGTACAATACGGTGGATACCATCATTGTTGGCCGCTTTGTAGGCACCCAGGCCCTGGCGGCGGTGGGTACCACGGGGCCTCTGGTCAATATGATCAACGGCTTCTTTGTGGGACTCAGCACCGGTGCCACGGTAATTCTGGCCCAGTTCTTTGGGGCGGGAGACCGGGAGGGTGTTCGGCGGTCCATCCATACGGGAACGGCCCTTTCTCTGGTGCTGGGGCTTCTGATGATGGTACTGGGCTGCGGCATGGGACCCACGGTACTGCGGTGGATGAAGACCCCGGAGGACTGCATCGATATGGCCTCGGTGTATGTGCGTATTTATTTTGCCGGGTCCGTTGCCTCCATGCTCTACAACATGGCGGCGGGCATTCTCCGGGCCATGGGGGACTCCAAGCGGCCGGTGGTGTCGCTGATCGTTGCCTGTATTGTAAACATTGTGATGGACATCATCCTGGTGGTGTTCTGCAAAATGGGCGTGGCCGGGGCGGCTCTGGCCACGGTGATTTCCCAGGTGGTCAGTGCCGGGATGCTGCTGGTGGTGCTGCTGCGGGAGCCGGAGAATCCTTTGCGGCTGTCCGAGCTGCGCCTGGAGGCCAGACTGCTGCGGCGCATTCTGGCCATTGGCGTTCCGGCAGGGCTGCAGCTGGTGATGTTTGACTTGTCCAATACCCTGATTCAGTCCGGTGTCAATTCCTTTGGCTCTGTGGTCATGGCGGCCTGGGCGGCCTATACCAAGACCGATGCCGTGACCTGGATGATCTCCGGTGCCTTTGGCGTGGCCATTACCACCTTTGTGGGCCAGAACTACGGGGCGCATAAATTTGACCGGGTGCGGCAAAGCGTCCGGGTGTGTCTGGCCATGAGCGTTTGCACCGTGGGCATTCTCAGCCTGACCATTGTGGCGTTCCGAAGCACCATTCTGGGCATTTATACGGCGGACAGCCAGGTCATTGAAACCGGCAGCTTTATCATGTCCGTCATCATGCCCTTTGCGGCGGTGTTCATGCCGGTGGAGATTTTCGCCGGTACCATGCGGGGCATGGGGGACTCGGTAAAGCCCACGGCGGTGATCTGCCTCAGCGTCTGCGTGGTCCGGGTGCTGTGGCTGGCCACGGTGGTCCGTTGGCACCATGCCCTGGTGCTGCTGTGCGTCTGCTACCCCATGACCTGGACGCTGACGGCTCTGATTTTCCTGTATATCTACTTCAACGATTTCCGAAAGCGTTTGGTGGAGGAAGCCTGATGAAACGATTGATCCCTTGTGTGCTGGCGGCGGCCTTGCTGCTGGGCTGTACCCCGGCGGCCAGCCCCACGGAGACGACAGCCCCTCCTGTGGAAACCCTGACAGTCCCCACGGAGTCGGTGGTTCCGGAGACCCAGCCGGAAAAATCCCCGGTGGAGGTGCTGATGGGGCAGATGACCCTGGAAGAGAAGGTGGGCCAGCTGTTTTTGGCCCGGTGCCGGATGGAGACGGTGCTAGAGAATATTGAAAACTACCACCTGGGGGGACTGGTGCTGTTTGGCCAGGACTTCCGGGAGGAGACCCGGGAAAGTATGCGGGAAAAGCTTGCCGGGTACCAGGGCGCGGCCCAAATCCCTCTGTTTCTGGCGGTAGACGAGGAGGGGGGAACGGTCTGCCGGGTCAGTGCCTATCCTGCTTTCCGGGCAGAAAAATTCCCGGAACCCCGGGCATCCTTTGAAAAAGGGGGCCTGGAACTGGCCCTCAGCATGGAGACGGAAAAGGCCTATCTGCTGTGGGACCTGGGACTCAATGTGAATCTGGCCCCGGTGTGCGACATCAGCCAGAATCCCAATGCCTTTATGTACCACCGCTCCCTGGGGGCTGACCCCATCACCACCGGTGCCTATGTTACTGGCACCCTGGAACGGATGGCGGAAAACGGGGTAGGGGGCGTGATGAAGCACTTTCCAGGCTACGGGGAAAACGGCGACACCCACACCGGCCAGGTCATAGATACCCGGACGCTGGAAGAACTGGAAAGCCGGGACCTGGTACCCTTTGCCGCGGGCATCCAGCAGGGCCTGGGGGCCATTCTCGTCAGCCACAACATTGTCACCGCCCTGGATGACACCTTGCCCGCCTCCTTGTCTCCCAAGGTCATGGCCTATCTCCGGGAGAATATGGGCTATACCGGCGTCATCGTCACAGACGACCTGGTCATGGGCGCACTGGAGGGCTTCACCCCGGAACAGGCCGCCATCCAGGCCGTAAAAGCCGGTGCTACCCTGCTGTGCAGCACAGACTTTGACATTCAGCTCCCCGCTGTCCTGGCCGCCGTAAAAGACGGCAGCATCCCCCAGGAAACCCTGAACCGGGCCGTCCGGTGCAACCTTACCTGGAAAGAACAGCTGGGAATGCTGGAAATTGACAATTGACAATGGACAATTGACAATTATTGGGGCAACCAACGTTATTCATTTCGGCCCACCCCTACGTCAATGTATCACGTTTTTTGATATTTTACGGACGCAAAACGATGATAGAAACGTTGAAAACACGGTAATTCAGAACAAATGTATTGTAGGGGCGGCTATTAGCCGCCCGCCACGTTAGATGTTTAACCTGTGGGGGTGAATGGTATACCGTATTATACAGTACCCACCACTGTAGCGGCGGCAATCTGCCGCCATTGGCCGTAAGGCCACACGTTGGACGTTTGTATCCGCAGCATCCCACGGTGCCAGCCCCTGGCGGGGCTGGATGGCGATGAATCATCGCCGCTACATTGTTCCGTATATTGGGTGGTACCATTCAACCTCGCAGGTTGTAATTGCCACGTGGCGGGCGGCAGATTTGTATAGAGTAGTAACATAGGTAACAGGTAGAGAAGAGACATAGGTAACAGTT
>CAKTQE010000069.1 GCA_934593275.1 uncultured Oscillospiraceae bacterium | reverse complement strand
CAAAAACTGTTACCTATGTCTCTTCTCTACCTGTTACCTATGTTACTACTCTATACAAATCTGCCGCCCGCCACGTTGGATGTACAACCTGTGGGGGCGAATGGTATCACCCACATTATGGTACCCCCCACTGTAGCGGCGGCAATCTGCCGCCATCCGGCCCACAGGGCCGGAATCGTGGTACGTTTGTGTTTGTTTCGTCCAACCTAAAAGCGTTTGTCGTTGTATGGGGTGGTTTCATTCAACAAAACGGGTTATATTCGCCAAGGTGCCAGCCCCTCGCCGGGGCTGGATGGCGTTGGGTCAACGCCGCTACATTGTTCCGTATATGGGGTAATACCATTCATCGTCACAGGTTATTATTGCCGCCCCTACGGACTTTAACGGATGGATACAAGTGAACAGCGTTGGTCGGCCCAATAATTGTCAATTGTCCATTGTCAATTGTCAATTTTTACGTCTTCCCTCAGGGTGACATATCGATGAAAAATAAATGCCAAGGAGGAAAAATTCATGTTTTGGCTTTGGAAAACTATCAACGGGCAGCACTGGACTGCCGGGAAAAAATGTGCCGTGTTTGTCTGGGCTGTCAGTCTGCTTTCTGTCCTTTTGGGGCTGGGGCTTTGGAGGGTGGTTTCTTTCTTTATGTTGGGTAGCCCTGACTGGATGGCGGTCTTTGCGGGGCTGCCGGTTCTTGGCAGCTGGGTCGCCGTGTTCCTCTATACCTGCCGCCACCCATTTTGTGAGAAAAGGCAATTGACATTTCCCGCTTTACATGATAGACTCTAAGAATAAAAAACAATTATCAGGAGGAAACTTCCATGAAGCATATCCAGACCATCGAGACCCGTAACCTGTGCCAGAGCGCCAAGAACGGCGGCTGCGGCGAGTGCCAGACCTCCTGCCAGTCTGCTTGCAAGACCAGCAGCGGCATCGCCAACCAGAAGTGCGAGAACAAGAATAAGTAATCTTATTTTTCGAAAATGCCGCCTGTTTGGGCGGCATTTTTCATGTACAAGGAGAAAACTATGATCCATCAGTATCAGTTAAACGGCTATAACATCGTTCTGGATGTATGCTCCGGCTCGGTCCATGTGGTGGACGAGGCTGCCTACGACCTTATTGGCCTTTACGAATCCTACTCCCGGCAGGAGGCCCTGGCCCAGGTTGCCGCCAAGTATCCGGAAATCGACCCCCAGGAGCTTTCCGAATGCTATGACGACATCACTGCTTTGAAAGATGCCGGCAAACTCTTTACCCCGGACACCTTTGCCTCCATGGCCGGGGAATTAAAGGCCCGGACCTCCGGGGTGGTAAAGGCCCTGTGTCTGCACATTGCCCACACCTGCAACCTCAATTGCTCCTACTGCTTTGCCTCCCAGGGCAAGTATCACGGTGACCGGGCCATCATGTCTTTTGAAGTGGGCAAACAGGCCCTGGACTTCCTGGTAAGCCATTCCGGCAGCCGGAAAAATCTGGAAGTGGACTTCTTCGGCGGCGAACCTCTGATGAACTTCGACGTGGTAAAGCAGCTGGTGGCCTATGCCCGGAGTATTGAAAAGGAAGCGGGTAAAAACTTCCGCTTCACCCTGACCACCAACGGTATGCTCATTGACCAGGATGTCATCGACTTTGCCAACAAGGAAATGAGCAACGTGGTTCTGAGCCTGGATGGCCGGAAAGAAATCCATGACCGGTTCCGGGTGGACTATGCGGGCCACGGCAGCTTTGACCGGATCGTCCCCAAATTCCAGGAGTTGGTGCGGCAGCGTGGAGGTAAGGACTACTACATGCGGGGTACGTTCACCCATGCCAACCCGGACTTCTTAAAAGACATCCGGACCATGCTGGACTTGGGCTTTACGGAGCTTTCCATGGAGCCGGTGGTCACCGCCGCGGGAGATCCCGCTGGTCTTACCGAGGAGGACCTGGCCATTGTCATGGAGCAGTATGAGGAACTGGCCTGTCTTCAGTTGGAGCGGTACAAAGAGGGCCGTCCCTTTACCTTCTACCACTATATGATCGACCTCACCGGCGGACCCTGCATTTACAAGCGCATTTCCGGCTGCGGCAGCGGAACGGAATACATGGCCGTGACCCCCTGGGGCGACCTGTACCCCTGCCACCAGTTTGTAGGTGAGGAAAAATTCAAGCTGGGCAACATCTGGGACGGAGTGACCAATACGGAAATCCAGCAGGAATTCGCCTCCTGCAATGTCTATGCCCGTCCGGACTGTCACGACTGCTGGGCCAGACTTTACTGCTCCGGCGGCTGCGCTGCCAACGCCTACCATGCCACCGGCTCTGTAAAGGGTGTTTATGAATCCGGCTGCAAGCTGTTCCGGAAGCGGATGGAGTGCGCCATTATGGTTCAGGTGGCCGAAAAACTGGGTGAGGCCCAGTGAATACCCCCATCTGTGACTTTGTAGCACAGTACGCCCAGAATGCCCCGGCACGGTTTCACATGCCGGGACACAAAGGCGTTTTAAGCCTCGGCTGCGAAGCCCGGGATTTGACGGAAATCCACGGGGCGGATGATCTGTTCCACGCTTCCGGCATCATTGCCCAAAGCGAGCAGAACGCCACGGCCCTTTTTGGCTGCCCCACGGTCTACTCTGCCGAGGGTTCCAGCCTGTGCATCCGGGCCATGCTGTTCTTTGCCTACACCCAGGCACGTTGCCGGGGCCGGATTCTTGCCGGACGGAACGCCCACAAAAGCTTTCTGAATACCGCAATCCTCTTGGACTTCCCCATCCGCTGGCTGTGGGCGGGGGAGGACTATCTCAGCTGCCCCCTGACCCCGGAGCAGGTGAACAGTGCCATTGAAAGCGAACCGGAAAAACCTTGTGCCGTTTATGTGACCAGCCCGGACTATCTGGGAAATGTGGCAGATATTGCAGGCATTGCTCAGGTGTGCCATGCCCACGGGGTGCCGCTGCTGGTGGACAATGCCCACGGGGCCTATCTCCGGTTTCTCCCCCAGAGCCGCCACCCCATGGATCTGGGGGCGGACCTGTGCTGCGACTCCGCCCACAAGACCCTCCCGGTGCTGACCGGCGGGGCCTATCTCCACTTCGGGCAGGAAGAACACCGGCAGGCTCTTAAAAACGCCATGGCCCTTTTTGGCTCCACCAGCCCCTCTTATCTCATCTTGCAGTCTTTGGACCTGTGCAATCCCTACTTAGATGCCCTGCCCCAGCGTCTTTTGGCCCTGGCCCCCCGGCTGGCCGCCCTGAAAGGCGCCCTCCTGGCCCGGGGCTTCCCCCTGGTGGGAGACGAGCTTTTAAAGCTGACGGTGCGTACAGCCCCCTGGGGCTACACCGGAGAAGAAGTAGCCCAAATTCTGGAATCCCAGAACATTTTCCCGGAATTTGCGGATGAAAGCCACATCGTTTTCATGTTCACCCCGGAAAACACCCCCGAGGAACTGGCCCGTTTGGAACAGGCCCTCTTGGCCCTGGCCAAAAGGGAACCCCGAGACTGTGTTCTTCCCCAGTGCCGCCCGGAGGCGGTGCTGACCCCCCGGCAAGCGGCCTTTTCTCAAAAGGAAACCCTGGAGGTCTTCCAAAGCCAGGGCCGAATTCTGGCGGATTCCTCCGTCAGCTGCCCCCCTGCGGTCCCCCTTGTCATGTGCGGCGAGCGGATCAGTGGGGATCTTCCCCGGCTTCTTGCCCATTTTGGCCACAGCCATGTGACCGTTGTCAAGTGATTCTCCCCTCCGGGCCTTGGTTCCCGGAGGGATTTTCTTGGCATTTCCCTAAGATTTTCTTGCTTTCCCCTGGATTTCATGGTAGAATGGGGAAAACTATGGGTTAAGGAAGCTCTGATGAAATCGGCAAGAGCTGACGGCGAAAGATTTTGGCTCCAGGCAAGATTCTAAAAGTGGAGGAATACTTTGTGTATTTCCCACTTTTAGAAGCGCAGACTGGGGGCAAAAGATTCGCCGCTCCACCGCAGACGATTTATTCAGAGTTTCCTCAAGGATGGAGGTACCTCCTTTGAAGCGAATCATCAGGCTGTTTTCCATGGCGTTTGTGCTGGGCTGCGTGGCCCTGCTGTGTTTTGCCCTGCCCGTCTCTGCGGAAAGTGCCGCCACCCGGGTGGACTTTACCAGCACCGTCAACATTGACGGCGATGCCATGGTGACCCTGCAAATGAACCTGCATCTGGACACGGCGGATGCCAACCTGGTTTTCCCCCTGCCTGCCAAGGCCACGGGGATCACCCTCAATGGCAGCTCCCCCGCCGTCAGCAAGTCCGGCAACTACAATATGGTGAGCCTTACCAAGGTCACCGGCGGTCAAAGCGGCGACTTTGTAATCACCATCAGCTATACCCTGCCCAAGGTGGTCACTGTGGCCGTCAATGACAAGGGTGTTGTGATCAAGGACACCCTGAATCTGAACCTGGATATTCTCAGCGGTTTTTCCTATCCCATCAGCAGCATGACCTACACCATCACTTTGCCTGAAAACTACCCCCTGACCCCGGATTTTTACAGCACCTACCGGCAGAACGGTCTGGCTTCGGAGCTGAATCTGCTGATTGACGGAAAAATGCTGACAGGCAGCACCAAAAACGGATTTAATGACCATGAATCCGTCAGCATGAGTCTGAAAGTCACCCCCGCCATGTTCCCGGGGGTCAGCACCTACTACCGCACCGGCAACCCGGAGTTAATACCCATGGGCATTACCGCCGCCGTGGCCCTTCTCTACTGGCTGCTGTTTCTGCGGACCTTCCCCGCCCGCCGGGAGGAATGCACCATCCCCTTGGAGGGTGTCACCGCCGGTGAACTGGGCTGCCGCCTGTTTTTAAACGGCGGCGACCTGACCATGATGGTTCTGGGCTGGGCGCAGCTGGGCTACATTCTGATTCAGGCCGATGGGCGGCGCATTCTTTTGCACAAGCGCATGGACATGGGCAACGAGCGCAGTCTCTTTGAGGTCCGGGCTTTCCGGGGGCTGTTCGGAGAGCGGCGGGTCATTGATGCTTCCAGTCTGGCCTACGCCAAGGCCCTGCGGCGCACCGCCGCCATGATTCCCGGGGAAAGTGCCATCTGCAAAACCACAGAGCGGAGCCGGAACATTTACCGGTACATTCTCTGCGTCAGTCAGGTGTTCTGCGGCATCTGTCTGGCCATGAACATAACCTCGATTCTGGCCCTGCAAATTCTATTGAGCCTGATTTTCGGCATCATCGCCGTGGTCACCGCCTGGCAGCTTCACAAGCCCGCTTTCTGCACCATGAGCCGGAACAAAAGCGGCTATTGGGCCGCGGGGATTTCTGTGGCCGTCTGGCTGATTCTGGGGCTGATTGCCGGAGTAGTCTGGATTCCTCTGGTTGCCTGTCTGGGGCAAATTCTCCTGGGCTTCCCCGCCGCCTGGGGCGGACGGCGGACGGACTTGAACCGCCACGATGTGGCCCAGCTTCGGGGTCTGCGGTACTACATGAAGCACATGCCGTCTCAGGACGTACAGCGGCTGCTGGCCGCCGACCCGGAATACTATTTCCGCATGGCCCCCTACGCCATGGCTCTGGGGGTGCTGCATCCCTTTACCCAGGCTTTCGGCAAGCGGAAGCTGCCCCAATGCCCCTATATCGCCACCCGTGTCCACGGGGCCAGAAAGGTGGAGGACTGGGAGAGCCTGTATAAAGATTTGGTCAGCCGCATGGACCACCGGGCCAAAAAGCTGGAACTGGAAAAATGGCTGGCCGTTCGGTTCCGATGATCAATCCCTTTACGCAAAAGCAGCGTCACATTTTTCGTGACGCTGCTTTTTGATGCTTTTATGCCCAATCCGGCTTGTCTTCAAAGCGCAGGTTTTCCCCTTTCCAGGGGAATTCCAGGGCGGCGGAAAAGAGGTGTATCTGGGTTTCCCGGGAGCGGCTGCCGTATTTGTGGTCCCCCACCAGGGGGAATCCCCGGGAGGCAAACTGCACCCGGATCTGATGGCTCCGTCCGGTTTCCAGATAGACCCGCACCAGGCTCTCCGCCCCAGGCACTACCACCCGATACCGAAGAGCCGCCGGACGGACCCCGGCACGCTGACGTTTCACCACAAAGACCTTGTTTTTCCGGCTATCTTTCCAGAGAAGGTCCTCCATACACCCCTCCGGCTCCTCCGGGCAGCCATGAAGCAGGGCTAAATATTCCTTTTGCAGCTGCCCCTGGGCAATCAGCCCACTTAATGCAGCCGCCGACTGTTTATTCCGGGCAAAGACCATCAGCCCCCCCACCCCCAAATCCAGCCGGTGGACGGGATAAAAAGAGCCGCCCACCTCCTGGGCCAACTGATCCACCATCCCCTTTTCCGAGTCCACCCCCACAGGTTTCCGACAGACCACCAAATCCGGGGTTTTATAAAAAATTTTCATAGATGTCTCCTTGTATTTATTGGTATTGCAACCCGTCATGTCGTTCCGAGTTGACAGTGGACAATTGTTCCAAAATGCCGTATTTTCAACACGTTTATAGCATGTATTGTGTTTGAATAATGAGAAAAGCGTTGTACATTGCCGTAGGGGTGGTGCTTCGCGCAGCGAATCAAAATCTATTGATTGCCGGGGGCAATCACACCATAATTCAATCGGCAACCTGCCGCCCGCCACGTATCGAATATAACCTGTGTGGTTGAATGGTATTACCTAATATACGGAACCCAATGTAGCGGCGATGATTCATCGCCATCCAGCCCCGGCGAGGGGCTGGCTCCGTGGGACGATGCGGATACAAACGTACCACGATTCCGGCCCTGCGGGCCGGTTGGCGGCAGATTGCCGCCGCTACAGGGGGTGTACCATGTTTTTGGCTGTACCATTCACCCCCACAGGTTATACATCCAATGTGGCGGGCGGCAAGGTTGCCGCCCCTACATTGCATAATACCTTTGCGCCCATTGTTTTTGCAACATTGAAAGTTTCCCCGCGCCTCATCAGTCAGGGCTGCGCCCTGCCAGCTTCCCCAGTGGGGAAGCTTTTGTACCGGGCTTTCAGATATCAGGTTTACCGGAACGTTGGCGCAAAAGGGACACGTCCGTCCTGCAAAAATTGTCAATTGTCCATTGTCAATTGTCAATTGGGACATAACTGTCAACTGTCCACTGTCAACTGTCAACTTTATCCCCTGCCAGCATACCACAACTCAAAATATTTTTCCACATTTCTTTGCAACTTTTGTGAAAATCTGTTATACTGTTCTGAATAGAATTCATTTGACAAAGGAGATTCCTGTCCATGACCACAGAAGAATACCGGAAGAAAAAGCCCTTGGCTATTTTTCTGCATTATTTTAAGAATCACCGGCGGCTGTTTGCCATTGACATCACCTGCGCCATGCTAATTGCCTGTATTGACCTGGCTTTTCCGCTGGTGACCCGGCTTTCGTTGTATGATTTGCTGCCCAATGAAAAATATGGGATTTTCTTTACCCTCATGGCCGGGTGTCTGGCTTTTTATTTTCTGCGGAGTTGGCTCAACTATATCGTCTGCTACTACGGCCACACCTTTGGCATTCGGGTGGAGGCGGACATCCGGGCGGACCTGTTTCACCATATGCAGGAAATGAGCTTCGACTTTTACGATGCCAACCGCACCGGTCAGCTGATGAGCCGCCTGACCTCGGATTTGTTTGAGCTGACGGAACTGGCCCACCACGGGCCGGAGGATGTGCTGACCTCCACCATCACCATTCTGGGCGCGCTGATCGTCATGGCCTGTATCCGTTGGGAGCTGGCTCTGGTGGTGGCCGTGCTGGTGCCGGTGTTTCTGGTGGTCATTATGTCCATGCGCAAGAGTTTAGGCAGCGTCTCCAAAGGGGTCAAGCAGAAAACCGGCCACATCAATACGGAAATCGAGTCCAGCCTGTCCGGCATTCGCACCGCCAAGGCCTTTGGCAACGAGGATTTGGAAACACAGCGTTTTGATGCCGCCAATGACATTTACAAGTCCTCCAAGCGGAATTTCCACAAGGCCATGGGCCGGTTCAACAGCACCATGGAGCTGTTTCTCACCTCTTTGAACGTGGTGGTCATCGCCCTGGGCGGGCTGATGATTCTAAAGGGCAAAATGGACTACCGGGACCTGCTGACATTCAGTCTTTATATCGCCACGTTCGTGACCCCCATGCGGAAGCTCTCCACCCTCTCGGAGCTTTTTGCCAACGGCTTTGCGGGTCTCAACCGCTTTGTGGAAATCATGGGTACCGAACCCACCATTCAGGATGCCCCGGATGCCCAGGAGCTTCAAAACGTCCAGGGCGGCATCCAGGTAGACCACGTCCGCTTTACCTATGACGGAAACCTGCCGGTGCTTCACGATGTTTCCCTGGATGTGCAGCCTGGGGAGACCATTGCCATTGTTGGCCCCTCCGGCGGGGGCAAAAGCACCCTTTGCCAGCTGATCCCCCGGTTCTATGACGTGTCCGCCGGTTCCATTTCCATTGACGGGGTGGACGTGCGGCATATCCGTCAGCATAGTCTCCACAAGACCATCGGCATTGTCCAGCAGGATGTATTTCTCTTTGCGGACACCATTCTGGAAAACATTCGCTATGGCCGCCCGGACGCCACAGACGAGGAGGTCATTGCCGCCGCCAAGCGGGCGGAGATCTACGCCGACATCCAGGCCATGCCCCAGGGCTTCCAGACCTACGTGGGCGAGCGGGGCACCCTGCTCTCCGGGGGCCAGAAGCAGCGGGTGGCCATTGCCCGGATTTTCCTGATGGACCCGCCCATCCTCATTCTGGATGAGGCCACTTCCGCCCTGGACTCCGTGACCGAGGCCAGAATCCAGCGGGCCTTTGACAATCTGAGCCGTGGCCGGACCACCCTGATCATTGCCCACCGGCTCAGCACCATCCGCTCCGCCAGCCGCATTATTTCCATTGCCGACGGTGTGATCACCGAAAGCGGCACCCATGAGGAGCTGCTGAAAACCGGCGGTGTTTACGCAAGTCTCTACAACACCCAGAACGCCCTGGCCCTGGAAGATTTGAAAGGGGCGGAGGATCGGTGCTGAAAATCCTTCTGATTGGGCCATTGCCGGAGGTCAACTGGGCCGCCCTGGGCTGCAGCCCCCTGGCTTCCCTGCCCGGAACCACGGAAGCCTTGGAAACAGCCCTGGTTTCTGACCCGGACCTGATTTTCTTTGCCATGGAGCCTCCTGCCTGTAACGGCCTGGAGCTGCTATCTCACTACCGCTCCTCCGGCGGCAAGGCCCCCTGCATTCTGGCGGCCCCCCGGGAAAACTACCGCTGGGTGCTGCAAGCCCTGCGGCTGGGGGCCAACGACTATCTGACCACCCCCTTTGACACCCAGGAGCTTCTGGAGTCCCTGGATCGCTTTCGGACTCCGGAGCTTGCCGCCACGCCCCAGGGACAAAACAGATATGTCCAGGAGGCCATGGCCTACATTGCCCGGCACTATGCCGATACAGGCATCAGCATTGCCACCATTGCGGGCAGCCTACAGCTCAGTGAAGGACACCTGAGCCATATGTTCAAAAAAGAGACCGGCTCCACGGTCATTGCCTACCTGACCCAGGTGCGGATGACCAAGGCCATGGAGCTGCTTTCAGACTGCCGCCGGAAAATCTATGAGGTGGCGGAGCTGGTGGGCTACCGGGATGTGGCCTATTTCAGTGCCACGTTCAAAAAGGCCACGGGCATTTCTCCCTCGGAATATCAGAGCGGCCGTTCCCCCTGTTTTACAAAGAATTGACATACATTGTTGATTATGCACAAAAGGCACAGCGTTCTTTTCAAGGCCGCTGTGCCTTTTTAACAGATATTTTATAACAATCGCAGGATTCTCCTGTTTTCTTTTGGATACTACTTCCTATATAATATTCCAAACGGGGATGACCTCCCCCCACTTCAAAAAGGAGAAGATGTATCATGAAAAAATTGCTCGCTTTGCTGCTGGCTGCCTGCATGATCCTGTCTCTGGCCGCCT
>CAKTQE010000068.1 GCA_934593275.1 uncultured Oscillospiraceae bacterium | reverse complement strand
GGGCCATGCCGGTAATGGCGGCGGTAAACATCAGCAGCTTGTAGCAAAGCTCTGTGCGGGGCCGTGCCGGGAATTGGGGTGCTTGGTTTTCTTTCATAGATGACTCCTCCTGTGATTTACAGATGAGAGAACAAGCGTGCTTGCTCCCTCCGCCCCGCCATCATAGCACAACATAGGATGAACTTCAATAAAATTTATTCACATCTTCGCTAAAATTTGTTTATTTTTGACATTTGCCTCGTTTTGTCAAAGGGCCGGGAGTTGGGAGAATGGGGCTGTGCGCCAGTCATAAAAATTTTGTCGGAAAAACCCCTGGGGGCCTTTCCGACAAGTGCCTATTGATTTCGGATCCGATTTTCCATATGCCCGGATTGGATCACCGGAGGCTTTGGATCGATGGCCTCCCAGGGCAGGGGCTTTTTCTCTTCTTTTTTCACACTTGCGCTCCTTTCGGGGGGTTCCCCCAAAAACAGGATGCGCCGTTTTTGCCGGGTTATGTAATGGGCGGAATGACATGTCGGGGGTGGTACCGTTCAACCGAACAGGTTACATTCGGAACGTGGTACATGATTGTAGGGGCGGCTACCATGCCGCCCGCCACGTTGCAAGTATAACCCGTGCGGTTAAAAGGCACCACGCAATGTAGCGGCGGCAATCTGCCGCCAACCGGCCCGAAGGGCCGGAATCGTGGTACGTTTACATTTGTAACATCCAACGGAAAAACGTTTGTCGTTGTATTGTGTGATACCGTTCAACGAAACAGGGTGTAATTTGTAACGGAGCCAGCCCCTCGCCGGGGCTGGATGGTGGTGCTCCGCGCAGCGAATCAAAATCAATTGATTGCCGGGGGCAATCACACATTGATTTCATCGATGAATCATCGCCGCTACATTGCGTGATTTCATTCAACCGCACAGGTTGTATTCGGAACGTGGCGGGCGGCAAGGTTGCCGCCCCTACATGCGCAACACCCCTGCGCCCCCGGAAATTACTCCTGAACCCCGGAAAAGAGAGGCTTGACTTTCTGCCGGTACAGTCTGGCAAAGAGCAGGGCCGTGACCAGGGCGGAGGCGATTTCTGCTATGGGGAAGGACCACCACACGGCGTTAACGTCCCCCGTCAGGCTCAGCAGATACGCTACCGGCAGCAGCACCAGCAGTTGGCGGCACAAAGAGACAATGGTTGAATAAATGCCGTTGCCCAGGGCCTGGAAAGAGGCACTGAGGGCAATGCACACCGCCGCCACCGGGAACGGCAGACACAGGATCCGCAATGCCCGGACACCGATGGCCATAAAGTCCTCTGTGGGATTGAACAAATCCAGAAGCTTATCCGGGAACAGCTGGAAAATAGTCAGGCCCACCAGCATGATGCACACCGCCACGGCGGTTGCCAGTTTCAGGGTGTGGACAATGCGCTTGGGCTTCCGTGCGCCGTAGTTGTAGGCGATAATGGAAATGGTGGCGTTGTTAATGCCAAACAGGGGCATAAAGAACAGGCTTTGAAGCTTAAAGTAGATGCCAAACACGCCGGTGGCCGTCTCGTGGAAGCCCTGCAAAATCTGGTTCATGCCGAAGTTCATCACAGAACCGATGCCGTTCATGATCACGCTGGGAATGCCCACTGTGAGAATGGGGGAAATGATTTTCCAGTTGGGCTTCATGTACTTGAATCCCAGCTGTACATCGGGATTGTGCCGGATGTTCATATAAATGCCCAGCACCGCCGCCACGCACTGGCCGATGACCGTGGCCACCGCCGCACCGGCCACGCCCATTTTGGGCATACCCCAGCGGCCATGGATAAACACCGGGTCAAGGATGATGTTGAGAATCGCACCGGTGGCCTGAAGCACCATGGTCTGGGTGGCCCGGCCGGTGGCTTGCAGCAGCCGCTCGCAGAGGACCTGGATAAAGACGCCCACGGTAAACAGGCAGCAAATGCTGGTATAGGCAATGCCGCCCTCCACCGTCTCCTGAACGCTGGACTGCATTTCATAGTAGGGCCGAACACCGAAAAAGCCAAAGAGCATAAACATGGCGGTGCAAATGAGCATCAGGAAAAATCCCTGACCCGCCGCCCAGTTGGCACTCTCCTGATCTTTCCGCCCCAGGCTCTGGGACAAAAAGGCATTGACACCTACGCCTACGCCCACCGCAAAGCCGATCTGCATGTTCTGCACCGGAAAGGCCAGGGACAGTGCCGTTACCGCACTTTCCGACACCTGGGACACATAAATGCTGTCCACAATATTGTAAAGGGCCTGTACCAGCATGGAAATGATCATGGGCAGTGCCATATTCACCAGCAGCCGCCCCACGGGCATCACGCCCATTTTATTCTCCCGTAACGTTTCTCCCTGCATGAAAAATCTCCTTCCGTCCGTCTGCCTCATATATATACAAAAACCGGAATATTATATCGTAAAATACCACAAAAAGCAAGTGGTTTTCAAATATTTTATACCCGATTAAAGACGGCGGAAAGGGACTTGACCATAAGCGTGACCGCTAAACGGAATGCTCTATGGTCAAAGGCGACGCTGCCGGTGCGCAAATGCTGTGAGAGAGGCTCCGCGGTGGTCCTTATTCATCCGTAAAATAGGTACCGGTGAAGCCGTTGAACCAGTCGCTGATCTGAGGACGGTATTGGGGCGGCAGGTCATCTGGCAGTGGCAAGGACGTCACTTCTACGCCCCAATAGGGGATCAGCGTGGTTTTTCCCTCTGCACACAAGGGAAGATACCCCAGTTCCAGCCGGGAAGTGCTATAGACTTCCTGGTCGTAAAAACGGTCCTGCACCACCTTCCCCATGGCTTCAATGGCCTGCTCCGCCGTGATCAGGGCCTGGGGTTCCCTTACGGACTTCAGTGCTTGCAGACCCAGGCAAGAAAAGAACGCAATGCCCTCTCGGGTGATGAGCATGGCCGCATCCGGGGCGAATACCGCACCGTAGGTGTTGCTCATGACACCTGGCTGGGATAGGGGAATGCCGTTGAACGCAAAGGAAAAGTGGAGATAATAGGCATCATGGGCATCCGTCAGCTCCGGAAGCATGTGGAATTTCCCAAATTCCGTATACATGGGGTCATCCAGGCAAACCTCTTGGTAGGCGTTGATTTCCGGGCCGGTGAGGGCTGCAAAGACATCCACCACCGGTTCATAGCCCACGTTCATCTGCTTCAATACATCTTGTGCCTTTTGAAGGGCCTCCTCCGGGGACATAAAATCCAGGGAATGTACCGCATCCTCCGGGTGTTCCTGGGCCCAGCCTGACAGCAGGCCCTCCATTTCCCGTAAATCCTGACGTTCATATCCGCCCCGGTAAGCAGTGAAATGGATATCCGTGAATGTCAGGCTGCTGCCCTGCTCCGTGGTCACAATGCGTCTGAATTCCTTATTTTCTGCCGTCCGCTGGGAGGTGTCCTCGGGCATCAGGATGGACAGCAGCTGCTCCGCCGTCAGCCCCAGCGGTGCCATTTCTACAGGGGCGGCAGATGTGACCCCGCGGGAAAAGACCTCTGCGTCCACGTTGTAATTTTCCAGAGGCTTGAGCTGCAAATGCTCCGGAATCGGTTCTGTTTCTACGGGTTCTGCTGCCACGGTGGGTCCTGTTGCCACGGTGGTTTCTGCCGCCTCTGTCGCCACTGTCACCACGGTAGTAGGGGCGGGGGCTTCCTTGGCACCACAGCCCCAGAGCATCAAACAAGCCAGTAAAATGGGCAATATCTTTTTCATGTCATTTTCCTCCTTACTTTGCCAGCACAGGGTACGGCCCAAAAGGCTGCCCCCACTGGATCACAAAATACAGATCTTCCATGCCCACGGTTTTTTGCGCGGCAAGGGTCTGGGTGTAGCTGCCATCGGCGTTCAGGGTCTGCCCGCTGCTGAAAGTTGGCAAACCGGGCAAGTATTCGCCGGATTCATCCGTCAGGCTCAGGCTGACAGACCGATTCTCATAGAGTTTGCGCCAAGTAAAGGTTACATAATACCCAAGCTCCGTTTCTTCCACCTGAATGCTTTCCATTTCAATGCCGGATTCCGTAATCCGGGGGTCGCAGCTGCCCGCCGTGGTTTCCTGGGCAGAGGCTTTGCTTTCCACTTTCTGCTCAAAAGTCACTCGGCAGACTTCTTTCATCTGCTTGGTTCTGGCAGTTCCGGATACATGAAGAATGCCATCCGCAGGCATCTGCGCGGTAATATAGTAATAAAGGTTGCCCTGGGGGTCACACCAGCCCTGAGACCCCTCTCCGTTGGTTCCCAGCCACACGCCGGCAAATACAGGCTCTTTCTTGGCGGATTTCAGGTATTCCCCCACCGTCTGGCCCGCCGGACCCTCCAGGTTCAGGGTCTGAATGCTGTCGGAGAGCATGGTGTAATCAGGCACCACAAAATGGCTGCTGTTTCTGGGGGTGATTTTTACCGTTACATACAGCGCATTGCCGTCGCAAAGGGTTTCCTCAATGGCGTAGTGTGCCAAGTCATTGCTGTGGGACACTTCCTGGGTGTTTTTCTCCACCAGCTGTTCCACCGCTTCCGGATTTTTGAAACCGAACCGGGTCAGGTATTCCCGCAGACCGGGCATTTTCGTCACGGCCAATACGGACAGGGGAATCACCGCCGCCAAGGCCGCCGCTGCCACCAGCCGGGGCAGCACCTTGGAGCGCCTGGGCTTCATGGCCCGGGCTTTTTGAAGCACGTCCTCTTTCAGGTGCGCCGGAGCGTGAATACAGTCGTTAAGTTTTTGATAATCAGCATAGGTCATAGAGTTCCAGCTCCTTCCGCAAAATCATTCTGGCCCGGGACAGCCGTACCCGCACCGTTGCCCCCGGAATCTTCAAAATCCTGGCAATGTCCTCTGTTTTGCATCCCTCGGCATAGTGCAGATGAAAAACCGTCCGGTATTTTTCCGGCAGACGGTTTACCGCATCCCATAGCTCTGAGTATGGAGGTTCTTTGCCGCCGGGAATCTCCGCCACATCTTCCAGAGAAACCCAGCACCGGGTTTTCCGTTTCCGGCCCACATCCCGACATAAATTCAGGGCCACACGCAACAGCCATGCCTTTTGACGTTCCTCATCCCAGCCCGCCGCATCCTCCTGAAACAGGCGAAGAAAGGTCTCCTGATAGACATCCTCCGCATCCTGGACATTTTGCAGCCGACACAGGGCAAGACGATATACAGCATCGCCATACCGGTCCATGGCTTCTGACAATCCTGCTTCCTGCAAGCGATCATCTCCTTTCATATACAACACGTACCGGCAAGTCAAATTGTTTCATTTGATACTAACACAGTTTTGAAAAAATGGAAAGCAGAGGTTGCGGAATGGCACTTTCATTCTTTGAACGGATATGGTAGAATACAGTCAGAAAAGCGGAAAACACGCCGGAAAAATACAAGGAGGTTCTGCTGATGCCTTTTGAAATTCTTCAGGAAGATCTTACAAAACTCCCTGTGGATGCCATTGTGAACCCTACGGACAGTCGGTATTCCGGGTCCGGTGGGGTGGACCGAGCCGTACATCAGGCGGCGGGGCCTGGGCTTCGGCAGGCTTGCGGGATGTTGGAAAAGCTGGGGCAGGGGGAACTGCGGGTGACACCGGGCTTTGGGCTGCCCTGTGAATACGTGTTTCACACCCGGGGGCCGGTGTGGGCCGGGGGACGGAAGAACGAGGCGGCACTGCTGCGCAGCTGCTATCTCAACGCCCTCTTAAAGGCCGGGGAGTTGGGACTATCCTCCATTGCTTTTCCACTGATTTCCTCCGGAACCTTTGGCTTTCCCAAGGACCGGGTGCTTGCCATTGCCACGGCGGCCATCCGGGACTATCTCACGGTGACGGATGGGGAGTTGGCGGTTTACCTCTGCATTTATGACCGGAACGCCTACAAAATCAGCAGAAGAGGGGAATTGGAGCGGTTTCTGCGCACTTCCAGGGAAGAAAGCTTTCTGGAATGCAAAAGCGCGCGGCTTTCATTGGAGCATTCCGTTTGTATGGAGGCCCTGCCCTGTGAAGCCAAGGCAAGCCAATTACCGGAAAACCTGGGGGAGTGGCTGAAACAACAGGATGATTCCTTTGCGGTGACCCTTTTGAAGCTCATTGACCGGAAGAACATGACGGAAGTCCAGTGCTACAAGCGGGCCAACGTCAGCAAAAAGACCTTCTGGAAAATCAACAATGATTCCAAGTATAAGCCCAGCAAGCAAACGGTGCTGGCCTTTGCCATCGCCCTGGAGCTGACTCTGGAGGAGACAGAGGACCTGCTGCGAACCGTGGGCTTTTCCCTGTCCCACAGCAATACCTTTGACATGATCATCGAGTTCTACATCCGCCGGGGCGTTTACGACATCTACGAAATCAACGCTGCCCTCTACCAGTTTGACCAGATCTGCCTGGGGTGCTAAGGTCTCTCAATGGGAGACCAAAGGCAAGACAGTAAAGCGTATAATGAGGCCACAAGGTTACAAAACACCTGTGGCCTCATTGAATTTTTTGGAGGAATGCGTTATGAAGAAGAATTTGACGGAACTGGTATTCATTCTGGACCGCAGCGGCTCCATGGCCGGGTTGGAACAGGACACCATTGGGGGCTTCAACGCCATGATGGAAAAGCAGAAGCAGGAACCGGGTGAGACCCTGGTCTCTACGGTGCTTTTTGACCACACCTCCCAGGTGATTTTTGACCGGGTGCCGCTGGGGCAGTTGCAGCCTCTGACGGAAAAGGAATACTTTGTCCGGGGCAGAACCGCTCTTCTGGACGCGGTAGGAGGAGCCATTCATCACATCGGCAATGTCCACAAATACGCCCGGGAGGAGGATAGGCCGGAAAAGACCCTCTTTGTCATCACCACTGACGGCATGGAAAACGCCAGCTGCCGGTATGACTATGACCGGGTCAAGGCCATGATCCGCCGTCAGCAGGAACGGTACGGTTGGGAATTCCTGTTCCTGGGGGCCAACATCGATGCCGCCCAAGAGGCCGGACGTTTCGGCATCCGCCCGGAATGCGCCGCCGACTACCACGCCGACAGCCGGGGAACCCAGGTGATCTACGAGTCCCTCAGCCAAGCCGTTTGCCAGGTCCGTTCCAGCCCCGCCCCCCTCCGGGGAAACTGGAAAAAGAAAATCGACGCGGATTTCAAGGGGAGAAGCAGAGAATAAAAACAAGGGATTTCACGCCGTAAACTTCGGGCAAGAAACGGGGGAAATATGACCCGCAATAAGCAGAAACACCCCCCGCATTATGGTACCCCCACTGTAGCGGCGGCAATCTGCCGCCATTGGCCGTAAGGCCGCTCGTTGGACGTTTGTATCCGTAGCATCCCACGGTGCCAGCCCCTCGGCGGGGCTGGATGGCGTTGGGTCAACGCCGCTACATTGTTCCGTATATGGGGTTATACCATTCACCGGCACAGGTTATTATTGCCACGTGGCGGGCGGCAGGTTGCCGCCTACAATACATCTGTTCCGTCCCCCAAAAAATTGTCAATTGTCCATTGTCAATTAGAGAAAAACTGTCAACTGTCCACTGTCAACTGTCAACTATTTCACGCCAGCAGCTTCCTGCAAGCCCCCGCCAGCTCTCCTAGGGTGGAGCAGGGGATCATGGGGCAGAGGGTTTGGACGGTACCCACGCTTTTGATGTATTTCCAGTTCCGCTCCGGAATGGGGTTGAGCCAGAGGATGCGGGCGGACTGCCGTTTGGCTTCCCGCAGCCAGGTCATGGCCCGTTGGGTGTCTACGGTTTTGGTGTCCGAGAGGATGAGCAGGGTGGTGCTGCCGTTTAATACCGGGGGACGGGTGGCGCAGAGGGTTTGAAGAGCCAGCCCTAAGTCGGTACCCCGGCCATAAATGCCGGAGGAGCGGACGGTGTCCCGAAACCGGTCCATGTTTTGCAGCTGAAAGGCATCCGCTTCCACAATGGTCTCGGAGAACAGATAAATCCGGGAGCTTTCCGCGGTCTGGTTCAGAGATTGGATGAACCGCAGGGCAAACTCGGAGAACTGAACCATAGAGCCGGAAACGTCACACAAAATCACCAACCGCCGCTTCCGGGCGTGTTTCTTTCGAAAATACAGCTTGTGCAGGCTGCCACCGGCACTGAGGCTTCCCCGGATGGTTCGCCGGAAATCCAGCTGCCCGCCGGAGGAGCTGCCCCGGCGTTTGGCGGAAAGCTCGCCGTTGATCTGTCTGGCCACGGTCTGAATGACCTGGATGGCTTTCGGTATTTCCGTATCCCGAAAGGCCCCGATGTCCCGGCATAAAATGCCCAGTTCCGGGTCCAGTTCCTCTGCCCCCACTCCGGCGTTTTCCATCAGCATCTGCTGTTCCAGCATGGTTTTGGCAAAAACCGAGTGGATGAATTCACTGTAGAGTTGGGGGCTTCGGTCCACGTTTCCCTTGTAGCGGTTCAGAAAATCCTGAAGCTTCTGCCGGGACTCCTGGGGCAGTTCCTGGTAGCGGACCTGTTCTGTTTCGTCCAGGTTTACCCGCTGGTTGATGTCCTCCAATTCCTGCCGGGCTTGCTGCCGCTGGGCATCCTGCTCTTGCTGCTGATTGGCCCGCTGCCGGGCCTGTTCCCGGATGGCTTCTTCCGAAAGAAAGAATCCGTCAAAGGCGGCATCGAATTTCTTCTGCTCTTCCCGGGACTTGGCAAAGACGGTGCGCAGGGCGGTTTTGACGGTTTCCCGGTCATATAGCCCCAGCTCCATGAGAATGTGGACGCCGTCTTCCGTTTCTTTTAAGGAGACGGGCAGACCCTCCATCCGCAAAATCCTGGAAAAAGCCGAGAGCTTTTCCAAATAAACCTGGGGATCATCCATGGCAGTGTCCCTGGCAATTGCCGCAGTGTCCCTCGGTCACATCCATTTCCTGTAGGGTCAACAGGTCCTCGTTGTTTTTGAGTACAAAACCCGCCGTCCGGGTCACGGCCTCGGGGGTCAGTTCCCGGATGCCCAGGGCGTCCAGAGCCGCCGCCCAGTCCAGCGTTTCCGCAATGGAGGGCTTTTTGAGAATGGCCTCGGCGGAGCGAAGCTTCTGTACCGCCAGGGCCACCTGGAACGCCAGACGGTCATCCACATGGGGCAGCTTTTTGCGCAGAATGGCCAGTTCCTTTTCCGCGTCCGGGTAGTCGATGTGCAGATAGGCGCACCGGCGGCGCAGAGCCTCGGAAAGGGGCCGCGCCCGGTTGGAGGTCAGAATGACAAAGGGGGTGGTCTTGGCCCGGAGGGTTCCCAGTTCCGGCACCGTGACCTGCATTTCTGACAGCAATTCCAGGAGGAATGCTTCAAATTCCTCATCGGCCTTGTCAATTTCATCGATCAGCAGGACCACCGGCTCTTTGGACTGGATGGATTGGAGCAGAGGCCGGGGCAGCAGAAATTCATCGGAAAAAATGGATTCTTTCAGGGCTTGCCGGTCGCCCGTTCCCTGGTTCATCTGAATGGTCAGCAGCTGCTTCTGGTAGTTCCACTCGTACAGGGCCTTGCTCTCGTCCAGCCCCTCGTAGCACTGCAAACGCACCAACTCCCGGCCCAGGGCCTGGGCCATGACTTTGGCAACCTCGGTTTTGCCAACACCCGCGGCTCCCTCAATGAGCAGGGGCCGCCCCAGGGCCAGGGCAACATAAAGGGTGGTCAACAGGTTTTCATCATAAATATAGCTGCTTTCGTCCAGCTTTTGTCTCAGTTCCTCAATGGTCATGGTGGCTGCTCCTTTAAATGGTCATTTTGTTATTCGGATACGGTACAACAATACCGAATAGATAGAAGTTATTCTGTTGCCACAGCAACGTCAATGCCCTTTTGCACCAGTTCTCGGCGCAGTCGGGCCACATCCCCACGGAAAATGATTCCATCCATGCCGGTGCAAATGGCCCCCTCTATATTGGCGGGGGAATCGTCAATAAAGAGGCACCGGCTGGGGTTTAGACGGAAGCGGCTGTAGAGGATGTGGTAAATCTCGTGCTGGGGCTTTAACAGCTGCTCTTCGGCAGAGACCATCAGCCCGTCAAAGCATTCAGAGCCGGGGATCCGGTGAAAATACTTTCTTAAATCCACACTGGCGTTGCTCAAAAGATAGATTTTGTAGCCCTTTTCTTTCAGTTCCCGGAGAAGCTCTGCTATGCCCTCCATGGGTACCAGGGGCCGCCGCCACCAGCCGAAGACCAGTTCTTCCACGGCTGGGTGGAGTTCCTTGGGAAGCCTCTGGCAGACCTGGGTCACGATTTGTTCCAGGGCAATGGTGCCGTGGTCCGACTGCACCCATTCCACGCTTTGAAACAGCTCCGTCAGCAGAAGACCTTTCTGCTCCTCGTTCAGGTTCATGTGGGCGATCAGTGCCAGGGGCTGCCAGTGGATCAGCACCTGCCCCATATCAAAGACGATGGTATCCTTGTTTCTTTCCATAAATGCACCGGATCCTTTCTGACGTTTTCCACAATTTTACCACAGATGGCCGGGGCAATGCAAGTGGATTTTCACAGACTTTCAGATTTTGCCCCCAAATGGGCAAAAAAGTCCTAAAAAGGGATTGACATTTGTCCGTTTGGGGAGTAACATAGCAGTACAAATTGAATCGCTTATGGTAGAGGTGCGGGATTCAAAGTCCGCAGTCGGAAGGGGCCTTACAGCCTGACTGCGCAAGGGGATGCCGCCGAAGTGGGAGCGTAATGTAAGATGCGTTTCTGCTGGGCCGTCAGAGAACATCTGCCGGACTGTCACATTTATGTGGAGCGCTATCGTGAGATCCGGCCCGCAATT
>CAKTQE010000067.1 GCA_934593275.1 uncultured Oscillospiraceae bacterium | reverse complement strand
CCGTTTGGTTGAACGGAACCACCCCATACAATGACAAACGTTTTTGCGTTGGACGATACAAATACAAATGTACCACGATTCCGGCCCTGCGGGCCGGGTGGCGGCAGATTGCCGCCGCTACACCGGGGGTACCATGTTTCGGGTTGTACTATTCAACCACGCAGGTTAAACATCCAACGTGGCGGGCGGCAGATTGCCGCCCCTACAATACATTTGTAACGAATTTCTGTATTTTGACGTGTTTATTGCTATATTGTGTTCCCAAAAATGGGAAAAACGATGCACGTTACCGTAGCACTGTGGCATATACAACCTGTACGCTTGAACGGAACCACCTGCAAAATGCAATAATTGTCAATTGTCAATTTGGACATAACTGTCAACTGTCCACTGTCCACTGTCAACTGTCAACTAAAATCAACTTTCCCCGTGTTCCTGCAAATAGAACGACAGCAGCAGATACAGCCTCTTTTCCGGGTCTTCCAAATCCATGTGGACCAATTGGCTGATTTTTTGCAGACGGTAGGTCAATGTGGTCCGGTGGATGATCAGGGCTTCGGCGGTGCGGGGGATGTTGCGTTCTTGCAATAGGTATTGCCGCAGGGTTTTGTAGTATTCCGTGCCGGACTGGCTGTCGTGGCGGCGCAATGTTTCCAGGCTGCTGTCACAGAGCATGGCGGTGGGGAGTTCTTTCAGGGCGCAGGAGCGGATATAGGCCAGGGCGCAGTCTTCAAAGGCCATGACCCACTGGCTGTTGTTCTCGTGGAGAATGTGGTTTAGGGCCAGGTCTGCCTGACGGAAGCCCAGTTTTAAATCCCGGATGCCGTCAATGGTGCCGGATAGCCCTGCGTACATGCAGCTGTCCCGGACCATGGGGGAGAGGATGTGCCGCAGACTTCCTACGTCCGTTCCCGGTTGGGTCCGGTCTACCACGATGCAGAGCTTCCCCTCACAGCGGAACGTAAAGCTGCCGTTGATTTTTAAGGACAGGGTGCTGTTTAGTACCTTGTCAGGCTTTACGGACAGGGATTCATCCTGATTGCACAGCTTGATGCACAGAAATTTCCCCATGGGACTCCACCCTAAAATGTTCAGGGTGGTTTGCAGGTCCCGGTTGTCAACGGGCTGCCCCTGCATCAGGTCAATAAAGGTATCCTCCAACCCCCAGTACCGGTGGCTGGAATCTGCCTGGTCCCGCTGAATGAGTTTGACGGCGTACTGGGCCAGGTATTCCGCCGCCCGGAACTGCCCCGGCAAAAGCTTGGTACCCAGTTCGTTGATCAGCAGCCGCCCGTAATAGGTCTGCCCGCTGCGCAGGTTTACATAAAGACTGCGCATGGTATAGGGGTACTGCTCATTGTCCCAGATGCCCGCCCCAGGATGGGTCAGGGTCTGCTGGTAATCTTCATCGTATTTGAATTCGTTGATCAGCCACAAAGGGATATAGAGTTTGCCGCTTTTTTCGTTGTACTCAAATTTCAGCATGCCCTCCACCCGGGAGGACAGGGCAATGACGGAAAACAGATTGTCGTGAATGTAAATGGGGTTTTCAAAAAAGTCACTGCCCGCCCGGCACAAATCCACCAGAGAGCCGCCGCCGGTGACGATCTGGTTCAGCTGGTTTTCAAAATCGTGGTATTTCTGGAAGATGGAGACCATGAGGTTCATCACCTGGTATACCGGCCGGTGCAGCCCCTCAATATGGGGGGCGGACCCATCCAGGTCGCCGCAGGCGATGTAGCTGTAGGCATCCGCCGGAAAGGCACTGCCCAGTTCCTCCGGCACCAGATAGACCGCATCCTCCCCCAGCTGCTCCTGGCCCCAGTAGACCTGGCAGCAGCGAAAACGGGGGGGATCCTCCCCGGCTTCCATGCGGTAATCCCACAACAGTTCCTCCAGATGGTCCGCGATCATCTGCAAATTCAGCACCATGCTCTCTTCCATGAAAAATCCCTCCCAGGTACGCTGGATTTGCTGTTATTGTATCCTAGAAAATAAGGAAACGCAATGGCCGTTCTCAACAAATTTAGGAACTTTCTTTTCACCATCATGTTTTAATTGACAACTGCGGATAAAGAATATAGGATGAATACATACAGAATGTACAAAACGTTCTACATTCGCTTCGTTCGTTCCCAAAAACTGTTCCTCTGGAATGCGCAATGGCCAAGCGGATTTCCGGGAAGCACCGAAAAATGATCTGGAGGTAATTTCTGATGAAAGAGACAGAGCAGCAGAACCAAAAACCCAAAGGCCTGAGCAAATCCCTGAAATACCTGTTCGGTGTGGGAGACGCGGGCTTTAACCTGATGAGCAACATCGAAACGTTCTATTTTATGACCTTCCTGACGGACCTGGCGGGCTTCGGCACGGCCATTGCCGCCCTCATTAACTCCATTTTCTCCATTGTGGATGCCTGCCTGTCCTGGATTTACGGCGGCATTCTCAACGGCACCAAGGCGAAAAAATGGGGCCGCTACCGTTCCTGGCTGATTCTGGTACCCTGGGTGGTACCGTTCCTGTACGCGTTCCAGTTTATCCGCATCAGCGATAACGAAATCCTCTCGGCGGTGCTGATCATTGCCGCCGCCATTGCCTCCCATGTGGTGTGGAACATCGCCTATGTGGCCAACGCCACCTTAGTATCCGTGGTGGGAAAGACCCCTGAGGACCGGGCCACCCTGTCCTCCTCCCGGGGTACCTGGAATAACATTGGCTCCTTGCTCTTTACCTACCTGGGCCTGCCCTTTGCCACCCTGCTTGCAAACTTCGTGGGTGAAAAGAACAAGTTCGCCGCCGCGGCGTTCTGCCTGGGGCTTCTCATGGTGCTGGGCTACTACGCCCACTTTAAGATGACAGAGGGGTACGAGGAAATCGAAACCCAGTCCGCGTCCAAAGGCGGCTCCAAGGTTTCCATCCCTGATATGTTCAAGTCCCTGTTCCAGAATCCCCAGCTGATGATCCTCATGGTGGCAGACCTGGCCAAGTGGTGCGTGAAGTTCGTTACCGCCGCCGCGGCCATCTACTACTTCCGGGATGCCATGGGCAACCCCGGCCTCATGGTTCCCTATGCCCTGGCTATTGCTCTGGGTGCCATTGCCGGTTCCTTTGCCGCCCGGTATATTGCCGCCGCCCTGTCCAACCGGACCACCACCATCGTGTCGTTCCTGGGCATGGCCATTGCCCTGGGGCTGATTTACGTGTTCTATAGCAGTGCCGTGGCGGTCATTGCCCTAATGACCGTGGCCCAGTTCTTCTATGGCATTGCCTACTCCACTTCTCCCGCCCTCTACGCCGACACCGTGGTGTACACCACCTGGAAAACCGGCAAGAACGCTGCGGGCTGGATCATGGGTCTGCAAAATCTGCCGCTGAAAGTGGGCGTGTTCCTCCGGGGTACCATTGTTGCCGCTTGCCTTGCCAGTGTGGGCTGGCACTCCGGCATTGTTCTGGAGGGTGCTGCCCGCCGGAGCATGACCGTGGCCCTGGGCCTGATCCCCGCCATTCTCTGCGCCCTGGGTGCGGTGCTGCTGATTTTCGGCTACAAGCTGACCCGGGAGAAAATTGCCCAGTGCCAGGCGGAAATCGACAGGAAATAACCATGGAAGATTTCCGATTGGATGTAGATGCCTATCTTGCCCGCATTGGGGCAGAACGGCCCCAGGCGTTGACCCCTCAGAGCCTTCAAAAACTGGTTCGCGCCCATTTGGAGCAGGTGCCTTTTGAGAATCTGGAACTGACGGAAAATCAGACCCAGCCCTCTTTGGAGCCGGAGTCCCTCTTTCAAAAGGTGGTGCTGCGCCGCCGGGGCGGCTACTGCTTTGAACTCAACAAGCTGTTTTATCTGCTGCTGCAATCCCTGGGCTATGACTGCTACTGTGTGGGGGTCCGTTGCATCATGGGAAGAACGGAGCCACGGTCCATTTCTCACCGGGGCATTGTGGTCCGGTTTGGAGAAGAACGGTGGTACTGTGACGTGGGCTTCGGCGGCAGAGGGCCAAAGGGCATTCTGGATTTGGGAAATCCGGCGGTTCAGGAATGCTGCTATGAACGCTTTCAGGTTCTATCCGAGGACGGGCAGTATGTCATCGTCTATTTCGATGGGGAAAACCCGGTGCGGATGCTGAAATTCCGGGATGAACCCTACCTGGATGTGGACTTTGAGGTGCTGAACGGCTACTATTGGGCCTATCCCACCTCTCCGTTCCGGCGCAAGCGGGCGGTGTACCGCTGCACGGAGGAGGGCTGGTTGGGTCTTCGGGGAGACACCTACCTGACGTTCCATCAGGGGGTATACCGGGAACAGGACGTCTCCCGGGAAGAGGCCAATGCACTGCTGGAAACCCAGTTTGGTCTGCACATTCCGCTTTCTAAATAAACTTCATCAAATCAGGAGGAATATATTATGTTAACCAAACGTCAAAACCTGTTGGAAACCATTCACGGCGGCCATCCGGACCGCTTCGTCAACCAGTATGAAGCTTTCGCCATGCAGGTGGGCAACGCCTTTTCTGTCCACAACCCCGCCCCCAAGCCCGGTGAACTGAACGTGGTCAACGCCTGGGGCGTGACCCGCTCTTTCCCTGCCGGTACCCCCGGTGCGTTCCCTGTCCACACCCCGGACAAAATCGTCATCAAGGACGTGGAGGAATGGCAGAAGTATCTGAAAGTACCCAATGTGATCTACAGTGCCCAGGAGTGGGAGCCGTTCATTGAGGCCGCCGAAAAGGTAGACCGGAATGAGCAGTTCTGCACCACTTTCATTGCCCCCGGCGTGTTCGAGCAGAGCCACTACCTGATGGAGATCCAGAACTGCCTCATGGCGTTCTATGAGTATCCCGATGAAATGCACGAAATTCTGGAGCAAATCACCCAGTTTGAGCTGGATTTGGCCAAGGAGATCTGCACCTATATCAAGCCCGATGCCCTGTTCCACCACGATGACTGGGGCAGCCAGCAGTCCACGTTCCTGTCTCCTGAAATGTTCCGGGAGTTCATCAAGCCCTGCTACATGAAGATCTACAAGTACTATAAAGACCACGGCGTGGAACTGATCGTCCACCACTCCGATTCCTATGCCGCCACCCTGGTGCCGGATATGATCGACATGGGCATTGACATCTGGCAGGGTGTCATGACCTCCAACAATATCCCGGAACTGATCAAGCAGTACGGCGGCAAAATCTCGTTCATGGGCGGCGTAGACAGTGCCACCATCGACTACCCCGGCTGGAAGCCTGAGGATGTGGCCCGTGAAGTAGACCGGGCCTGCCGGGAGTGCGGCAAGCTCTACTTCATCCCCGGTGCCTCCCAGGGCCTGGCCATGTCCACCTTCCCCGGCGTCTACGAGGAAACCACCCGCCAGATCGACCTGGCCTCCAAGAAATACTTCTAAGCCTCCTTTCATCCCTCCAAAAATCCCCCGCCGGTTTTCGGCGGGGGATTTTGCCAGAGGGAGATTATTTTACATACCGTCTGAGAATGTTGGTCAGGGTCAGGGCCAGGGCGATTTTGATCAGGTCCGGCAGGATGTAGGGGAGGACGCACATCCCCAGCACCGCACCCAGGGTGATGGGGCCTTTGGAGCTGGTGTATACCGCCAGGAACCAGGCACTGCCAAAGGCGTAGCAGGCAATGAGACCCACCACCATGGAAAGGGCCAGTACCCACATCTTTTTGCCCAGCAGCCGCTCCATGAGCCACATGATCAGGGCCGAGGCCAGGAAGCCTACAATGTAGCCGCCGGTCATGCCCAGAAGCTTTCCGATGCCGCCGGCCATGCCGGAGAACACCGGCAGACCCACCGCACCCATGAGGATGTAAACCAGCACCGCCAGAGTACCCCGCTTGCCGCCCAGCAGACCTACCGCCAGAAACACGCCCATGGTTTGCAGGGTAAAGGGAATCTGGGCCGGAATGGAAATCCAGGCGCAGATGGCCATCAGACAGGCAAACAGGGCGATATACACCATGTCAAGAGTGGTCATTTTCTTTGTGTTCATTTTTTATACCGATCCTTTCTTTTCTCGAATACGGACTTCCCCGGCCTTCAAAACCGCCCGGGTGCCGTCCGGATATTCCACCATCAGTCCGCAGTGTTCGTCTAAATCCAGGGCCTTGGCGGACCGCTGCCCCTGGGGCGTTTGTATCCAAATGTCTTTTCCCAGCACCAGACTTTTCTCTTTATAGGCAGGAACATGGTCCTTTGGGCTTTGGTATAGATCCCAGAAAGATTGGAGGAACAACGCCGCCAGTCTGTTCTTGCCGTTGTCCACCGTCTCCGGGAGAATGGCTCCGGCGACCTTATCCAGCTCCTCCGGGAAGCCCCCCTGGGGGGCATAAAGGTTGAATCCGGCTCCCAGCACCACATAGTCCGGGGTGCCGTCCTCCAAAGAGAACGAGGCCTCGGTTAAAATGCCGCTGACCTTTTTGCCATGGAGAAACACGTCATTGACCCATTTGATTCCGGCATCCTCTCCGCTGAGGGCCGACACCGCCTGACAGGCCGCCAAGGCCGCCATGGTGGTGACCCGCCCTGCCGCCGCCCCGGTTTTGGGCCGAAGAAGCAGACTCAGGTACACGCCGGTGTCCGCCGGGGAGAAAAAGGGTCTTCCCATGCGCCCCCGGCCCTGGCTCTGAGAAATGGCCAGCAGCACCGTCCCCTCCGGCGCGCCCCCAAAGGCCTGTTCCCGCAGCAGGGCATTGGTAGAGGGTACGCAGTCCCGCAATTCCAGCTTCCACGGCCCGCCAGGGTCCAGAAGCCCCAGAATTCCGTGAACGGACAGAATGTCCGCCCCGGTTTCCAGGCAATACCCCCGGTTGGGCTGCCCCACAATGGGAAATCCCCCATCCCGCAGAGCCTTGACCCCTTTCCAGACCGCCGCCCGGGAAACCCCCAGACTCATGGCCAGTTCCTCCCCGGACAGATAACTCCCCCGACAGGACAGCAGCAATTCCAGTATCCGATCTTTGGTAGCCATGGGAGACCTCCTGAACGTGAATGGTTTGGGAAAAAGGGGGGGAAAGTTGACAGTTGACGGTGGACAGTTGACAGTTATTTTCTGAATTGACAATTGACAATGGACAATTGTCAATGATTGGGGCGACCAACGTTGTTCATTTTTGCACGTTCGCTAAAGTATGTAGGGAACGGCCCAGGAAAGCTCCAAAAGACCTTCCCCGCCGGGGAAGGGGGACCGCCCGCAGGCAGTGGATGAGGGGCGGTACGGCGTTGCGCATTGTAGGAACAACGGGCGCAGAGGTAAACATGCCGAGTCTCACCGTAGGGAACGGCCTATGTGCCGTTCCGCTGCGTGGCAAATACAACCTGTGCGGATAAAACAAAACCGCCCCCCGATCATGTCATTCCGAGCGAACGCAGTGAGTCGAGGAATCCACGCAAGTAGCAGATTTTAACTTGTGGTGGTTCATTATCCCACGTGGTGGATTCCTCCACTCCGCTTGCGCTGCGGTCGGAATGACAATGAGGTTACGTTTCTACGAATTCGCCCTTTGTTTCTGGAATGTTACAGGCTGCCCCGCACCTCATCAGTCAGGGCTACGCCCTGCCAGCTTCCCCAGCGGGGAAGCTTTTATAGCGTGCTTTCGGGTGCTGGTTTTTATCGGTAACAGTTCCGTCTTTTCACGTGCGGAACGGCACATAGGCCGTTCCCTACGGTTTCGCTGGTAGGTGGGATTTTTTCAACCGACAAATTCTAAGGACGTGCGTTTTTCTGCGCTTGGAATCATTTGGGTGTTTTTTGAATCCATCCTTGGAGAAACTACCATGGCAAAACCCATTTGTCAACCTTTAATTTTGGATGGTTTACAATCTGAAAATAGAAATCCCACCCCGTTTTTGGAGGTGGGAAATATTAGAATACAGGTATTCTTGGCTGCTTCTGAAACATAATATAGATGTTTTTGAAATCAGGAACCTACAGGCACTTTTCTGCAGGCCGAAAAACTGTAACTATTTGTAATCACCCGGCAACCCCGTCCAGCGTGTCTTCCGTTTCAAAGCGCAGGATCAGCCCGTTGGGCAAACAGGCGATGGGGGGGCCGCTGTTTTTCCAGCCCATGGATATGCAGATGTGGTCCGGGCAGCTGGCCTGGGTCACGGCGATTTTGCCGTCTTGAATTTTGACGGTATTGGTGCCGCCGTTTTTACTTGTAAACGTCAGGGCCTGGTCTTGGTCAAGGTCTAAAACCATTGTCACCTGGCCGTCCTGCACCACCGTTACCTGATTTTTGGGTGTCTGAGGCCGGAGGAGCCAGAGTCCCAGGCTCAGGCTCAGAACCAGCGCAAGGGCAATGAGTCCTATCCAATAAGCTGTCTTCATGGTCTGCTCCTTTGTTTTTTCCTACTATAGCAAATCTTTCCCCAAAAGGCAATGCTTTCTCTTGCAATTCGGGGGTACTCTTGGTATACTGGTAGAAAAAAGTACGGAGGTTTTTCCTATGAAGAAGCATATTCTCTGCGTTGGCGACTCCAATACCCATGGCTACTGCGCCGACCCCATGGACTGCGCCGACCATGGCATTCGCTTTAATGAGGACGAGCGTTGGACCTGCCGTCTGCAAAAGACTCTGGGCCAGGAATACCTGGTGACGGAAGAGGGCCTTTCCGGACGGACCACGGTGTTCCCGGACCCCATCAACGAGAACATGGACGTGCTGCCCTATGTGTACGCACTGCTTAAAAGCCACGAATATATTGATTTGCTGGTGATCATGCTGGGTACCAACGACACCAAGGAGCGGCTGGGTACCAACCCCTTTGTCATCGGCAAGGGCATGGAGCGGCTGGTTCGGAAAGCCATGAGTGTGGACTGCTGGCAGCCTGGGAAACAGCCCAAGGTGCTGATCATTGCCCCGCCCCCCATTGGCGATGGGGTGCAGTCCAACCGCCTGGTGATGGAGGACATGGGCAAAAACGCCCCGGCCATCTCCCGGGGCATTGCGAAATACTACAAGGCCACCGCAGAGCTTCTGGGTGTCCATTTCCTGGATGCCGCGTTCTGCCAGTTCAATGAGGTGGACTACATGCACTTGACCCGCCATGGCCACGCCCAACTGGCTGAAAAGCTTGCCCAGCTGGTGCCGGAAATTCTGGCAGAGTGACCCTTTGATTTTTGAAACCCGCCCCGGGACGAAAGCTCCTGGGGCGGGTTTTGCATCGAAAAGTTTTTCAAAATTACCTGTTGACAAGAAGCCCGGACCGTGGTATAGTATGGATGTAAATGATAATCAGTCGCAAATAAGGAGGGATGACCATGGAACAGACAAAACAGTTTCGCAAACGCAATGCCATCCTTGCCTGTCTTCGGGGGACCACGGCCCACCCCAGTGCGGAGACCTTATACCAGATGCTCCAACAGGAAAATCCGGATATTTCTCTTGCCACGGTCTACCGGAATCTGGCCCTGTTCAAAAGCCAGGGGCTGATCATCAGCGTGGGCAATGTCAACGGCGTTGAACGTTTTGACGGCAATACCGTTCCCCATGTCCACTTTATCTGCACCGACTGCGGCGCGGTGCTGGATGTATCCCAGGTGGAGCAGCCGGATTACGGCGGGTTTGCCCGACACTTGGGCTGCCGCATCGATACCACCCAATTGACTTTCACCGGAGTCTGTAGGGAGTGCCTTCAAAAGGCAGACGGACTTACGGAAAGTAATAGTATTGCCTGAAAAGCAACACAAAAAATCTAATTTTATGGAGGAAAACCTTATGAAGAAGTTTGTTTGCCCCGTTTGCGGTTATGTTCTGGAAGCTGAAGTGATGCCCGAGGGCTTTGTCTGCCCCGTCTGCAAGGTTCCCGGCTCCAAGTTTAAGGTTATGGAAGAGGGCAAGCTGGCTGCCGAGCATGAGCTGGGCATCTACGAGAAGACCGTTGCCAACAACCCCGACATCTCCGAGGAAGACAAGGCGTATATCCTGGAGCAGCTGAAAGCCAACTTTAACGGCGAGTGCAGCGAAGTGGGTATGTACCTGTGCATGGCCCGTGTGGCCCACCGGGAGGGCTACCCCGAAATCGGCCTGTACTGGGAGAAAGCCGCCTATGAGGAAGCCGAGCATGCCGCCAAGTTTGCCGAGATGCTGGGTACCACTCTGGAACCCAATATGACCGCCTCCACCAAGAAGAACCTGGCATGGCGTGTGGACTGCGAGTTCGGTGCCACCCAGGGCAAGTTTGACCTGGCCGCCTGCGCCAAGAAGAACGGCCTGGATGCCATCCACGACACCGTCCACGAAATGGCCAAGGACGAGGCCCGTCACGGCAAGGCTCTCAAGGGTCTGCTGGAGCGGTACTTCAAGTAAGAGGGAACTTTTCTATGAAGTATGAATGCCCCTGCGGCTATATCTACGACCCCGCCCTGGGCGACCCCGACAACGGCGTAGCCCCCGGCACCGCCTGGGAAGACGTTCCCGAAGACTGGGTTTGCCCCACCTGCGGCCTGGGCAAAGACGCGTTCTATCCTGCGGAATAAAAATGAATTGAGGAGAGGGAGAGATCCTTCTCCTCTTTTTTGCTGCCCGCATGTTCGGTGTGGCAATGATATGGCAAAGTCGGGTTTTGAAGATAGGTTTCAGAAAATGCTCTTTTTCTTCTTTCCTTTTGGTATGCTATACTAAAAAATTCGTATTCGTAAATCCAACGGGGCTATAGTAGCGAATCATCGCCGCTACATTGGGTGTGCCGTATATCAGGGAATACCATTCACCCGCACAGGTTATACATCCAACGTGGCGGTGAATGGTATGACCCGATATACGGTACAAATGTAGCGGCGTTGACCCAACGCCA
>CAKTQE010000066.1 GCA_934593275.1 uncultured Oscillospiraceae bacterium | reverse complement strand
ATGCTGGAAAACCCCCGCTGCATCGGTGTGAAGAACTCCTCCATGCCTGTGGAAGACATTGAGAAGTGGGTACACTGCGGTGCCAAGGTGGTCTTCAACGGACCCGACGAGCAGCTGCTGGGCGGCCTGGTCTCCGGTGCTACCGGCGGCATTGGCGGCACCTACGGTGCCATGCCCGAGGTCTTCCTGAAAATCTACGAGCTGGCCACCACCGGTCATGACCTGGCCAAGGCCCGGGAACTGCAGCAGGATGCTTGCCAGATCATCTACAAGATGTGTTCCGGCAAGGGCAACATGTACGCCATGATCAAGGAAATCCTGCGTCTCACCGGCGGCCCCGACATCGGCGGCGTCCGCGCCCCGCTGCTGGACCTCCAGGAGTCCGACAAGGCCATTGCCCAGGAATGCGTGGAGATGATCAACGCGGTCAAGGCAAAGCTGTAAAAAATACCTTCCGAAATGGGACGGCCTTGGCCGTCCCATTTTTTGTACCCCGGCGGGCCTTTGACCTGCCAGAGTGTTGCCATCTGTACCATTTGCTTTTTGACAAGTGGTAAAACCACCAAAAATTGGAAAGGCTCTTTGTGTGTTTTGCTGTAAAATCCATCTGTCCTTAATAGAAAATACATATTTTGCAATTTGACGAAAAAAGAATTGAAATCGGCTCCGGTTTCGTGTATAATGTCATTTGTCGGGTGAATTGACCACACCCTCATTTTACCTCTGGAGAGCAGAGGCTCTCCCGAAAGGAGTAACATTGACTATGTATACTGTAAACGCCATTCGTAATATCTGCCTTCTGGGCCACAGCGGCAGCGGCAAGTCCGCTCTGGCAGAAAGCCTTCTGTATATGACCGGTGCCATCGACCGGATGGGCAAGAACGCCGACGGCAACACCGTCAGTGACTACGACCCCGAGGAGATCCGCCGTAATATTTCTATTTCCACCTCTGTTATTCCCGTAGAGTACCACAATACCAAAATCAACATTCTCGATACCCCCGGCGGCTTTGATTTCTCCGGTGCGGTCATGGAAGCCCTTCGGGCTGCCGATGCCGCCATCCTGGTGCTTTCCGCCAAGGACGGCATTACCGTGGGCTTTGAAAAGGCCTGGAACTACTGCGAGGAGCGGAATATGCCCCGGTTTGTCTACATCTCCAAGGTAGACGAGGACCATTCCGATTACAACGCCACCTTTAACGCCCTCCGGGAGCGTTATGGCAATAAAATCGCCCCTGTCATCGTTCCCATCTGGGACGCTTCCCACAAGGTTACCGGCATCATCGATGTCCTTAACAAGCGGGCCTACGAGATGCAGAACCTGAAGCGTGTGGAAATCGAAGTCCCTGAGGACAAGGCTTCCGTTATTGAAGAATTCAACGATGCCTTGAAAGAAGCCGTGGCCGAGACCGACGAGGCCCTGATGGACCGGTTCTTTGAGGGCGACAGCTTTACTTACCGTGAAATGATCACGGGCCTGCACCAGGGCGTGCGGGAGCTGAGCCTGTTCCCGGTGCTCTGCGGCTCCGGTGTCAACTGCCTGGGCAGCCTCATGCTCATGGACCACATTGTAGACCTGTTCCCCAACCCCGTGGAGGGCAACTACCACAAGGCCACCACCGCCGATGGCAAGGTGGAGGAATTCGTGGTTTCTCCCGGCGGCGTGCCCGCAGCCTTTGTGTGGAAAACCGTTTCTGACCAGTTCGGCAAGTATTCCTTTATCAAGGTCCTCTCCGGCGAGATCACCCCGGATACCACTTTGGTCAACGCCCGCACCGGCGATACCGAAAAGCTGGGCCGGATGTATGTCATGTGCGGCAAGAAGAACACCGAGGTCAAGGTCCTCTCCTGCGGCGACATCGGTGCCATCGGCAAGATGGACAAGGTCAAGACCGGCGATACCCTGTGTGACCCCAGAAAGGTGGTCTCCCTGAAGCAGATCCCCTATCCCAACCCCTGCTACTCCATGGCCATCGCCCCCAAGACCCGGGGCCAGGAAGAAAAGGTTGGCACCGGCCTGAACCGGCTGAACGAGGAAGATCCCTCTTTCACCGTGGTGAATAATCCGGAGACCAAGCAGCTGGTTATTTCCGGCACCGGCGACCAGCAGCTGGATGTGCTGGTTTCCAAGCTGAAATCCCGCTTTGGCGTGGAGGCGGTGCTGACCACCCCCAAGATTGCCTACCGGGAGAAAATCAAGAAGACCGTCCAGGCCCATGGCCGTCACAAGAAGCAGACCGGCGGTTCCGGCCAGTTCGGTGACGTGTGGATCCGCTTTGAGCCTCAGGAGGAGCAGGACGGCATGGTCTTTGCCGAGGAAGTCTTCGGCGGCTCCGTGCCCAAGAACTTCTACCCCGCCGTAGAAAAGGGCATCCAGGAAGCCGTTCAGAAAGGCCCCTTGGCCGGGTACCCCATGGTCAACCTGAAAGCAGTCCTCTACGATGGCTCCTACCATCCCGTGGACTCCAACGAAATGGCCTTTAAGATGGCCGCCATCCTGGCCTTTAAGGAAGCCATGCCCAACGCCGGAGCCACCCTCCTAGAGCCTATCGGTTCTTTGAAAGTCACCATTCCCGATAGCTACATGGGCGACGTCATTGGCGATCTGAACAAACGCCGTGGCCGTGTCATGGGCATGAACCCCGACAACAAGGGCAACACCATTGTAGAGGCCGAGGTCCCCATGGCAGAAATGAGCGGCTACGCCATCGACCTCCGCGCCATGACCCAGGCCAGAGGCTCCTTCGAGCTGAACTTCGAACGCTACGAAGAAGTCCCCAAGGCCAACCAGGCCAAGATCATCGCTGACGCGAAAGCAGAATAAAACCAAAAAGCCAGGGGCAACAGTCCCTGGCTTTTTACATCACGGCATTCCAAATGCAGGAATGGCAACACACCACGTTTTCCACATTTTATAGGCACAAAAAGACAATAGATACGTTGAAAATATGGTGATTCGTAACAAATGTATCGTAGGGGTGGTTGCTCCGCGCAGCGAATCAATATATAATGATTGCCCCCGGCAATCAATTGTTTTTGATTCGCTGCGCGAAGCACCACCCCTACGTCAACGTACCACGTTTTTGCGTTTTACGGGCATCATTCGATTGTAAATACGTTCAATATACGCTAATACGAAACAAATATTTTGCATGGACGGCAAACCTGCCACCCCCTGTCCTCCCACCCCTCGCCTACTCTGTAGAGGTAGACCTGCAAGGAGGATACCGGGCGGTTCAAAACCGAAAAATTGAAAATAAAAAAACAGTTAGATATTGCAAATTTATGACTAAAATGGTAGAATATTGTCAGGTGCGCCATAAAGATAAAAATATTACTTTTACAAGTAAAATATGACTTCATGTTGCGTAAAAATGTGATTCAGAGAGGAGGGCCTTTTCTGTGGCTTATATGCGTTTGGGCGATCTGCTGATCTCCGCCGGGGTCATTGATCAGGACCAGCTGCGGGATGCTTTGGCCATCCAGAAGCAGACGAAAGAGCGTCTGGGTGACGTGCTGATCGGCAGCGGCATGATTACAGAGCATCAGCTTATTGAAGCCCTGCAAATGCAGCTGGGCGTGGATTTTGTGGATTTGACGGCGGTCTCCATTCCTCTGGAACTGGCCAAATTCGTCCCCCGGGCCATTGCGAAAAAATACTGCGTGGTGCCGGTGAAGCTGGTCAAAGACGAGATTTATGTGGCCATGGCTGACCCTCTGAACTTTGTTGCCCAGGAGGAGATCAAGTCCGCTTCCCATAAGCAGGTGGTACCCATGATCTCTACCCGCCGGGCCACGGAACAGGCCATTGCCACCCTCTACGGCAACGAGGGTACCGCCCGGGCCATTGAGGAAATGAAGCGGGAGGCCGGCACTGCCCAGCCGGATATTGTGCCGGTGCAGATGGCCAAGGCCGTGGATACCTCCGCCGCCGAGGCCCCCACCATCCGCTTTGTAAACTCCGTCATCGAGCGGGCCATTACGGAAGACGCTTCTGATATTCACCTGGAACCCCAGGATGGGGAAATGGTGGTGCGTATGCGTATTGACGGCGTTCTCCGCCGGGTCTTTACCGTCCCCGCCAATTTGCAGGCTACGGTGATCTCCCGCCTGAAAATCATGGGCGGCATGAACATTTCCGAGCGGAAAATCCCCCAGGATGGCCGTGCCATGGTCACCGCCAAGGACAAGGAAATCGATTTGCGTATTTCCTCCATCCCCACGGTTTACGGCGAAAAGGTGGTGCTGCGGCTGCTGGACAAATCCGCGGGCCGCATCAACCGGAAGACCATCGGCCTGGAGGGAGCAGACGAGCGGGCTTATGACCAACTGCTTCAAAACAGTTCCGGTGTCATCCTCATTGTAGGACCCACCGGCTCCGGTAAATCCACCACCATGTGCGCCATGATTCAGGAGCTTTGCCGGGAGGAAACCAATATTATGACCCTGGAAGACCCAGTGGAATACAACATTCCCGGTGCCAACCAGTGCCAGATCAACGAAAAAACCGGCATGACCTTTGCCGTGGGTCTGCGCTCCATCCTGCGCCAGGACCCGGACGTGATTTCCGTAGGCGAAATCCGTGACGGCGAGACCGCTTCCATTGCGGTCCGGGCCGCCATTACCGGCCATCTGGTGCTGTCTACCCTCCATACCAACGATGCCGTTTCCACCATTAGCCGGTTGGTAGACATCGGCGTGGAGCCTTATATGATTGCCAGCGCACTCCGGGGCGTGGTTTCCCAGCGGTTGGTGCGGAAAATCTGCCCCCATTGCCGGAGAGCCTATACCCCCACCGCCGATGAAAAAATCATGCTGGGCATTGACGAAGACGCGGACGTCCAGTTCTACAAAGGCGAGGGCTGCCAGGAGTGCAACCACCTGGGTAATCGGGGCCGTCGGGCGGTATTTGAAATCCTCACCGTGGACCGGACCCTCCGCCGCCAGATCACCGATGACGCCGATACGGATAAACTCAAGGCCGTGGCCTTGCAGCAGGGTCTTGTCACCATGAAAGACAACTGCCGGGATTTGGTGCTGCGGGGAGAGATCAGCTTCCCGGAAGCTGCCAGAGCCATCAGTTCCATGACCTGAGGAGAATTCCATGATTTCACTGGACAATTTGATCACCATGGCCCGGGAAGCCCGGGCCTCCGATATTCACCTTGTGGCGGGTTTGCCCGTTCGGGTCCGTGTTGACGGCGAACTGGAAAACCTGACCCAGGAACCCCTGACGGCCCAGGACTGCGAGGACTACGGAAAGGCCCTGGCCCAGTCCCGGTTTGCGGAAATTGAATCCATGGGAGAGTTGGATTTGTCCCTGAGCTTTCCCGGAAACATCCGCACCAGAGTGAATCTGTTCCGCCAGCAGGGCAGCCTTTCCGCTGCCATCCGCCTGTTGGCTCAGGGCATTCCCGCCCTGGAAGAGCTGAATCTTCCCCCGGTGGTGGCATCCTTTCCCGATTACCGTTCCGGCATCGTCCTGGTAACGGGGGAGACCGGCTCCGGCAAGTCCACCACCCTGGCAGCCATTTTAGACCGCATCAACCATACCCGCTCCGCCCACATCATCACCCTGGAAGACCCCATTGAGTATGTCTACACCCCGGACCGGTGTGTCATCAACCAGCGGCAGATCGGCTATGACACCGCTTCCTATGCTGCGGGACTCCGGGCCATTCTCCGGGAGGACCCGGACGTGATTCTCATTGGCGAAATGCGGGATTTAAATACCATCGAAACCGCCCTCACCGCCGCGGAAACCGGCCACCTGGTTTTTGCCACCCTCCACACCAATTCCGCCGCGGACACCGTGGACCGGATGGTCAATGTCTTCCCCCAGGAGCAGCAGCGACAGGTGCGCATCCAGCTGGCGGCCACCCTCCGGGCGGTGATTTCCCAGCAGCTGCTTCCCAAAAAGAGCAGCCGGGGCCGGGTAGCGGCCTGTGAGATCATGGTGGTAAACGCCGCCATCCGCAACCTGATCCGGGAGGGCAAGACCCCCCAAATTGAGAGCTTTATCGGCATGAACAGCCAGCAGGGTTCCGTTCTTATGGATGATGCCCTGCAAAAATTGGTCCGGGAGGGGACTGTGGCCCAGGCCACCGCCCAACGCTACGCCCGGGACCCGGAGCGGTTTCGCGGCCCCGGCTGTTATTGACCATTCCACAGCAAAATTGAGGTGAATCTTCTTTGACGACCTTTAAATACCGTGGCTTGACCCTGGAGGGGCAAAAGGTCTCCGGCGTGGTCAAGGCTTACAATGAGTATGAGGCAGTGACCCAGCTGCGCTCTACCTGCGCCGTGATCACTGCCATTGCCCCCGTCAAGGAGCAGAAAAGCATCCTGACCCGGGAAATCGGCACCCATAAAATTAAAGAAAAAGACCTGGCCATGATGTGTTCCCAGTTTTCCATCATTCTGACTTCCGGCCTCCCCATCGTCCGGTGTGTGGAAATGGTGGCCGAGCAGTCGGCGGACAAGCATCTCCGGGAAAAGCTGCGCCTGGTTGCGGAGGACGTTTCCGGCGGCTACTCCCTGGCCCAGAGTTTTGAGACCCATTGCCCGGGCCTGCCCCCCACCTTTGTGGAAACGGTTCGGGCCGGTGAGGAATCCGGCACCCTGGAAACCTGTTTTGGCAAGCTCTATACCTATTTTGACAAATCCGCCAAGGTCAAAGCCAAGGTGGCCAGTGCCTTGACCTATCCCATTATGGTCATCATCGTGGCCATCATCGTCTTTATCATCGTTATGGTAAAGGCCGTCCCCGCCTTTACCTCCACCTTTGCGGAGTTGGGCGTGGAGCTGCCCGCCATTACCAAGGCCATGATGGCGGTGTCGGACTTTATGATCACCCGCTGGTGGGTCCTGGCTCTTATCGCCCTGGCCCTGGTCACGGCCCGGATTTTAATCAAACGGAATCCCCGGGGCAGGGCCTGGCTGGATAAAAACAAGCTCACCTGGTCCCCCTTTCACAAGCTCCATATGATGAACGCCGCCGCCCAGTTCTCCTCCACCATGGCCACCATGGTCACGGCGGGTCTGCCCCTGGTGAAAGCCCTGGATGTTACCGCCAACGTCATTGGCAACGGCATGGTCTCCCAGGCCATCCGCAAGGCCCGGCAGAATGTGGAAATGGGCAAAGGCCTTTCCGAGAGCATGGCCCAAAGCCCCTATTTCCCCAAACTCTTAACGGAAATGACCGGGGTAGGGGAGCAGTCCGGCAATATGGAAAAAACCCTCACCGTGGTCGGGGATTACTTCAATAACGAGGTCTCCCTGGCAACCGAGCGGCTCCTGTCCATTTTAGAGCCGTGCATCACCATCGGCCTGGCCATTGTCACGGTGCTGCTGCTTTTAGGCGTGTACTTGCCCATGTTTACCATGTACGGCAGTATTGTTTGATTCAATTTTTTCGATGTTATCCGCCGGACGCTCAACCCGGTCTGGTGAATACATAAAATAAAGAAAACTTCTTAAAAAAGAAGGGAGAACGAAATACTATGCGCAAGATGAAAAATTCCAAGGGCTTCACCCTGATGGAAATGCTGATCGTTGTGGCCATCATCGCTGTGTTGGTGGCGATTGCGATTCCTACCTTTACAGCTTCCCTGAACAAGGCCAGAGTCGCCACCGACGAGGCCAATATCCGCTCCGGCTATGCTTCCTTTATGGCGACACTCCTGACTGCGGAGGAAGGTAAGGTTCCTGCAGAAAATGAAGTATATGTTTTGCAGAAAGATGGCAGTGTGGCTAAGCAAGCAGAAAGTGCTAATCCCTATGAGTGCGTTGGTAAGCAAACGAATGATAAACTTGAAATTGCTGGCCAGGTGGTTGGCACATGGGGAGAGAAGTCTACCGTTACATACAAAGTTACCAGCAAGGCTGATGATAAGGCGATTGTTAAAATAGAGCCTGTGGCTCCTGCTACTGGCGGCTAAAATTCTCCCATCCAAACCTCCTCCGGGGCCGACGGGTTGCGGCCCCGCTTTGAGGAACCTTACCACTTAGAACCACCCAATGTAGCGGCGTTGACCCAACGCCATCCAGCCCCGCCAGGGGCTGGCCCCGTGGGTCGATGCGGATACAAACGTACCACGGTTCCGGCCCTCCGGGCCGGATGGCGGCAGATTGCCGCCGCTACACCCGTTACGTACAACGGTACACGCAATGTAGCGGCGATGATTCATCGCCACTCCAGCCCCGCCAGGGGCTGGCCCCGTGAGTCGATGCGGATACAAACGTACCACGATTCCGGCCTTGCGGCCGGTTGGCGGCAGATTGCCGCCGCTACACCCGTTACGTACAACGGTACACGCAATGTAGCGGCGTTGACCCAACGCCATCCAGCCCCGCCAGGGGCTGGCCCCGTGGGTCGATACGGATACGAACGTACCACGGTTCCGGCCTTGCGGCCGGTTGGCGGCAGATTGCCGCCGCTACAGTGGGGGTACCGTATATCGGGTCATACCATTCACCCCCACAGGTTGAATACCCTACGATACATTTGTTCCGTATTACCGCATATTTAACGCATCTATCACCGTTTCGCATTTCGAAAAATGCGAAAACCACCCGACCCCCAAATAATTGTCAATTGTCAATTGTCAATTGTCAATTTTCCAATCGAAAGGAGCCGCCCCCATGCTTTATTCCACCCCCTATATTACCGCCTACTGCATCACCCTTGCGGTGGTTCTGGGGCTGTGTGTTGGCTCGTTTCTCAATTGTCTGGCCTGGCGGCTGGTGCATGGGGAATCGGTGCTGAAAGGCCGCTCCCATTGTGACACTTGCGGCCATGTTTTGGCCCCCCGGGACTTGATTCCTGTGGTGAGCTTTCTGGCAACCCATGGAAAATGCCGCTACTGCGGGAAAAAACTCTCCCCCGCCCACCTGTTGGCGGAACTCTCCACGGCGGCGGTCTTTGTGGCCCTCCTGATGAAATATGATATTTCGCTCCAAACCCTTGAATACGCTTTTCTTTCCAGCATCCTGCTGACCTGCGCTTTCGCGGATTTGGAGGGGTATATGATCCCGGACCGGTGCATCCTTTTGGGACTCGCGCTGCGTCCGGTGTTCCTGCTTTTGCAAAAGGCCCCTGCATCCCTCTGGCTCGATAGCCTCCTGGGCGGCTTCCTGGTAGCCGGGGGTCTACTGGCCCTGGTGCTGCTCTACGAAAAACTCCGCAACGTAGAAGCCATGGGCGGCGGCGACATCAAACTCCTGTTCCTCACAGGACTCTACCTTGGCTGGAAAGGGAACCTCCTGTGCCTCTTCGCCGCCTGCATCCTTGGCATCCTCTTTGGCCTCCTCGCCACCCGCCGCACCAACACCCCCCTCTTCCCCTGGGGTCCAGCCATTACCGCCGCTGCCATATGCACCCTCCTGTTCGGAGAACCCATCCTGGAGGCGTATTTGGGGTTGTTTGTGTAAAAAACGGACGTTCTCAGAATACGTTGGCTGAAAAAAACCGCCTGTCAGCGAAACCATAGGGAACGGACTATGTGCCGTTCCGCACCTGAAAGGATGGGACTGTTGCCGATAAAAACCAGATACGTCCCCCATTATGTCATTCCGACCGTAGCGTCAGCGTAGTGGAGGAATCCACTACGTGGGATAATGAACCACCACAAGATAAAAATTGTCACTTGGGAAGATTCCTCGACTCACTGCGTTCGCTCGGAATGACACGTCGGGGGATGGCTCTGATTGTCCACAGGGGTTGTATCTGTATCGTTCTGCACCTTAAATTACGAAAATATTGCTGATAAAAACAAAAAACGTCCCCTATTATGTCATTCCGACCGGAGCGCAAGCGGAGTGGAGGAATCCACCCGGGTGGAAATTGAAATTACGTTCCATCAAAAGTTACTTCGGGTAAATTGTGGGATAATACGGGAAAGAAACAGAAGTGCTTTCGGAAAAAGGTGAGTACGTATGAACAGCTACTATGTTTACATCCTTTCAAACTGGTGTGACAGTGTGTTGTATGTTGGTGTAACAAGTAATTTGGAACGCAGATTGTATGAACATAGAAACCATATTGTACCAAGTTTTACCAGTAAGTATTCTGTAGACAAATTGGTATATTATGAAGTGACTACCGATGTTCGGACTGCAATCGAACGAGAAAAACAGATAAAAAACTGGCGCAGGGAGAAAAAGATCAAACTGGTCCAGCAAAACAACCCAGATTGGAAAGATTTATCGATGGAGTGGAGATAGCGATTGCTACGTGGCGGAATGTCCTGTGTACCGTTACGCCCTACCAAGGACGGAACTGTTTCGGGAAAACGCAAAAAACGTCCCCCATTATGTCATTCCGACCGGAGCGTTAGCGTAGTGGAGGAATCCACTACGTGGGATAATGAACCACTACAAGATAAAAATTGCCACTTGGGAAGATTCCTCGACTCACTGCGTTCGCTCGGAATGACATGTCGGGGGTGGTTCCGGTTTTTCGCAGGGGTTGTATATGTGCCGTTCCGCACCTGAAAGGACGGGACTGTTACCGATAAAAACCAGATACATCCCCCATTTTGTTATTCCGACCGTAGCGTCAGCGTAGTGGAGGAATCCACTACGTGGGATAATGAACCACCACAAGATAAAACTTGCCACTTGGGAAGATTCCTCGACTCACTGCGTTCGCTCGGAATGACATGTCGGGGGGTGGTTCCGGTTTTTCGCAGGGGTTGTATATGTGCCGTTCCGCACCTGAAAGGACGGGACTGTTACCGATAAAAACCAGATACATCCCCCATTTTGTTATTCCGACCGTAGCGTCAGCGTAGTGGAGGAATCCACTACGTGGGATAATGAACCACCACAAGATAAAACTTGC
>CAKTQE010000065.1 GCA_934593275.1 uncultured Oscillospiraceae bacterium | reverse complement strand
CGGCACCTGCGAGGCGGACGCCGATTACAAGACCGTCTGCAAGGGAGAGACCGGCTTTCGGGAGACCGTGCGGGTGGTGTATGACCCCGGGCAGGTGAGTCTTGACGCCCTGCTGCTAGCCTACTTCTATGTGATCGACCCCACGGTGGAGAACCGGCAGGGCAACGACCGGGGCAGCCAGTATCAGACCGGTGTCTATTACACCAACGAAAGCGCGAAGGAAACGGTGGAGCGCATCGCGGAGATCGAGCGGGGACGCAGTGAAAAGTTCTTCGTGGAGATCGGCCCACTCAAGAACTACTACCCCGCCGAGGAGTACCACCAGAACTACCTCGAAAAGAACCCGAACGGCTACTGCCACATCCCGCGCGCGGAGATGGAGCTGTTTTCCCGGCTGCGCATCGATCCGGGCGACTATCAGAAGCCCGCGGCGGAATCCATCCGGGACAAGCTGACGGCGGAGCAGTACCGTGTTACGCAGGAGAGCGGCACGGAGCGCGCTTTCACAGGCGAGTTCTGGGATAAGTTTGAAAAGGGCATCTATGTGGATGTCGTCACCGGCGAGCCGCTCTTTTCCTCCACGGATAAGTACGTGAGCGGCTGCGGCTGGCCTGCCTTTACAAAGCCCATCGAGGGCCATGCCGTAGTGGAAAAAGAGGATCTGAGCCACGGGATGCGCCGCACGGAGGTCAGAAGCCGCGCCGGAGACTCCCACCTCGGCCACGTGTTTACCGGCGACCCGGAGTCGCCCAACGGCGTGCGCTACTGTATCAACAGTGCGGCCCTGCGCTTTGTGCCTTACGCAAAGATGAACGCAGAGGGTTACGGATATCTTCTGTATCTGTTCGAGGAATGAGTTCGCAAAATACAATGATATAACAAGCAGCGGCCCAATCATTATGAACCGGGACGCTGCTGTTTATGCTCATGTCGGTTTATTCAAACAGGACGTTCAGCTTGCTGTTCAGAATCAGATCGGCATAAGCAAGCGGGTCGTTGTAGATCAGATAATCCAGCTCTGACCGCTGAAAGCGGTTATCGGCAACTTCGTTTTCAACGGCGGTGAAGTCAATGGAAATCTGGCATCTATCGTCAAAAACCAATTCTACGCAGGCTGTGTTTATGTTGAATTGATAGTAAAGATCAGGAAGCAAAGCTTGATTACATTGCGGATGTATTTGACACGCTGATTGTTCGGGATATTCGACAGAAATACAAAATCCGAAATATGCAGCTTATGGACGGACTGGTGGATTTCCTGATGGATAATATCTCCAATCTGACTTCTGCCAGAAATATAACGAATGCCTTCGGCAGCCTGAAGGAAAAAGCAAACCATGTGACGGTCAGTGCCTATATACAGTATTTGTGCAATGCCTTTGCCTTTTATAAAATCCGTAGGTACGACATTAAGGGCAAGAAGTATCTTTCCAGCAACGATAAATACTATCTCAGTGACCACACCTTCCGCTATGCAAAGCTGGGTACGAAAAATATGGATTATGGCCGTATTTTGGAAAACATTGTGGCCATTGAACTGCTACGGCGGGGCTATGAGGTTTATGTGGGCGTTCTCTACAAAAAGGAAATTGATTTTATTGCAATGAAACGCAACGAGAAAATCTATATTCAAGTCTCCGATAATATCAGCGACGAAAAGACCTTTGCAAGGGAGGTTTCGCCCCTGCTGCAAATCAAGGACGCTTACCCCAAAATGGTGATTGCTCGCACACGGCATGACGAGTACCAGTATGAGGGGATAAAAATTGTGGATATTGCGGATTGGCTGCTTGATTTCCAGAATCAATAATTTTTTGATTTTAGAAAACAGAGCTTGCGCATTCAATGGTAACTTGGTATAATACAGATACAGAAAATTACACTTTTTCCACTGTGATAGCACACTCTGATAGCTTTTTGATAGCAAAAACTCAGAAAACACATCGGATAAGGATAATGCGAATCAATAGGAATCAAATGAAATCAAATAGCCAAAACAGAAATGTTTAGGAATCGGTTTCTTTTGGCGAGTGGGAATAATTTCATGGGTTCAAAAAGCCCGTAAAACACTGGACTTTCTGGGCTTTAATGCTTCTTCGTAGCAATGGATTGGAAATAGAATTTCATTATTCAAAAAAAGGGCCACCTGGTTTCAAATGAAGTCAGGTGGCCCTTTTAGTGCGCCCAGTATGGACAAAAATTGAATGAGTGAAAGATCCAAACCCGTCCGGTAGTGGGAGAGGGATAGCTGAACACCAAGGGTGTCTGTCGTGAGGCAGAATCTGAAGAAAAGTCTAGGGAAATCTCCGGCCTGTCGGACAGAAATCACATATAAGGCTGCTCCACAGGAGAAAGCTGTCTCCTGTTTTGTGCAGTGCATCTTTTTGATTTTGGAATTCTTTGGAATACACCGGATCACTGTACAAATTCAGCATTTCCAAGTCTGCAAAACTGCAATCCATTCTGTTCATAGATTTCAAAGGTTCCAACCACCGTGATCGTATCTCCCAACGTTGGGTAGTCCTGTGGATAGCTGTAGTCACCGGCCAGGTCAAAGGGAATGCCCTGCGCGCAGCAGGCGGTGGCATCCTGGATGACACAGGCAAACACCATGTCGCCATCGTTCAGACTTCCGTCTCCGGCGTAAAGCTGACCTCGGCTGAAGATCCCCCGCATTTTGACGGTTTTCCCTACATACTCCTCCGGTGAGGACATCATGGCGAATACCTCCGCATAGACCATGGTGCTGCTTAAAACGGTCAGGTCTACCATTGTTGTTTCTGCCTCAATGGTTTCTGCTGTTTCCAGGGGCAGGGTGGGCAGTGGGGTGGGGTCGGATGCGATTGTGGTTGGGTCCGCCGATTCCGCAGTAGCTGATTCCGGCACCTGGGTTCCGCAAGCGGTGATTCCGAGGGCCATCCCAGCGGCAAGTAAAAAACTGATCAATCGTTTCATGCACGAATTCCTCCAATCAGGCGGCCTATTCCGTAGAACAGGAAAAAGGACGCAATGTCTACGGCAACGATGGTAGAACCCACCGGCGTTCCTGCCAGAATCGCAACCAGAATGCCCAATGCGGCGCAAAGGGTAGAAAGCACCGCGGAGCAAATTGTCACGGCCCGGAAGCTCTGGAAAACGCGCATGGCAGAAAGGGCTGGGAAGACCACCAACGCTGAAATCAGCAGAGACCCCACCAGATTCATTGCCAGCACAATTACAATGGCAACCGTCACGGCAATCAATAGATTATACCGTTCTGCGGGAGTCCCAACGGCCTTGGAAAAGTTCTCATCAAATGTTACCGCAAAGATTTTATGGTAGTAGAGGATAAATACCAGCACCACCAGCAGGGATGTTCCCATGCAGAGCCACACGTCTTCCTTAGAAAGGGTCAGAATAGAGGTGGAGCCAAACAGAGTGCTGCATACGTCACCGGAAAGGTTGCTGGATGTGGAGAACAGATTCATCAGCAAATAGCCCAGGGCCAGTGCCCCAACGGAAATCATCGCCACGGCGGCATCCCCCTGGATTTTGGTATTCTGTCCGGTTTTCAGAAGCAGCACCGCACTGACAATGGTGACCAGCATTACGAAAGGCGTGTTATTTGTCAGCCCCAACACCCCGGCAATGGCCATAGCACCAAAGGCTACATGAGAAAGGCCGTCTCCAATAAAGGAAAACCGTTTCAGGACCAACGTCACCCCCAATAGCGAGGAACAAAGGGCAATCAGTACACCGACAATCAGGGCGTATTGAACAAAGGGGTAAGCCCAATAGTGGGCCAGTTTTTCCAGAATTGCAGTCATCATGTCTCACCACCGTTCTCTACTGCAAAGAGTCGCCCCTGGGGACTTTGGAGATATTCTGCTTTGGTACCGAAGAAAATCCTATCTCCAATGTGCAGAATATGGCTGGCGTATTGAACTGCGGCGGCAATATCGTGAGAGATCATCATCATGGTGATGCCATCCTTGCGATTCAACGCATGGATCAGCCGGTACATATCCACCGTCACCTTGGGGTCAAGCCCGGATACAGGCTCGTCCAGCAGCAACATTTTCCGGGTAGCGCACAACGCCCGAGCCAGCAGCACACGCTGCTGTTGGCCGCCGGACAGCGTTCGATAGCTGCGCTTTGCCAGGGAGTCTATTCCCATTTTCCGAATGCTTTCCTCGGCAAGCCGCTTTTCCTCTTTGCTGTAAAAGGGGCGGCTACCCATGTGAGCCTGGCACCCGGAGAGAACGATTTCTCTCACGGATGCCGGGAAGTCCTTTTGCACTTGCGTCTGCTGAGGAAGATATCCGATCTCGTTTTTACGCAGCCCGTCACCTGTCAAAATTCTGCCGCTGATGGGTGACTGCAAGCTGAGAAGCGTTTTCATAAGTGTACTCTTGCCGGAGCCGTTTTCTCCTACGATGCAGAGATAATCGCCTGTAAAGACCTCAAAATTGAGACCTTGCAGGACTGGTCTTCCATCATAGCCGACGCAGAGATTTTGACAAGTGAGCTGAGCCATAAACGTTCCTCCTATTAACCCAGAGCCTGCTTCAGCACGGAGAGGTTCTGCTCCATAACGGAGAGATAGGTCGTGCCGTTTTCCACATCTTTAGAGGTCGTGGACTGCATGGAATCCATTGTCAGTACTTTTTGGCCCTTTGTTGTCGTATTTTCAACAACTGTTTCAGCGATTCTGTGATCCTTACCCTCAATGGTCAACACACAGGGCAGATTCAACTCGTCCATCTTCTGAGCGAGGAACGAAACGGTTTTAAAGCTGGCTTCACTCTCGGCGGAGCAGCCCGCAAAGGCAGCGTAGTAGCTCAGACCGTAATCGTCTACCAGGTAGCGGAACGGAAAGCGGTTGCCGAACAGAACGGTCTTATAGGTCGCACCGTCCACGGCTGTCTGATAGTCCGCATCTAGGGCAGACAGCTTTTCAACATAGGCGGCTGTATTGGCGGCGTAGGTGTCCTTGTTATCGGGGTCAAGCTCCTGCAAAGACTCGGAAATGGCACCGACCAGCGTTTCGGCGTTCTTCAAAGACAGCCAGACATGCTCGTCGTATTCCTTTTCCTCATGCTCCAGCATATCTTCCTTGATGTCCTCGCCGCTCATATCCACCGGATAGTATGTAGGCCAGTTATCCATTTCCTGAGAGAGTGCGTCAAAACCGTCATTGCCGAAATAGATGTGGAAATGTTCGGCTTTGCCCGGCCCAATACCGTGGTCGCTGAACTGAACATATTTCGGTGCGTCAGCATCACCACTTGCGGCTTCAAAGAAGTAACGGACTCCTCTGCTGCCGGACGCGTAGTCGTAGATCTGATAGCCCTTGTATTCATAAGTTGCTTTTGCTGCAACGCCGTTTGTTACAAAGCACATTGTATTATTTTTGGCGTCGATGGTGATCTGCGAAACATCCGTCTTATAACCGGTCTTGTAGTACGCACGGTATTCTTCTGCCGTCTTGCTGCCGTTTTCCGCCTTGCGCTCCATCACCTCGTCCAGAACGCCATCGTGCAGGTAGGGATACACAGACTGCCAATCGCCGTCCCAGTCAGACAAGGTTCTATCCTGAACATCACTGTCAGCAAAGTTGGAGTATCCGTGATTGTGACCTTCTTCTGCCTGCGTACCGGGAACGGCTTCTTCAGTCTTGACGGTATCTTTCAGCACTTCCAGCAGGTTGATGACTTTCATTTCCTTGTTGGTCGCATTTTTCAAAGCATCCTCGACCCAGCCATCAGACGCACCGCCGACATAGATGAACAGATCACAGTCGGAAATTTTGATGATGTCATCTGCTGTGGGCTGGTAGCTGTGCAAATCTACGCCGTTATCCAGCAGCATGGTGATTTCTGCGTTGCCAGCCTTGTCCCCTAAAATCTCCCGGATCCAGTCATATTCCGGGAAGATGGTGGTGACAATACGGATTTTCTTTGCCGGAACGTTTTCTGCCTGGGGAGCAGGGGAGATGTCCTCAGAAGTGGGAACATCGGTTTTATTCATGCAGCCGCTCAGCATTCCAATCAGCATCAGGACTGCAAGCAGGACGGAAATTACTTTTTTCATATCAGTGATCCTCCAATAATCAGAACATATTTTGTAAAATGGGCGCAAAAATACAAGGGCGAACGGCAACGCCGCAAGAGCCTATCCCAAAAGAATAGACCTCACCCTTGTATCTGTTCTGAACTTAATTGGAGAGTTTAACTTTCAGAGTGACCAACGTGACCTGGTGTGCGGATTTATCACAGTTCCAGAAACGTCCGCATGAAATACAGGCAGCCAACAGCACCGCCACGGCAACATGAAGCACCAGGGAAAGGCTTTTCAGAATTCCCCGGCAGACATTCATCTGGAAGCAGATCTGGCATCCGTCACCGATGCAATCGTGATGGGCTTCCTCGGCCAGGAAAAGGGCAGAGGAGATGATGATGGCCAAAATGGCAACAGCCATCAGCATCGCAAGGATTCTTTTGCTTTTTGCCATCATGTACACCTCCTGATTATTATCGGCAATCGGCACAAATGCCGTAGAGAATGGTTTCGGATTTGTCAATCTGGAAACCCGTTGTTTGCAATGTGGAGTCCAGTAATTGCCTGGTCTCTCGATCCCCTAAGTGAATACTTTTCCCGCAAAGCCGACAGGAGAGATGCAGGCTATTCCTACAAGCGGGAGCGGCAATGTACTGATAAAACGCTTCCCTGGTATTCTCCCGGATGGTCCGTTTCAGCAGCCCATCCTCTTCCATAGCAGACAGATTCCGATAGACGGCACTGACACTGATTCCGTCTAATGCCTGGGATATATCTTGGACAGTCAGAAGCTCGTCCGTGTGCTGTTCCAGATAACTCGACAGTTGCCTACGCTGCTTTGTCAAGTATTTCGCCATATAGTCACTTCCAATCTGCGACTCAATCGCGAATTACTATACATCAGATCAAGTTGTTTGTCAATATAGGAATTATTCGCAAATCTTTAACAAAATGTGACGGCAGTCTGCGGAGTAAAGTGTTCCCAGAATTGTCTACATTCCGCAATTGGGAGTCTGGAATGGGTTTACAGAATCCTTGGACTTCCCCGTTGCTGGTGGTCAGGGTGAGGAGGGGGCTGCGATTTGTGCCGTTTGTCTGTTCCAGTTGGCTTCCTCCTGGGCGGTGGCGGTGCGGACTTCCATGTCTTTTTCCCAGACCAGGATGGAGTTCTCCGGGTCGTTCTTGATTCCGAGATAGACTTTTGTTACAGGCGTGTGGGTTTCGTCATTGAGGAACGCAAAGGCACTGTCCGGGTCGAAAGCCACGCCGGCCGTTCCTCTGGAATGGTGGTTTGTTTTCTTTGCCAGAATGGGGCGATAGGCCGAAATATAGCCGTAGCCGTCACTGCCGACCTCTATCCAGGTGCTGTAATAATTCAAATCATACAAGTCGTCATAATCAATATGAATCAATCCGTCAGAGGTTTGGTAAACGTCCGTCACAACCATGTCCTCTTTCCCCATGGGGACGCACTTCCATTCTCTCAAAAGGGTAATTGCCCCAAACAGCAGCAGGACGGCAATTGCAATGCCAAGACCGATCCATAGAAATAATTTCCGTTCACGGTTCCATCTCTTTTGTATAGGAACCAATGGTGCTGACTCTGCCACAGCCATGTGCGGTTCCGGCATGGAGCGGAGATCATCCAATATTTTTTTGCAATCGGGGCAGCCGGTGCAGTGCAATTCTATTGCGGCGCGGCTTTCCGGGCTGCACACATCGTCGTGATAGAGCGGAAGCAAATCCCGGATCAATCCACAGGGATAATTCATTCAAATTCCTCCTTGATTTTGAGTCTTGCGCGGTGGTACGTCACACGCGCCCAATTCTCTGTTTTTCCGAATAAAAGTCCGATTTGCCGGAAAGATAGCTCTCCCAGTACACGCAGGGAAAACACCTCTTTGTACGGCTCCGACAGGTTGTGAAGTGCCTGATGGATCTGGAACGCGGATTCTTTCTCGAGCATCATTTCCTCTACAGAATTGCTCAGCGGTTCTTCGTTTTCCGGCTCTTTTCGCTTTTTCAGGTGGGACAGATAGGTGTGTTTGGCAATTTGGAAAGCCAAACATAGAGCCTGCATTGCCCCCGAAAAGAGTCCAAGGATTTTAATGCTTTGAAAAAGGTCTCTTGGGTTATTTCCTCGGCAAGATTTGCGTCACGGCTCAGGGCGCAGACATATCTGTAGACATCCTGAAAGTAAAGAGCATATATTTGTTCATAATCTTCCACTGCTTCGCCTCCTTTCTATCTATAGGACTTGCGAAAAGGGATTTCGTTACAATTTTTTAGCAGATTCGGAAAGAACTGTGTGCCGTTCCGATGCGCTGAATGGTATCACCCAATATACGGAACAATGTCGCGGCGTTGACCCAACGCCATTCCAGGCCCGCCAGGGGCTGGCCCTGTGGGATGCTACGGATACGAACGTCCAACGAGTGGCCTTACGGCCAATGGCGGCAGATTGCCGCCGCTACAGTGGGTACACCATGTTTTGAGTTATACCATTCTCCTGCACAGGTTGTATTCGAAACGTGGCGGGCGGCAGATTGCCGATAGAATTGCGGTGTGATTGCCCCGGCAATCAATAAATTCTGATTCGCTGCGCGAAGCACCACCCCTACAGTAATGTACAGCGTTTTTCGTGTTTTGGAAACAAAAAGTGATATAAAACGTAGAAATTATACGATTTTTGATATAATCCTCCACAAATACGACTATGATCGCCACCCAAAAGGTATTGCTTCTCAACTATCTCCAACTGTCAACTGTCAACTGTCCACTCTCCCCCAAATTGTCAATTGTCAATTGTCAATTGTCAATTAAATTCTCTCTCTTGCCCAAAAGGCCCGCCGTTTTTCCACGGCGGGCCTTTCTTGAACTTTTTGGGGGTTTTACCGCACAGAGCGGGCGTATTCTGTGGGGGTGATGCCGAATTTTTCTTTGAACTGGCGGGAGAAATGGTGAACCGTGGAGTATTGCAGAGCGGCGGCGATTTCCGTGAAGTTCAGGTTGTTTTCCCGGATCATCTGCTTGCTCTCCTGGAGCTTGATGCGGCGGATGTATTCACCGGGGGAGATTTGCAGATTCTTCTGGAACAGCACCGTCAGATAGCTGGGGCTGACATCCACCTGTTGGGCAATGAGCCGGACGGAGAGTTTTTCCCGGATGTGGGCAGAAATATACTGCTGGGCATGGCGGATGATCTCGTTTTCGCTGTGGACCGTGTTGGTACCCTGGAGCTTGACCCCCGAGGGGGACTGGGCCTGGCGCAGCAGGTGGAGCAGCAGCATGGTCAGCTGGGCCATGAGCATATCCGTGGAGTAGGGGTCCATGCGCTCCTGGGTCCGGAGCATTTGTTGCAGCAGGGTCACTGCCTCCTGGGGGACGGCCAGCTTCCGGCCATAGAGACTCCTAAGATCACCGCCGTCCAAATCAAAGGAGATGGTCACAAACCGGGGGGCTACCCCGATGTCCGCGTACTGCATATGCCACTGGTTGGGGGCATAGAGCATGGCATCCCCCTGGTGCAGGGTCCAATCCTGGCCATCGGCCACGGAGTGGAGGATCCCCTGGTCCACATAGGTCAGCTCCGGCATGGGGTGGGACTCTCCGGGGAACAGGAAGCCCTGCTCCTTTTCCTGATAGAAAAAGGTGTAGATCCCCGCCACCCGCAGCTGGCTGTCAATGCGCATACTGCGGCTCACGTCCACCCCCACACGCTCCGGCTGTTCCTCGGTAGAGAGGGTCACCGTGGCTTCATTTTTATAAACGCTCAGGGAGTACAGCACCCCCGGGCAAATGGAAACGGACTTGTCCAAATAGTAATGCTGATAGGTTTCTCCGTCCTTGCTGACGGAAAGAACACACATATTTCCGGAGCAGCCCAAAAGCGTATCCGCCTTTGTCCGATAGACCGCGGACTCCGGCTGGGGCAGCTTGATCTGAACGGCGTTTTTCGGAACAGTGGCTACCGTCTGCGCCCGCTCCGGAAGGACCGTACCAAATCCCTGAAAGTTCACCTGATTCAAATTCTGAATCATTGTGTTTCAGCTCCTTTCCAGTTGACGTAACGATAATATTATACAAGATATAATTGAAAATGGCAAATAATTAGTGTACAAATTTTAGAATTGCTTTTCGTAAAAAATGTCCATGCCAAAATTTTGGCATGGACATTGTACACTTTGCTTAAAATCTTTGCCTATTCCTCTTCCTGATGGACAGTAAGTCCGCCGCCCAGCTTGGAAAATACCGGCTCTGTGAACACCGACCACACTAAGACCAGGCAAGCGGGGGCGGCAAAGACCCAGATGGGGTAGTGGAGGGTGAACCAAAGGAGACCCACCGTGGCTGCCGCCATGCAGAAAGACCGGGGCAGCTGCCCCAGGGTTATGCGCAGGGCAGTTTTCGTCAGATTCCAAAAGGAAAATGTAAACCGGGACAACACGGTGACGCTCCAACAGGCACAGGCCAGAGGCAGCAGAGAAATGCCAAAGTAGACCCCGGCGTAAACCGTAAACCGGCTTTCCTGCTGGGCCATTACCAGCAGCACCGTCATCACATAGCCCAGGCCCACCAGCACTGCGCCCCACAGCAGAGTCACAGGAATGCCGGTTTTCCACTCAGCCCGGAATGTTTTAAAGAACCGCCGGTAGACCCCGGCCTCTTTGTAGCGGATGCCGTGGACCGCCGCGTCATACAGGGCGGTGGTGGCAGGGCCAACGGTCACAATGGGCAGGGAGCAGAGAAGCCACAGCAGGCTCAGCCCCAGGATATCCGTAACGGTATTGAGTATGGTCCAGACCAGGCCGTAGGGACGAAAAATGGAGCGAAACATTATTTTTCCAATACCTCCGTAATTTCCGTGGGGCCTTCCAGAAGCAGCTGCTCTACCCGGTTTTCTCCGACAATGGTCACGCCTAGTTTTCCACCGGGGACACGGGCTTCCAGGTGGTTTTCCGGCAGCAATCCCTGCTTCCACAGAACGCAGGCGGTGGAGCCGCAGCCGGTGCCGCAGGCCAGGGTGAAGTCCTCCACCCCCCGCTCAAAGGTCAGCACATCCGCC